>JACQVV010000126.1 GCA_016209595.1 Planctomycetota bacterium
AGGGATCGGGACGCTCCTCTCCTACTCCGGCGTCCACGACCCGACCTTCCCGGAGCGCGCCGCCGCCGTCGTCCGCTCGCTCCTCGCCGACCGGTCTCCCCTCGCTCGCGCTCGCGAGCTCGGTCCGGCCCTCGCTCGCGAGGTGTTCGACTACCGCGTGACGGCCGCGAGATTTCGCGAGGCGATTCTCGGCGGCTGATCTCATTTCTTCCGCGCCTGGTCGAGCAGCGCTCGGGCCTGCTCGCCCAGGCCCCACCCGGGAGGGGCCACGCGGAGCGCCTCCTGGAGATCGTCGATGGCCCCCGGCGGGTCCCCCGAGAGGAGACGGGCGCGGCCACGGTTGTAGAGGGCGCCCGCGTGCCTGGGGTCGAGCCCGATCGCCTCGGAGAAACCCTCGATGGCCGCCGGGAGGTCTCCCATCATCGCGCGAGCGATCCCGCGGTTGTTCGAAGCCTCCGCGGTCCGGGGACCGACCTGGAGCGCCTGCTCGAGGTCGGCGAGGCCGCCCGGAAGGTCGCCGGCCGCGAGACGGGCGAGGCCCCGGTTGGTCCAGGCCCTCTCGCACTTCGCGTCGAGGCGGATCGCTTCCTGCCAGTCGGCAAAAGCCCCCTCGAGGTCTCCCAGCGCCTTCCTCGCGTCCGCCCGGTGGACATGGGCCAGGGCGCTCTGTGGATCGAGCGAGAGCGCCTGTTCGAAGTCCGCGAGCGCGGCCCGCGGATCTCCCTGGAGGATCGACAGCGCGCCCAGGTCGATCCAGGCGTTGACATAGCCGGGAGAAAGTCGGACGGCCTCCTCGAGGTCCCGGCGGGCCTCGTCGTGATCGCCCTCCACCATCCGGACGTAACCGCGGTTCTTGAGCGCGACCGGAGCGGCACGCGCGTCCCCCACGGCCTGCGTGTAGTCCTCGATCGCCCCCTTCGCGTCGCCTCTTGCCTGGCGAACGTTCCCGGAGACGACGTGGGCCCACCCGTAGGCCGGATCGACCGCGCTCGCCGCCTCCGCGTCCGCGAGCGCCCCATCCAAATCCCCTCGCGCGAGGAGGATCGCGGCCCGATTGATGCGGGCGGGCACGAAGCGAGGGTCGATGGCGAGAAGCGCGTCATAGTCCTCTAGCGCCCCCGGAGCGTCACTGGTCGCGTTCCGGAGGCTCGCGCGAGCAAAGCGGGCGAGGACGAAGTTCGAGGCGATCTCGATCGCCCGGTCGAGCGACGCCAGGCGGAGGTCGGCCGGGTCCTGAGCGAGCCCCGCGATCCAGTGCAAGGCCTCGGCGCCCTCGCCGTCCCCGAAACGCGCGAGCGCGGAACTCGCGATCTCCAGCGCGCGACCGTCCTTCCGTACGAGGGCGAGCTGCGCCGCGGCGATCGCTCTCTCGATTTCGTCCTCCAGGCCCGGCGAGGACTTCATCGCCTCCTCGAGCTCGCTCGCCGCCTCTTTCGAGAGCCGCTCGGCCTCGGGCCGGTTGGAGTCGATCTCCTCCTGGGAGGTCCCGAGAGTGAGCTGGTAGGACCGGGCGACGAGGAGCCGCCCGAGCCGGAACCGCGCGGGCGAGTACGAAGGATCGATCGAGAGCGCCGCGCGCCAGCAGCCTTCTGCCTTGTCGGGCCAGCCCTTGAGCTCCCACGCGATCCCGAGGAGGTCGTGGGCCGCCGCGAGGTCGGGCGCCAGGCGGATCGCCTCCTCGATCGGCGCCTGCGCGACGTCCACGCGCCGCACGAGCTCCTCGTGGGTCGCATCGCGACTCCTGCGATACCGGATCGCCCGGTCGAGCGCTGGACGGGCGACCTCGAGATCCCGGATTGCGGCCTCTCGCTCGCGGGTGCTCGTGGTACGACCCTCTTCCGGCATGGGCTCGGGCGCGGAGTCGCCTTTCCCCGCCCGCTGCACCGCCCAGCCGCCCCCCGCGACCCCGACAGCGAGCGCCGCCACTGCCCAGACGAGGACGGCCCGGTTCCGCTTCGCGCGCCGCCAGAGCCGTGCCTGCCACGAAGCCGGTCGGGCGCGGACCGGAGCCCCGGCCAGGTGCCGGGCGAGATCGTCGGCGAGGGCCCCCGCGTCCCGATACCGCGCCCGCGGATCGGTTTCGAGACAGGCGAGGACGATCGCATCGAGCTCGCGAGGCAGAGCCGGAACGAGCCGGCGCGGCGGCTCGGGCGGTTCGCGCAGGATCTTCGCGAACACGGCAGTGGCGCTCTCGCCCTGGTGGGGCCGCACGCCGGTCAGGAGCTCGTAGAGGACCACGCCCAGCGCGTAGACGTCGGTCCGCGGCGAGAGGGCCCCGATCTTCCGGTCGATCTGCTCGGGCGCCATGTAGAGGGGAGTGCCGAGCTTCGCCTGGGTCCCCGTGAGGGCCGTGGTCCCTTCCTCGAGCCGGGCCAGTCCGAAGTCCACGACCTTCGGCTCCCCCGCTTCGGTCACCAGGATGTTGGCGGGCTTGAGATCCCGGTGGATGACCCCGCCCTCGTGCGCGGCATGGACCCCGCGCGCGATCGTCTCCAGGAGCGCGACCCGCTCCTCGAGCCCGAGCTTGTGGTCAGCCACGTACCGGTCGAGGGGCCTGCCGTTCACGTACTCCATCGCGAGATAGAGCCTCCCGTCTTCCTCGCCCGCTTCGTAGACGGTGACGAGATTCGGATGGGAGAGCCGAGCCGCGGCAAGCGCCTCGCGCTGGAACCGGAGGCGGCGGCGGTCGCTCGCCTCGATGGGATCGCGCAGCACCTTGAGGGCCACCGGCCGCCGGAGCGCCCGGTCCCTGGCCAGGTAGACGACGGCCATGCCTCCCGAGCCGAGTTTCCTTTCCACCTCGTAACGCTGGAAGGAAGGGAAGTCGGGCGGAAGCCCCGCCGCCTCGCGCAGGAGCTCCGCGAGCGACCGCGCGTCGAGGAGGCCCCGCTTGAGCAGAATCTGCGCGAGGCTCGCCACCTCCCCGCGGGCCCGGCACGCGGCGAGCGACCGCAGGCAGTCTTCGAGCTCTCCGGGAGCGAGGAGCCCCTTTTCGACGGCCGTCCGTCCGAGAGCCTTGTCGTCGCCGTGCTTCATCGCCCTTTCCCGTCGCGCCCGGACCGCGAACGGGCCGTGTCGGCGGGTCTTTCCAGCATGATAGCGAGGAGTACAATCTTCAAGCATGCCCAGGCACGTGGTCGCGTCGATCTTCCTTTTCTTGTTCGCACTTCCCCTGACCGGCGCGCAGGACCCCGGGGAGGAGGAGAAGCCGCCCGACCCGAATCCGGCGACCGCGACCCCCGACGAGGACGTGAAGGAGGGAATCGTATTCCTTAACGAGATACGGATCCGGCTCGGGCACCTGCCGGTCGACTACGAGCCGACATCGAGCGCGGCCGCGAAGAAGCACGGGCAGTACCTCGCCCGGCACGGGATCCGCTACGCCCACGAGGAGGATAGGAAGCACCGCGACTTCGACGAGGCCGCCGACCGGGCGGCGAAGGACAGCGTGATCTCCTGGGGGCCGGAGACTTGCCAGGGCGGGTGCGAGAACCTCCTCAACACGTTCATCCACCGGATCCCGCTCCTGGAGCCGTCGCTCGCGGCGGTGGGCCTGGCGCGAGTCGGTCCGATCGTCCTCTATGAGTACCGGTCGGGGCTCACGCGAAAGCCCGACAGCTTCCAGTGGACCGAGCCGATCCTCTACCCGGCCGATGGTTGGGAGGGGATCCCCGTTTCCTGGACGGGCGAGTCGCCGACCTACTATGACTTCAACCCGGCGCGGGGGGGGAGTCCCATCACGGCGACGTTCCCGCCTGGCACTCGCGTGACCGAGGCCACGTTCCGTCTCCTGGCCGACCCGGACGGGAAGCGCGTCCCCCGCGAGGTCCACCTCTGGACGCCGGAGAAGCCGGCTCTCTCGATGTGGCCCGACAACATGAACACCGTCTGCGCCATCCCCCGCTCCCGGATGGCTCATTCGGTCGCGTACTCCTGCGAGCTCGCCTGCAAGGTGAACGGCGAGCCGAAGGTCTACCTCTGGTCGTTCCGGACGGAGGAAGCGCCCCGGCGCGGCCAGTAGGGGGATGGCCGCGATCCAGGTCGAGATCGAGAAGGGACTGGCGAGGCACCTGAAGGCAGGACACCCCTGGGTCTTCACCCGCGGGCTCGCCGAGCGCCCGAAGGGGCTCGAGGCCGGCGCGATCGTCGATCTTGTCGAGAACGGGCACTTCGTGGCCCGGGGATACTACGATCCCCACTCGCCGATCGTGGTCCGCGTGCTGACCCGGAAGAAGGACGAAGGAGTGGATGCGGGCTTCTGGGGCCGCCGCGTCGCCGGGGCCCTGGAAATCCGGCGCTCCTTCCTCGATCTCTCGGGCACCGACTGCTTCCGGATGGTGCACGGCGAGAGCGACTTCCTGCCGGGCGTGGTGGTCGACGTCTATGCCGGCTGGGCGATCGTGAAGCTCTATTCGGCGGGGCTCCGCACGTTCCGCGAAGACCTCGTCGCCGCGATCCGCAGAGCGCTGGGGGACGCGCTCCTGGGGATCTTCGGCCGGCAGGGAGCATCCGAGGACGCGGACGAATCCGACGCGGGCGGCGCGGCGCTCTGGGGGCCGGAGCCGCCGGATCCCGTTGCGGTCGTCGAGAACGGGGTCCGGTTCCTCGTGAACGTCAAGAAGGGCCAGAAGACTGGCTTCTTCCTCGACCAGCGCGAGAACCGCCTCGCGATCCGCCGCTACGCCAGGGTCGAGCGGGCCGTGAACTGCTTCTCGTTCTCCGGGGGCTTCTCGGTCCACGCCGCGCTCGCGGGGGCGAAGCGCGTTGTTTCCGTCGACACCGACCCGTGGGCGCTCGAACTTGCCCGGGAGAACTTCAGGGTCAACGACCTCGATCCTGGCGCCCACGAGTTCGTCGAGATGCCGGTTGCGGAGTTCCTCGCGGCCGAGCGAGTGGCTCGGCGCGCGAGCGGCCTCGTGATCCTCGACCCCCCTGCCTTCGCCAAGAGCGCGAAGACGGTCGAGCCGGCGCTCGCGGGGTACGCGTCGCTCAACCGTTCGGGCGCGCAAGTCGTCCTGCCCGGCGGGATCCTCGCGACGTGCTCCTGTTCGGCCCGCATCTCCTTGGAGCAGTTCTTCCAGGCCGTGAAGGAGGGCGCCTACAAGGCGCGGGTCGATCTCGCGCTCCTGGAGTCGCGAGGCCAGCCGCCCGACCACCCGGTCCTCTTGCAGTTTCCCGAGGGGCGCTACCTCAAGTTCCTGGTGCTGCAAAGGCACGCCTGACGAAGTAGTGGTATACTCGGGCCGGAATCCTCCGGTTTCTGGGGGATAGCATTCGAGTCATACCTGGGAGCCCCATGGAGACCACGACCCGACCGCCCGCCTGTTCCCTGCCTCTCGATACGCACCCGACCCGATACCGGCACTGGAAGCTCGAGGTCGAGCCGCCGCTTGCCTGGCTCAGGATGTCCGTCGCGGAGGACGGCGGGCTCCTCCCGAGCTACAAGCTGAAGCTCAATTCCTACGACCTGGGGGTCGATATCGAGCTCGCCGACGCCGTGAACCGGCTCAGGTTCGAGCACCCCGAAGTCGGCGCCGTGATCGTGACGGGCTCGCTCGACCGCTGCTTCTGCGCGGGCGCGAACATCTTCATGCTCGCGAGCTCCCCACATCCGTTCAAGGTGAACTTCTGCAGGTTCACGAACGAGACGCGGCTCGCCATCGAGGACGCCTCCGCGAACAGCGGCCAGCACTACCTCTGCGCGGCGAACGGGATCTGCGCGGGCGGCGGATACGAGCTCGCCATGGCCTGCGACGAGATCCTTCTCGTGGACGACGGAAGCGCCGCGGTGAGCCTGCCGGAGGTCCCGCTCCTCGGCGTCCTGCCCGGGACAGGCGGCCTCACGCGCCTCGTGGACAAGCGCAAGGTCCGCCGGGACCTCGCCGACCTTTTCTGCACGCTCGCCGAGGGGGTGAAGGGGAAACGCGCGGTCGAATGGGGGCTCGTCGACGCCGCCGTCCCGAAGAGCCGGTTCGATCCGGCGGTCCGCGAGCGCGCCCTCGCGCTCGCGGCGAGGGACGCGCGAGCGAAAGGTCCGGGGATCGTCCTCGCCCCGATCTCCCCGGAGGAAACCGAGGGCGGCTTCCGCTATCCCCACGTCGAGGTGAGGCTCGATCCCGAGGGCCGGACCGCGGAGCTCATCGTCTCCGGTCCCCAGGGAAAGGTGCCACGGACCGTCGAGGAGGTCCGCGCGGCGGGCTCCGATTTCTGGCCACTGGTAGCCTTCCGGGAGCTCGACGACGCGCTCCTCCGGTTGCGGATGGAGCACGAGGAGATCGGGCTCGTCCTTCTCAAGACGAGGGGCGAGCTCGAACAGGTTCTCGCCCTGGACCGGATCCTCGACGCGCTCAAGGAAGACTGGTTCGTGAACGAGGTGCGGCTCCTCATGGCCCGGACGCTCCGGCGTCTCGATCTCACCGCGAAGAGCTTCTTCGCCCTGGTTGAGGAGGGCTCCTGCTTCGCCGGGTGCCTCCTGGAACTCGCGCTCGCCGCGGACAGGACCTACATGCTCCTCGACGATCCTGGCAAGGTCCGGGTCGCGACAAGCCCACTTTCCGCCGGGGCCTTCCCCATGACCCACGGGCTCTCGCGACTCGCCGTCCGGTTCCTCCGGACGCCGGGAAAGGTCGAGGCTGTCCTCGCCCGCGAGGGCCCCTTCGGCACCGAAGAGGCGGAGAGGGAAGGGCTCGTCACGCGCTCCGTGGACGAGATCGACTGGGAGGACGAGGTGCGGATCGCGATCGAGGAGAGAGCGAGCCTCTCCCCCGACGCGCTGACCGGGATGGAGGCGAACCTGCGCTTCCCCGGTCCAGAGACGGCCGAGACCAAGGTCTTCGGCCGCCTCTCGGCCTGGCAGAACTGGATCTTCCAGCGCCCCAACGCCACCGGCGAGAGCGGCGCGTTGTCCCTCTACGGCAGCCCTCACAGGCCACGATTCGACTGGCGGAGGACCTGATGGCCTCGTACGACCGGATCCCCAACAACGTCGACCTCTCCGGGGACAAGAAGCTCGTTCGGGCACTGGAGCAATGGCTCCCCGATTACCTCGACTGGTGGCACGGCATGGGGCCCGCCGGCTTCCAGGCGCACGACGTCTACCTCCGCACCGCGGTCTCCGTCGATCCGGGCGGCTGGGCGGTCTACGACTACGTCAAGATGCCGCGCTACCGCTGGGGGATCTTCCTCGTCCCGCCGGAGAAGGACAGGACGGTGGGCTTCGGCGACCACCTCGGCCATCCCGCGTGGCAGGAAGTCCCCGGCGAGTATCGCAACATGCTCCGGCGCGTCATCGTCACGCAGGCGGACACCGAACCCGCTTCGGTCGAGCAGCAGCGCTCTCTCGGCCACTCGGGCCCGAGCCTCTACGACGTCCGGAACCTCTTCCAGGTGAACGTCGAGGAGGGGCGCCACCTCTGGGCCATGGTCTACCTTCTTCATTCCTTCTTCGGGCGAGACGGCCGCGACGAGGCCGAGGAGCTCCTCGCCCGCCACAGCGGAAGCGAGGACAAGCCGCGGCTCCTCAACGTCTTCAACGAGCCCGTGGATGACTGGCTCTCCTTTTTCATGTACACGACGTTCACGGATCGCGACGGGAAGTATCAGCTCATCGCACTTGGAGAGAGCGGCTTCGACCCTCTCTCCCGGACCTGCCGCTTCATGCTGACCGAGGAAGCCCACCACATGTTCGTCGGGGAGACGGGCGTGGGGCGGGTGATCGAACGAGCCTGCCAGATCCTCTCGGAGACGAAATGCGATGACGTGCGGGCGCACGGCGCGATCGACCTCGAGACGGTCCAGCGCTATATCAACATGTGGTATTCGCTCTCGCTCGACCTCTTCGGGAGCGAGATCTCCACGAACGCCGCGAACTACTTTGCCGCCGGACTGAAAGGGCGCGACCACGAGGCCTCCTACGGCGACCACGTCGCGCTCGCCCGGGACTACCCTGTCTGGCAGAAACCGGACGGCGAGTGGCTCCTTTCGCCCGTCCCGATCCGCAACGCGATGAACGAGGTCCTCCGCGACGACTACATCAAGGACTGCGCGCGGGTCCTCGCCCGCTGGAACCGGACGATCGAGAGATACGGGATCCCCTACCGGCTGCGCCTCCCCGACAAGCGTTTCCACCGCTCGATCGGGCTCTACGCCCGCCACTGCTTCGACACCGAGGGGCGCGAGCTCACCCAGGAGGAGTGGGAGCGGCGCACTTCCGAGTTCCTCCCCTGCGAGAAGGACCGCGCGTACGTGAAGAACCTGATGGTCCCGGTCCACAACCTGGGCAAGATCGCCAACTGGATCGCGCGCCCCGTCAAGGGGATCAACGGCAAGCCGTTCGAGTTCGAGTACGTCCGCAAGGAAGAATGAAGGACGCGCCATGTCCGAGCTCCTGGAGAAGCGTTGCGCGCCGTGCGAGGGCGGCGTCCCTCCTCTCTCGCCCACCGATGCCCGTCGGATGCTCCCCCAGATCCCGGGCTGGGAGCTCCGGGAGGACGGGAAAGAGCTCCGCCGCACCCTGGCGTTCAAGAACTACCACGAGGTGATGGCGTTCGTGAATGCCGTGGCCTGGATCGCCTACCGGGAGAACCACCACCCGGATCTGGAGGTCGGCTTCCGCAAGGTCCTCGTGCGCTACAGCACCCACGCGATCCAGGGGCTTTCCGAGAACGACTTCATCTGCGCCGCGAAGGTGAACCAGCTTCTCGCGAGCTGATCCCTACTTCTTCGCATCCACCCACCGCCGCTCGCCGCGGTGGATCCACTCGACCCGGACCGTGGCGCCCTGATCGAGCGCCTCGTACCTCATCCAGAAGAGGTCGAGGTCGGAGATCGTGACCTCGTCGATCGAGAGGACCACGTCCCAGTCCCGGATCCCCCATTCCCAGGCCGGGCTCCCCGGCTCGACTTTTCCGACGAGGAAGCCCTGACCCGCCTCCAGCCCCAGATGTCCGGCGAGCTCCGGCCCGAGGTAGTGTCCGGCCTGGACAAGACCCAGACGCGGTCTCTCGATGTCGCGCTGGATCTGGCGGTAGGACGAAAGCGCCGCTCGGCCGGCCTCGCTCGCGCGCGAGAGGGCTCTCCAGGCGTCCGCGGGGAGGCTCCCGGAGAGCGCCGGATCCTCGCGCGCGTTCGAAAGGCCGCTCAGGAGCTCGTCGAGCCGGCGTATCGCGCTCTCCAGCCGCCGCTCCTTCTCCTCGGAACGCGACATGCGCCGGAGCTCTTCCGGCGGGTTCGCGGCAAGGAGCGCGTTCACCGCCTCGGCGGTTCGACGAACTTCCTCCCCGGAACCGCCACGCTCCTCGGGGAGCGGCTCCTGGCAGGCCGCAAGAGACGCGGCGAGGAGGAACACAGGTCCGAACCGATGCACGGCTCCCTCTCCGCCTCCTCCGCGACCACGGCCCCTACTTGGGCCCCTCGGCCTCCCCGGCGAGCTTCTCGATCTCATCGAGGAGCTCCGCGTGCTCCTTCTTCACCCGCACGAGCTCTGCCGCCTCCGCCTCGCTCCGGTCCATCTTCTCGTCGAGCTCCCTCTCGCGCCGTTCGAGCTCCCCAAGCCGGCCCCGGAGCTCCAGGAGTTTCTTCTCGTGCGCGGCCTTGTCGATCCCCCCGGTCAGCCCCGAGCCGTCCGACTTCGGCGTGGCTTCTTCCTTCCTCTCTTCCTTCTTCTCATCGCTCCCGCCGAGGAGATCGCACCCGGCGAGAAACACCCCGGCGACGAGGAAGGCCAGCGCGTACGCGATCCGCATCGGTCTAGTTCCTGTTCTGGAGCTTTTCCAGGAGCGCTCGGAGCTTTTCCGCCTGCTCCCGGTCCATGCGCTGGAGTTCTTCGAGGAGCGCGTCCTGCTTCTCGACTCGCGTCTCGAGGGTCCCCATCTCTTCCTCGCGGGCGGCGAGCAGCCTCTCCAGCTCGACGATCTGGCGGATCACGTCAAGCCGGTCCCCCTCCATCCTGGCGAGGATCTCCTTCTTCTCTGCCAGTTCCTCCGCGAGCTCCCCGCGCTCCTTGCGGAGCGCCGCGAGCTCCCCGCGCAGGACCGCCATCTCCTCGGCGAGAGCCCGGATCCGATCGCCCTGCGCCGTCGCGGCGACCTCGCCTCGGGCGAGCTCGTCCCGGTAGCGATCCGAGAGGGCCTCGAAGTCCGCCCGAGGTACGCTCGCCGCGCGGACCTCGGCCAGGCGCTCGCGCTCCCCCGAAAGCGCCGACTCCGCGCGGCGGTTCGCCTCGCGGAGATCAGCGAGCTGGCCCCGGAGCTCGCCGGACTGCCGATCGCGCTCCCGGCGCTCCACGAGGGCAAGGAACGACGCTCCGGCGGCGACGAGGGCGAGAAGCACAATCGCGATCCGCTGGGCCATGGAAAACCTCCGATCCAACCAGAAGAGTATAGGACCGGAAAGGGCAGGCGGGCAAACCGCGGCACCCCAAACTCCCTTTCGCGGCCGAGAATCCAGTCGGCTCAGAGCGTGAGCAGGAATCCCGGACCGAGCCAGGCGGTCGAGACGGCCC
>JACQVV010000127.1 GCA_016209595.1 Planctomycetota bacterium
CGGCCTCGCTGTTGCCGCACTTATTTCCTCACAGCCCCTTACCCCCCGCCGCCCTTTTCCTTCGCCTCCTTCTCCTTGGCTTCTTTCTCGGCCTTTTCCTTGGCCTCCTTCTCGGCTTTTTCGACTGCCTCCTTGGCGTCCTTCTCTGCCTTGTCCCTGGCCTCCTTCTCCGCCTGCTCGTGGGCCTCGCGTTCGGCCTTCTCCCGCGCCTTCTCGGCTTCCTGGCGGGCCTTTTCCGCCTCCTGCCGCGCCTTCTCGGCCCTCTCCGCCTCCTCGCGGGCTTTCTTCTCGGCCTCGGCCCTCGCCTCGCCCGTTGCCTTTTCGGCTTCCTTCTGCGCCTTCTCCGCTTCCTTCTGGGCCTTCTCCGCCTCCTTGGCGGCTTCGTCGGCATCCTTCTGGGCCTTCTCCTGCTCCTTCTTCGCCTCCTCGGCCGCCGCGGCCTCCTCGGCTTCCTTCTTCGCTTTCTCCTCGGCGTGACGGCGGGCCTCCTCGGCGCGCCTGGCTTCCTCGGCCTTCTTCGCGGCCTCCTGAGCGGCCTTCTCGGCGGCCTCCTTCGCCTCCTTAGCCTTCCTCGCCGCCTCCTCCGCTTCCTTCTGCTTCTGGGCCTTCTCGGCGGCGTCCTGCGCCTTGTCGGCCGCTTCCTTCGCCTTCTCGGCTGCCTTCTCCAGTTCGGCGGCCTTCTGAGACTCCGTCTCGGCGTGCTTCGCCGCGCTGTCAGCGGCCCCCTGCGCCTCCTCGGCCTCCTTGGCCGCCTCCTCGGCGTCCTGGGCAGAGGCTCGCGGGTCGTAGCCACCTTGCCCCGATCCGGCTTTCCCGCCCCAGTCCACGTCGTCCTTGTCGCGGAGCGCCCCCCCGAAGGCCACCTTGACGTAGCGGCCGAGGGTCTGGTTCGTGAGCTGCTGGGCCTGCTTCGCGATCCACTTGAACACCTGGTGGGCGCGCTGGAGGAAGAACGTCCGGTCGAGCGACACATGGAGCTCGACGTCGTCGAAGAACGCTTCCCCGGCGAGGATTCGGAATTCAACCGTGAAGCTCCGCGCGGTCGGATCGGGCCGTTCGATGAAATACGACGCGATCCGCTCGCCGCCCAGGTAGAACTTGAGCTCCTGGCCCACGAGGAGGGCCGTCACCTTCACGGCCTCGTTCGGCCCGGGTCCTGGCTTCTCGGACTCCGCGACGGTGCGCGTCCTCGTCGGGAGGAGGAGGTTCTCGACGATCCGGCAGGTCGTCGGTCCCCCGGACGCGTCGCCCGGCGTGGGGAGGACGAAGTAGAACCCCGTCGGCGAGGACTCGGAGGTGAGGATCGCGACGGATGCCCGCGTCCCGATCGAGAGGGGGCGGTAGGTGAAGTCCACGCGCGCGAAGCCTTCGTTCGACGCGCGGGGCCACCAGTAGGCCGCGACGCGGCTGTCGGCATTCCCCTCCCGCGGGAAGACCGCCTTCACCGCCTCGTCCGGCTGCGAGACGAAGAAGTCGGGCTCGGAACGGGGGGTGGGGTGCTGGTGCCAGTCGATCCAGTGGTTTTCGAACGGATCGTCCACCGCCGGGAAGTCGTAGCGGACCTTCACGAGCCGCCCCTCGAGGGCCCCGACCTCGCCGCGGAAGAAGAGCCCCTGGAAGGGAACTCCCTTGAAATACGAGAGGAGCGCGACGTAGTCGGCCGGAGGCTCGATCCCGGCGGAGACGAAGTAGCCACGCCCGAGCGTGGCGAAAGCGAGTTCGACGACCTTGGCGAAGAGCTCCGGCTCCTCGAGCCAGTGGAGGTGGCGGCGGATGAGAAGGAACGACTCGTTGAAAGCCGTGTCGTTCGCCGGGTCCTTCAAGAAGGAGCTCGGGTGGAAGCGGCGCTGGAAAGAGAGGAAGTCGCGTTCGAGATCCGGGAACGCGGCTCGAACACCGTCCCAGAACGACATCCAGCTCCCGGTTGTCTGGATCTTTAGATCCTCGATCTGGGCTTCCCGGTCTCGCTCGGAGAGGTCGACCGCCGCGCGCACGGTCTCGATCTTGGACTCCAGGTCATGGATCCGCCGGTAGATCGCGAGCAGTTTCCCTCGCGCCTCGTCGAGCCGCGCCCGGAGAGAGGCGAACTCCTCGGCCACGATCTTGATCGAGCGCTCGGTGTTCTCGGCGGCGCGCTGGCCTAGGATCCACTCGCAGCGGGTCCGGTATCGCTCGCGCGGCCCCTCGGGAAGCGAGTCGAAGAGCGGGAGGGACTCCTCCACGCCTCCCTTCCCGTCCGGCCGGTAGAGGAGCGATAGGGCGATCGCCTTCCGGCGCTCGACCCTCGCCTCCTCGGAGAGTTCCGGGTCGTCCGCGCCGCGGGTCGCGAAGCGCCAGAAGAGGTCGGGAGACTTCGCGCGGAGCTCCGCGACGTCGAGCTCCTTGTCGAACGAGTAGTTGTCGGTCTTCACCTCGAAGAAGACCTTGCCCGCCTTGAGCGAGAGCTTCGCGTCGTTCCCCTCCCACTTCATCGACGTCACCTCGCCCGAGTAGACGGCAATCGCCGCGCCCACCCGCGCGATCTCGAGCATGGCGTCGCCGCGGCCCGTCTCTGCGTCGGCGAGATCGGTGTCCACCTCCCCGCCGGTGAGGGGAAAGAGCGCCTTCTTCTCGGCGGCGAGCTTCAAGAGATCCCCGTCGGCGGTCCGCTTGGAAACAGCCTTGGCGTGGAAAGCGAGGTAGAACTCGCGGTAGCCCCGGGTCTCGACCTCGAGCTGCCGCCGGAGCCCGACCTCTGCGTCCCGGAGGAAGTAGATCTTGCGCAGAAGATCCTGCTGCCGCGCCTGGATCCAGTTGATCTCGATCCGGTCCTGGACGTCGAGCGCCTCCTGGATGTCGCCGCGCAGGTAGAGCTCCCGGGCCTTGTCGCGCCACGAGACGAAGTCGGTGAAGGGCGGTGCCTCGAACTGGGCAAGCGTCTTCTCCACGGCCGCGAGCTGCGCCGGATCGATCTTCCCGCCGTACTGGGAGAAGAGATCCTTCGCGCCGGTCCAGATCTGGGCGAGCTCGTCCCTCGCCTGGAGAAGAGGAAGGAAGAACTCGCGGTCGAGGTACGACGCGCCGTTCTCGTCGAGGGCGAAGAGACGATCGGCGCGGTCCTGGACCCTGGGGTCGATGGCGGGCCGCTCCGGCGCGGTGCCGGCGGTGCCCCGCTGGGTCTCGCCCGAGGGGTCCGCACCCGGGTTCCTCGCTCCAGCATCCTCTGGTCCTGCACCTGCGGCCGGATCGGCTCCCGCCGTCCCCTCGGCGCCGGGTCGCTTCGTCCCACGCGGGTCCCGGCCGGACTTCGCGGGGTCCTTCGCGCGGCTCGATCCGTCCCCCGCGGAGGCGCGAGAGCCGTCCGCCCCGCCGGTTCCCCCGTCCGAGTCCGAACCCGAGAATACGAGGAACCCGGCGGCCGCCAAGATGAGGAGCGCGCCTCCCGCGGCCGCAACGAGGATCCACTTCTTCCGCGCGCTCTGCTTCGGGATGAGGGTCGCCGCGCGGGCGGGCCGGACCCCCTCCTCGCCAACGGGCAGCGCAGCGAGGAGATCCGCGGCGGGCGTGAGCGCCGCCGTGTAGACCTCGATCGCGTGGTCAAGGAGAATCGGCTTTCCCTTGAGGATCCGCTGGAGGTCTTTCTTGAGGTCGTCGGGGGTCTGGTAGCGAAGCGCCGGGTCCTTGGCGAGCATCTTGCAGAGGACCTGGTTCGCGTCCTCCGAGAGGGCCGGGTTCTCCTCTTTCGGCGGGACGAGCGTCTCGCGCGTGTGCTTCGTGAGCACGAGGAGCGGGAGCGGCGCGTCGTAGGGAGGCTTTCCCGTGAGGAGCTCGTACAGCGTGGCGCCGAGCGAGTAGATGTCGCTCCGGATGTCCACGTCCCCCTCGCGGGTCGTCATCTCCGGGGACATGTAGTGCGGCGTCCCCAGCGTCGTCCCCTCCAGGGTCAGCCGGGAGCGGGCCTCGGAGACCTGCGCGATCCCGAAGTCCATGAGCTTCACCCGGCCGTCCGTCGTGATGTGGATATTGGCCGGCTTGATGTCGCGGTGCACGAGCCCCTTCTTCGCCAGGTGATCGAGAGCGCTCGCGACCTCGACCGCGATCTCCAAGGCCTTCTTCTCCTCCAGCGGCCAGTCCTCGGCGAAGTGCTCCTGAACGCTTTTCCCTTCCACGAACTCCATGGCGAAGTAGATCTTCCCCTGGACGTTCCCCACCTCGTACCCCTTGACGAGGTTCGGGTGGTCGAGGCCGATCAGGACCTCCGCCTCGCGCGCGAGCCTCTTCGACATCGTCTTCTCGCCCGCGAGGCGATCGGGGAGGACCTTCAGGGCGACGGTCCTGCCGTCGCGCTCGTCGATCGCCTTGTAGACCTTCCCCATCGCCCCTTCGCCGAGCTTCCCGACGAGCTGGTAGTGGCGGAACTTCTTGCCCGAGTTCTCGGCGACCTTTGCTCTCGCGGCTGGCACCTTTTCGTCCGGCTCGTCAGCCGGCGCGTCGTCGCTCGCGAGGAAGATGGGCTTTCCCTTCTCGGTGCCCCGTTCCACGGCCCAGGTCTCTGAGGATTCGCTCGTACCCGCCGCGGCCTTCGCGACCCCGGGGCGAGTGGAGGCATCCTCCTCGTCCGGCTCCGGCTCCGGCTCGCAGGCGACCGTCAGCCGCTCCGTGGGATCGACCGGCCCCTCGGCCTCGTCGTTCGTCCCGCAGTTCGGGCCTCTGTTCGCGCCGCCGTTCGCGCCACCGTTCGCGCCGCCCGACTTCTCGCGAAAAAGCTTCGTCGCGTGGATTGCCTTCGCCTGATCCAGGGAGAGCGCGCCCGTCGCGACGAGGATCCGCTGGATCGCGACCTCGTCCGTCCCCTTTCCTTTCTCGCGCAGCTTGCTCTGGACGAGGATCGCCCGCGCGACCTGGTCCTTGGTGATCATCCCCTTCTTCAGGGCGATCTGGCAGAAGAGCGTCTCGCGCGGCGACATCGTGGCCATGCGCACCCCACCCTTTCCCGGCCGGGACCGGACGTACCCGAAGGATACGGAACAGCCGGATCTTACAGGACTCGAACTTCCGCCGCAAGCGGCCCGTGGATAAAGTGCTTCAGAGGCGAGCGCGAGCGATTTCGCGCGAGATCGAGGAGCGAAGCGCAGTCGTATTGGGACGATACGACGAGCATTCGCGACGAAGATATCGCGCGGACCCATCGCGCCTTCGGCGTGATGGGTGCCCCCCGCGCGCAGCCAGAATGACTTTATCCACGGGCCGCAAGGATCGGGGTAGAATGGCCGCACCATGCCTGTCCACGACTGGACCCGGGTCTCCGCCGGCACTTTCCACCACTTCCACTGCTCCTGGATCGTGGAGCTCGCCCGCGCCTTGAACGCGGGAAGACTGCCCGCCGACTACTACGCCCTGGCGGAACAGTCCGCGGGGGAGACCCTGCCCGATGTCCTGACGCTCCGCGAGGCAGGACCCTTGGGGAATCGAGAAGGCACGCCGAACGGGGCGACCGCGGTGGCGGAAGCTCCTCCGCGCGTCAGCGTCGTCGCAACGGCGCGGCTGGAGCGCGCGCGCGCGACCCGGGACAAGGACACAGACGACGCGCGCGCGACCCCGGACGAGGAAGAGGTCCTGGCCGGCAGACGAAAGACGCTCGCCATCCGGCACTCCGCGGGCGATGAGATTGTGGCCATGGTCGAGATCCTTTCGCCCGGGAACAAGAACAACCGCGAACGGCTCGGGAAGTTCCTCCACAAGGCGTACTCCGCGCTTGCGTCGGGGGTCCACCTGCTGATCGTGGACCTTTTCCCGCCCGGGAAATATGACGCCGGCGGAATCCACGGAGCCTTCTGGGCCAATTTCGACGATCGGCCGTACCAGCCGCCGCCGGATCGCCCGCTCACCCTTGCCTCGTACGAGGCGAACTCGCTCCCCCGGGCGTACGTCGAGCCGGCCGCGATCGGCTCGGCGCTGCCCGAGATGCCCCTCTTCCTCGCGGAAGGCTGGTACGTGAACGCCCCCCTTGATCCGACGTACGGTAGCGCCTACCTGTCCGTGCCGGAACGCTGGCGCCGGGTGATCGAGGGACGCGAGCAGCCTTCACGGTAAGCTCAACCCGGAAGACGACCGGGCGGAGCGAGCTCCGCTCGCCCCGCCCGTGGACTGCGCGACTTCATGGAAGAGGATGCCGCTACACCACGACGGGCTTCTTGCTGACCCGCCGCTTGCGATCGCTCGTGCGGACTCCGCCCGCGTTCGAGTACTCGACGCTGTCCTTCCCAAACTTCGCGGCGATCCCGGCGAGCATGCGGGTCGAGAGATCCCGCAGCGTCTTCTCGGTCTCCAGGAGCGCGTTCTCGGCGACGCGCGCCCTGGCGAGAATCTCGTTCACCGACTCGAGCTTCGAACGAGTGTCCGAGATCGCGACTTCGTACTTCTCCAGCGTGAGACCGTTGCCGAGATCCACGGACGGACCGAGCGAACCAATCGCCGTGGAACGCTTCTCGGCGTGACGCAGGGTTCGGGAACTACGCATGTTGCGGGACATGGTCGTAACTCCTTTCTCGGCTTCTCGCCGATCCCAGAGGACATCGAAACGGATTCCTGGCAATCACTTCCGAACTCCAGCGACCCTATCCTCCTTCCTGCGGCCTTATCCGACTTCCGGCAGCCCTATCCGGATTTCTGCAGCCTTATCCGACTTCCGGCAGCCCTATCCGGATTTCTGCAGCCCTTACCAACTTCCTGCAGCCCTTACCAACTTCCGGCAGCCCTATCCGGATTCCTGCAGCCTCATCCGACTTCCGGCAGCCCTATCCGGATTCCTGCAGCCCTATCCAACTTCCCGCAGCCTCATCCGATTTCCGGCGATCGAATCCGCTCCCCCGGTGCCTCATTCACATTCCAAGACGTACAACCGGGTGTTTCGAGAAGGGTTCACCCGATTCCGAAAAAGATCGCCGCTATCATGGCCCTCGTGGAGGACCCCCTCTCGATTGGCCGGACCGTGCCGGAGCCCCTCGTGGAGGGCACCGACACGGCGCGTCGTCCGGGGCGAAGACGCAGAGCGAACCTCGCGGCGGCTACCGAGCGCCCTTCTTCGAGCGAGCGGAGGAACTCCGGGCCTTCTTCGCGCGCTTCTTTGCCTTCCTGCGGCGAGGACGCGTTTCCTCGGAGACCGGCTTTCCGTTCATCATGATGTACTTGTACCCGTCTGCGATGAAGGCCTCTCGCAAACAGTCCAGCGGGCTCTTCTTCATTCCCGTCCTCCTTTCCCCGCAAACTCCATCCTCCCGTTGTACACATAGCCGACGACCCGCTGGCCGAGAGCGCGGCGCATGGCGTTGAGTCGCCGCTGGACACGACGCATCCGTGGAGTCGGATCGCCCTGGGCCGGGTCGATCCAGGCCTCCACGACGGTCACTCGATCCCACAGGATCGCGCTTTCGTCCCTCCACACGCCGACTCCCCGGCCGTAGGCCGTCGCCCCGCCGAAGAGCTTGCCGCAGAGACGCAGCAGCTCGACGAGCCAGCGGTCGTGGAGCTCGACGGGCGTCGCCTTGGAAGCCCGTTCTCCCTCCGGCACGAAGATCTGGAGTCGATCGAAACCCATCTGGTCGTCTTGATTCATGTTGACAGCATAACCCAGGGGTCGCGGACAGGGTGACAACTCGGGCGACAAATCGCGACGGGTCAAAGTACGATGTGCCGATGGAACCCGAGCGAAGCGTATCGGGGCGCGGGGAGAAGGCGGCCGGCGGCGACCCTTTCTCGATCGCGCGGACCGTGCCGGAGTCCCTCGTGGAGGGCGCCGACACGGTCGTCGTCCGGGGCGAGGGGGCGGGGCGAGTCCGGGAGCTCCTGACCTCCGCCGGTGCCGGAGCGAACCGCTACCGGGGCCCTACGCTCCTCGGCAAGGGCGGGATGGGCGCGGTCTACGTGGCGGTCGACGCGGTCCTCGGGCGCGAGGTCGCGATCAAGGTCGCGCTCGCGCCGGAGCACTCAGAGATCCTCTCTCGCTTCCTCACCGAGGCGCGCGTGACGGCGGGGCTCTCGCACCCGGGGATCGTGGCCGTGGACGACATGGGACTCGACGAAGAGGGGCGGCCCTGGTTTGCCATGAAGCGGATCCGCGGAAAGCCCTGGAGCGAGGTCCTCGAGGGAGAGACTCCGCGCGAACGCCTCGACGTCTTCCAGAAGGTCGCCGAGGCGATCTCGCACGCCCACGCGAACGGGGTCCTCCACCGGGATCTCAAGCCGGCGAACATCCTGGTGGGAAGTCACGGCGAGGTCGTGGTGGCGGACTGGGGGCTTGCGCGCGTGCAGGGGGCGGCGGACGTCCTGGGAGGTCCAGGGTCACGGTCCATGGACACGTCGCACGGTCACGGTCACGGTCACGGTCACGGTCCACGGTCACGGTCCACGGTCACGCCGGCTGAAGCGCACGGGCTGACTCGGGCCGGCAGCGCGATGGGCACGCCGGGCTGCGCGGCCCCCGAGCAGATGGCGGGCGAGATCGAGAAGCTCGGCCCCGCGACAGACATCTACGCCCTGGGCGCGATCCTCCACCAGTGCCTCGCGGGCGAGCCCCCGTTCCGGGGGAGTTCGTTCGCGGCCATCCTCGCGGCGCAGGACGTCGGCCCGCCGCCGATCGCCAGGAGCGCGTCTCCCGCGGAGCTCGCGGCGATCTCCCGGAAGTGTCTCGCCCGCGAGCCCGCCGACCGCTACCCCTCGGTCGCCGAGCTCCTCGCCGACATCGACCGCTGGCGCGGCGGCTTCCCGGTCTCCGCGTACCCCGAGCCGCTCCTACGCCGCGCGCTGAAATACGTCAAGCGCCACAAGGTCGCCGCGACGGCCGCTCTTGTCCTCCTCGCGGCGGGAACCGCGCTCGCCGTTCTCGACCGCATCCGGACGGCCGCATCCAAGGCCGCGGAGCGCGAGGAGGCGGCGCTCGCCTTCTCGGACGCCGGGGAGAGGACCCTCGACGAGCTCGCCAGCGCCGAGGAGGCGATCTCCCGCGCCGAGGTTGCGCGAGAGGTCGGCGACACCTCACTTTGCCGCGCCCAGCTCGACGTCGCGAGCGCGTTCTTCACGAGCGCCGAGAAGGCACGCGAACAGGTCCTCGATGACTTCCCCGAGCTCGCACCGATCGAGGAGCGCGTCACCGCGGGGCGCCGGACGATCCTCCTCGTCGAGGCGAAGCGCCAGCTCGGAAACGCGGCGAGGCCGCTCGCCGACCCCCACGCCGAGGCGCGGCGGCGCGGGAATCTCTGGAGCGATGTCCTCGACGCCGTCCGGAAGGCGCGCGAGGCGGGCGTGGACGATCCCGCCCTCGACGCGATCGAAAACGAATCTCGCGGCCTCGGGACCCTTCGGGTGACCTCCGACCCGCCGGGCGCGACGGTCGAGGTCTACTCTCTCGACCCCGAGAAGAACGCCAACGCGCCCCTCCCGGAAAACCTCGTCACGACGCTTGAGCCGGGGAGCGAGTCCCTCGAGCTCGCGGCAGGAAGCTACCTTCTCGTCCTCTCCCACCCCGACCGCGCGCCCTGCCGCCTCCCCGTCTACCTCATGCGCGGCGAGACGCGGAACCGCGTCCTCGTCGTCCCTCTCCTTCGCCCCGACGAGATCCCGGAAGGCTTCGTCTACATTCCTCCCGGCCCGTGGCTACGAGGGGAGACGTGCGAGTTCACGGAGGCGAAGGCGGGGTTCCTCATCGCCGAGGCCGAGCTCACCTGGGGGGAGTTCTGGGACGGATACGGCGAAAGTCTTCCCCCCGATCGGCGGCCGCAGAGCGTCTACTCGAACGGCGAGGTCTACGACCTCCAGCGCGAGATCGCGCGTCTCCATCCCGCCGACTGGAAAGAGTACGCCCTTGGGGGCGTCTCCCACGACGACCTCGTTGCGTTCTGCAAGTGGAAGTCCGAGGGAAATTCGCCCTTCGAGTACCGCCTCCCCACGACCGCGGAATGGGAGCGTGCCGCTCGCGGCGCCGACGGGCGGACGTTCCCCTGGGGAGACGAGTGGGGCGTGAGCCGCTGCAACAATCGCGAGCTCCACGAATCGTTCGCGCTGGAAGCCTTCCATCAAGCCAAGGGCGCTCGCTACGCCGAGGGCCGCAGCACCTTCGGCCTCTGGCAGACCCTGGGAAACGTCTGGGAGTGGACGTCGTCGGGCGAAGGACACCTCCGCGTCTACCGGGGTGGAAGTGCGGCGGATGACAGGAACCGCTGCCGGTGCTGGTTCTCCGGTGCGCGCGACTCCGGCCTTCGGAACGCGGCCTTCGGGGGCCGCGTCGTCGCCGTGGCCAGGACTCGTTAGCCCTTTTCCCCTTTGTCCCTTCTTCCCTTGAACGGGCGCCCGAAGGGCGCCCGTTCGCGTTTTTTGGGTTGATCAAAGTCCCCCTCTCGGTGAGGATCTCGGCCATGGGGTCGTCGCTCTCACTGCCGGTGCTGGTTCTCCGATGCGAACGAATCCGACAATCGGAACGCGAACATCGGGGGCCGCGTCGTCGCCGTGGCCAGTACTCGGGACCAGTTCGGCCAGAGCCGGTGCGGCCAAGGCTTCACCGGGCGTGCCTCACACGAGTCCAGGGGTGGCGATCCCGGCCGGAGCTCATCCCGGCCGAAAACTGAGCCGGCCCGGGTGGGGCTCGTAGAGCTTCGGATCGATCGCCCGGTCCGGACGTCTTGCTTGGACCTGGACCTGGACCTGGACCTGGACCTGGACCTGGCCCCGCTCAGACACGGCACATCTTCGATAGCATCCGGACCGCCGATGAGAGAAGTTTGTCGGCGTCTTGGCCAGCGTTGTCTTCGATGAGCTTCAGCGCGCGGGAGGCATCGATGATCGCACCGCACTCCATCGCAGAACCGCGCGCAATCGCGTAGGAACGGCGCTGGTCTGCCCCAGTCGTCTTGCCCGAGCCCTCTGCGATGTTCAGTGGAATGGAAAGCGATGCACGGCGAAGCTGATCGGCCATGCCTGCGTAGCGGTGTGGTAGCGCATCGGCGATCTGTGCCGCGAGTGGCAGGAACCGGACCGCCGCCTGATAGACATCCAGCTTGCGGTAATTCATTCCGACGAGGGTAGCCCAAGTTCACGGCCACGTCCACGTCGAGGTCCAGGTCCAGGTCTACGTCCAAGTCAAGGTCCACGTCCAAGTCGAGGTCCAACTCCAAGTCTAGGTCCGTCGCCCCGGAGAGTGTGGCGCGTACCTCGCCGCCGACACAAAGCGCCGGAAAGTTGTGGCCGCCCCGTTCCCCGATCGGGTCGTGCACGCGGCCCTCGTGCGGGTCCTCGAACCCGTCTTCGAGCCGGGATTCACAAACGACACATACGCCTGTGGGACTGGCAAGGGCACTCACGCGGCACTCGATCGCCTGAGCCACTTTCTACGCAAGCGCGCGGCGGTCTACTGTCTCAAGTGCGACATCTCGAAGTTCTTCGCGTCGATCGACCACACCCGACTCCGGGAGATTCTCGGTCGAAGGATCAAGGACCCGAACGTGCTCTGGCTGTGCGACCGGATCGTCGATTCGTTCCGCACCCCCCCTCACCTCGCCCCGCTCTTCCCCGGTGACGACCTCTTCACGCGCCACAACCGGCCCTGCGGTCTTCCGATCGGAAACCTCTCGAGCCAGCTCTGGTCGACGCTTGCGCTTGACCCGATGGACCGGTTCATCAAGCAGGAGCTCCATTGCCGCTACTACGTCCGATACGCCGACGACTTCGTGATCCTCGACGCTTCGAAGGAGAGGCTTCAGGACGTCCTGAGGGCTCTCCGGCGCTTCCTCGTCGCCGAGCGGCTCCGACTTGCGCCGGAAAAGTGCCGCGTCTTTCCGGCGCGCCTGGGAATCGACTTCCTCGGATTCATGTGCTTCCGGGGGTATCGGCTGTTGCGCAAGTCATCGGGCGAACGCTTCCGGAAACGACTCCGCGCTCTACGCCGGGCCTTCGCCCGTGGCGAACTCTCGACCGACGAGCTGGGCCCCCCGATCCAGAGTTGGATCTCGCACGCCGCCTTCGGAAAGACCTGGGGGTTTCGGCGATCACTCCTTTCGAAGACGGTGTTTGTTCGGAAAAGGGAATAAGGGTAGACGGAAGCAAGGGTCAATGAGTCCCGGCCACGGCGACGACGCGGCCCCCGATGTTCGCGATCCGATTGTCGGAAGCGCTCGCAACGGAGAACCAGCACCGGGCCTCCGGATCTGGCGATCCCCAGCAGCCACCACGAAGCTCGAAGCTCGTCCCGCCCCGGTTGGTGTCCGTCCACTCCTTGAGGTTGTCGGCCATCTGGAGAGAGTCGAAGACGCTCCGCCCTTCGGGGTGGCTGCCCGCGCGTTCGGTCAGCGTGTCGAGTGAGAACTCGGTCCTGTCCCCCTGGAGGTTCACCCGCGCGCGGTCGAAGGAGTCGCCCCACGGGTACGTTCGGCCGTCCGCGCCGCGCGCGGCCCATTCCCACTCCTCGGACGAGGGGAGGGAAAACTCCCATGCGGGGTTCCGCGCGCTCCGCCACAGGCAGTAGGCCACGAGGTCGTCGTGCGAGACGCCGAAGACGGGGTGGTCGGACTTCCGGGCCGACGCGGGAACGACTTCCTGGACGTTTCCGGCCGTCCAGTAGTGCGGCTCGTACTTCGACCGGGCCGTTCCCTGGGCGACAAGGAACTCCTCGTATTCCCGCCATGTGAGCTCGGCCTTCGCGATGAAGAAGCCGTGGTCGATCCAGGTCCGCTTCCCCTCCTCGCCGAGCTTCGCCCACCCCGGCGGGACGAAGACGAACCCAGCTGGCGCCTCCGAGGGCAGCGGGATCGTCACGTCGCGGTTCTCCTCGAAGCCGCGCTCGAGCCAGACGGGCAGCCGGACCTCCAGCGTGCCCTGGGCCTGGGCGAGGACGAGATAGCCGCCGGTCGTGAGATCGAAAACTTCGCCGAAAGCCCCCTGGGCTGCAAGCTCCCCGGCTTCGATCGAGTTCCTGTCGAGACGATAGATGCGCACTTCGCCGTTGCCTTCCCCCGTCGCCCGGAAAGAGACGCGCCCCTCGGCGTCCCGCCGGACGGCGGCGATGTCGGCGGCGAGGATCGCCCCTCCGCTCGCCTCTTCGGCCGCGCGGACGTGTTCGAGCGCGAGCGCGACCGGACCGACCGGTGCTTTCGCGTGCTCCAGAGCGAATCGCGCGAGGCCGAGGTAGGCCCGGACGAGCGACTCGGAGGCGAGCGTTTCCTCGCCCGGCGTCGCCGCGATCTTTGCGGCCCGCTGGGCGTGGGCGAGCGCCTTCCGGAGAGCGGCCTCCTCGGGGGCGAGCTTCTTCGCCTCCTCGATGTTCTCGCGGAACCGCCGGGCGCGGTTTCGCTCCTCCTGGGCCGCGCGAGCGGCGCGCCGAACGCCTTCCTGGTAGGCCGCGTTTCCGAACCAGCCGGCGCCCAGGAGGCTCGCGGCAACGAGGACGACCAGGGCGGCGACGAGGCGGGGTCTCCTGCGGAAGAAGCGGGCGGCGCGGGCGAGAAGGGAGTCCCGGCGGGCCGTGATGGGCTCGCTCGCCTCGAACCGCGCGAGATCGGCCGCGAGCTCGCCCGCGGTGGCGTAGCGACCCTTACGCTTCCTCGCCATGGCCTTGGCTACGATCGCGGCGAGACCGCGGCGGACGCCCGCGAGCCGCCCCACGCCAGCGGCGCGCGAGGGAGGCTTGCCCGCGAGACCGAATGCGAGCGTCGCACCGAGCGAATAGACGTCCGCGCGGCGGTCGAGGGGTTTTCCGGAGGCCTGCTCGGGCGAGGTGTAGGGCGTTCCCCCGGGGCGCTCGGGGAGGGGATGGAGCCCGGAATCCTCGCCCGACTCGGGTTCGAGCTTCGCCCGGACCCTCGCGCTCGACCAGTCGAGGAGGTAGACCGATCCGCTGTCCGCGAGAAAGACGGTCTTCGGGGAGACGGCGAGGTGGAGGACCCCGTTCTCGTGAGCGTAGTCGAGGGTCTCGGCGACGCGGCGGATCGCGCGGAATAGGGCGGGGAGCTCGTGGACGGGCGCGGCCTCCTCGAGCGTCTTTCCCGATACCGAGGGGGTCGTGTAGTACGGCCGCCCGTCGGGGAGGAGCCCCATGTCGTGGACTCGGAGGATTCCTGGATGCTCGAGCTGCGCGACGAGCCGGGCCTCGGCGATGAAGCGGCTGCGGACGGCCGGGAGGAGCGCGCTCTGGGCGTCGAGCGAACGCACGGCGACGCGGCGCGC
>JACQVV010000129.1 GCA_016209595.1 Planctomycetota bacterium
GGCGGCGCCCGAGCTCGAACGCGCCCTCCTCGACGACAACTCCTTCGTGCGCGAGTCGGCAGCCCGCGCGCTCGGAGCGCTCCGGAGTCCAGAGGAGGTCGTCGTGAGAGCGCTCACCTTCGCGCTGGGCGATCCGGACTCCTTTGTCCGCTTCCGGGCCGCGGAGGGGCTTGCGGCCGTCGGGCCGGCGGCCCTCCCGGCAATCGAACCGCTATGCGACACGCTCGCGTACGATGAGGACCGGTATGCGCGGATCTCCGCCGGGCGGGCCCTCGTCGCCGTGGGCGAACCCGAGGAGCGGATCGCCGCCGAACTCGCCGGGGTCCTCGCGGACGGGGAGGAGTCCGTCGTGCGTCAGGCGCGGGAGCTCCTGGCTGTCCATCTCGACCGGCACGCCGACGCTTTGCCCGCTCTCTTTCCCATGGTCGATGACGAGCGGCTCAGCGACGCCGTCCGCGAGTTCCTCGTCCGGCGTACCGGGTCCGACTTCCCGAACGCGCAAGCCTGGCGTGCTTGGTACGATTCGCGGGGGAAGTGACCACGCCTATCTTCGACGGCCTTCTTCTCCAGTGCCTCGTGGAGCGGGACCTCGAGGCGATGCGGACCCGCGGGCCGGCGGCCCTGGAGCTGCTGCTCCGAGGGTTCCTCGCCTCCCCGGGCGGCGCTGGTTCGGAGGAACGCGGCCCATGACGGCGACGATCGCCTGGAAGAACCTCCTCCACGACCCGGTCCGGGCGCTCACCGCTCTTGCCGGCGTCGTCTTCGCGGTCGTTCTCGTTGTCCTCCAGGTCGGTATCCTGGTCGGCTCGATGAAGGCCGCAAGCGCGGTGATCGACCATTCCAGGGCCGATGTCTGGGTGACCTCGCCGAATGCCGACAACTTCGACTTTGGTCATTCCATCCCGGAGCGCCGCTTCTACCAGGTCCTCGGGACTCCGGGAGTGGCGAGGGCCGAGAGGATGATCCTCGCCTGGGGTCAGTGGGACACGCACGACGGGCGCCAGCAGAGCGTTTTGGTGGTGGGGCTGGAACCCGATGCGCGCCTCGCCGGGCCGTGGGAAGTGGTCGAGGGCGATTCGTCGCTTCTCCGGTCCCCCGGGGGGATCGCCATCGACGAGCGGGAGCGCGACCGATACGGCGGTGAGGGGCGGGCCCTGGGGCTCGGGGACGATGTGGAGATCAACGGGCGGCGGGCCACCGTGGTTGCCTTCACTCGCGGCGTCGGGTCGTTCACGACGATCCCCTATGTGTTCGCGACCCTGGACAATGCCGTCGAGTACCTGAACGATTTCGGTCCGGACCGCGTGAGCTACGTGCTCGCCACGGCGTCGCCGGGCGTCGATCCGGAGACGCTCGCGGCGAGACTCTCCGCGCTGCCGGAGGTGGAAGTCCTCACGACGCGCCAGTACTCCAACCGCACGCGGCGCTACTGGATCATCGACACCGGGATGGGCGCGGGACTGATCCTCACGGGTGTGCTCGGGCTGGTGGTGGGAACGGTGATCGTGAGCCAGACGATCTACGCGATGACGGTCGAGAAGCGCCGGGAGTTCGGGACACTGAAGGCCCTGGGCTACTCGGCGGGCTCGCTCGCCCGGATCGTCCTCGTCCAATCCGCCGTCCTGGGGGCGGTAGGGTACGTCGTGGGCCTGGGGGCGTCGGACGTGGTGCAGGGCTTCGCCCAGCGCCGGGGCGTCACGGTCGAGCTCTCACCCGAAATCGCGGCAGGCGCGGCGGTTCTCACCGCGCTCGTCTGTTCCATCGCCTCCCTCTCGTCGATCTGGCGGCTCGCCGGGATGGAGCCCGCCATGGTTTTCCGCGAGTAGACGCACATGTCACGCACGTTCGCGAAGCTCGAGGGAGTGACGAAGTGCTATGGCGACGGAGCCCGCCAGGCGTGCGTCCTGGGGCCCGTCGACCTCGAGGTTGCCTCGGGCGAGATGACGCTCGTCATGGGACCGTCAGGGAGCGGGAAGACGACGCTCCTCTCGATCCTGGGGCTCCTCCTCGCCCCCACCGAGGGAAGACTCTCTCTGGCCGGAGAGAAGGTCGGCGACCTGCCCGAGTCCCGGCGCGCCGCGCTCCGGCGCAGGCACGTGGCCTTCGTCTTCCAGCACTTCAATCTCCTCGAATCCCTCACCGCGTGCGAGAACGTCCGGGTGGGCCTCGTTCACGCGGGGCTCTCCGGCCGGAAGGCCGATCGTCGGTCCCGCGAGATCCTCGGGAGCCTGGGCCTTTCGGGAAAGGAAGATTCCCTCCCGCGCGAGCTCTCGGGCGGGGAGATGCAGCGAGTGGGAATCGCCCGCGCGATCGCCATGCCGGGCCGTCTGGTCCTGGCCGACGAGCCGACCGCGGCGCTCGACTCGGTGACGGGCGAGGCGGTCATGACGACGCTCGCCGACCTCGCCCGGCGGGAGGAGCGGGCGATCGTGGCCGTGACGCACGATCCCCGGTGGCCCCCGCTGGCGCACCGGGTCCTAGCAATCCGCGATGGCCGGATCACCCACGAAGAAAGGAGGGAATCATCCATGCCCTTTTCCTCGGCCGTGTAGGCCGTGGTCTGGGCCGGACTTCAAGAAGGGGAGGGGGCCGCTGGCACGGCGTTCGCCTCTCTCCGCGCCTCGCACGCTACGACAGGCCTTCGCGAACGCCGTGCCGGCGGTAGGAAGGGGGAGGGGGCAGTTCCCCTCCCCCTGACGAAGAAAGGAGGAGCCAGGATGCGGCGCTCCTTTGTCACTAGGTGCCTCATCCCCGTCGGCGTGGTGATCTCTATCGCGGCGGCGAGCGTCGGGACGCTCTTCGATAGGGCCTCGTCGGACGGGTCGCAGGCCGAGGGGATCCCCTCGCCGGAGGCCGGGAGCTCTCTCTTCTGCGCCCCGGGACTCACCGAGCCCGCCTCGCGGGTCGTGGAGCTGCGCGCCGCGCGGCCAGGCCGGCTGATCGAGATCCGCGTGGAAGCCGGAGGCGAAGTCGCGCGGGGTGACGTCCTGGCCGTCCTCGACCACGGCGATCTCGACGCGGCCGTGCTCATGCGGGAAGGGGAGCTCGCGGCCTCCCGCGCGCGCCTCGCTCTCCTTTTGGCCGGTTCGCGCGCGGAGGAGATCGAGGCTGCCCGTGCCCGACTCGCGACGCTCGCCGCTGCGGAGGACGCCGCCCAGGCGCGCCTCGCGGAGGCCGAGGCGGGGCCGCGGATCGAGGAGATCGCGGCCGCCCGGGCCCACCTGACCGAGGCGACCTTTCGCCGCGAGGACGCGGCCCGCACGGTCGAACGGAACCGACCGCTCGTCGAGAGCGGCGCCATGGAGCAGGCGATCCTCGACGAGGCCCGGACAGCGCTCGATGTCGCGTCCGCCCAGGTGGAGGCCGCTTCGGCCCAGCTAGCCGTACTCGAGGCTGGGACCCGGCCGGAGAGGATCGACGAAAGTCGAGCGGACGTCGCCGCCGCGAAGGCGAGGGCGGAGGAGGCCGCCGCCGCCCTCGCCCAGCTCGTCAGGGGTCCGCGCGAGGAGGAGAAGGCCGAGGCTCGGGCCGAGGTCGAGGCGGCCGAGGCGAGACTCGCCGCCGCCCATGCGGAACTCGAGGACGCCTTCGTCCGCTCGCCGCTTGCGGGCGTCGTCGTGTACCGGCACGCCTGTGTGGGGGAACAAGTCACTCCCGCCGACGAGAGACCCATCCTGGAGGTCGGATCGGCGCGCCCCCTCCATGTTCGTGCCGACGTGGACGAGTTCGACCTGGCCCGCGTCCGCGTGGGCATGAAGGTCCATGCGACGGCCCCCGCCTTCGGTGAGCGCCGCTTCGCGGGCAAGGTCATGTGGATTGAAAAGGCCCTCGGGCGAAAGAACTTCCGGAGCGAGTACGCGACGGAGCGGAAGGACTCCAAGGTCCTGGAGGTCGTGGTGGCTCTCGAGGAGGGCGCGGAGGGGGTCTTGCCGGTCGGCTTCCCCGTACGGGTCTGGTTCGAGGAGACCGCCGGAGAGTGAACCCGGTCTCGTCACTCTCATGCAAGTCACCCTTTCCTGATCGGAGTCGAATTACCGACCACGACCACGACCACGACCACGACCACGAAAGAAAAGAGGGCTCCGTTGTCGCGTCGAGGCGAACTCCCGCTGGCGTTTGACGCGGGCGCCGTAGAGCTCTAGACTCCTCCTGTAGCTGTAGTCGCCGCCGTCAGCTTCCTTGAGGAGCCGCGCCGGTGGACGAAGGAAACGCCAGGCCTCGTGCAACGGTTCTCGCCACGCTCGTCGTTCTGTTCGGCGCGGCGTGCGCGATTCTTGTCCTTCGTCAGGCCCCCTCGAAAGGGCCTGTCCTCTACGATTCTCCATCGGATGCCGGCCCGCGCCGTCCCGGAACGGCCCGTCCGGCCCGGCAGCCGGAAGCAGGAGCGCCGCCCCCCGCCGCGCCCGAACGCGAGACTCCCTCCGACCTTCCTCCTCCGGATCGGGAACGGGGACCGGCGCGGGGGGAGGAGCCCCGACCCCAGGGGAACGCCGTACTCGAGGGCCGAGTTCTCGACGAGACCGGTTCGCCCATCGAGGCCGCCCAGGTCGCGGCCTGGAGCCGCGAGGCGGACGGGGCCTCGCAGGCGCAGTCCGACTCGGAGGGTCGCTACCGGCTCGCGGGGCTGCCCCCGGGCACTTATGGGGTGTGGGTTACGGCGCAGGGGTTTGTCTCGCCGCCGTACGATCCTGTGGCGATCTCGGGAACGACCCGCCACGACGTCGTCCTCTCGCGCGGGGCGACCGTCACCGGCTGGGTGACCGAGGCGGGGAACTCGATGGGGGTCGCCGGAGCCTGGGTCCAGGCGTACCCCCAGGAACGAGGATCCCGTGAAGGCTGGGGAGGATCAGGCGCTCAGGCCCAGACCGACGTGGAAGGCCGCTTCTCGATGTCGGGGCTCGCCGACGGGAGTTATCGGATCTACTGGGGTCACGAGGGCTACCTCCCGATCCCGCAGGAGAAGATGGAGGAGTTCGAGGTGGCCGGAGGCCAGGCCGCGCCATCCGACTTCCTCTTCGAGCTCTCTCCCGGGGCGGCGATCGAGGGCCGGGTTTTCAGCGAGGACGGGAGCGCGGCCCCCGGCGCGTTCGTTTTCGCCTTCCTCGCCGGCGAGGAGAAGAGCGCGACGCAAGCCGGCGAGGACGGCGCGTACCGGCTCTCGGGTCTTCCCTCGGGGACCTACGACGTCTTCGCCCGGAGCGAGGACTATAGCCGTCTCGCCCGCCTCGTCGGGCTCTCGATCGCCGAGGGAATCGAGAACCCGGGCGTCGACCTCGTCCTCTCCTCCGGGGCACGGGTCGAGGGACGGGTTCTCGCCGAGGGCCGTCCCGCCGCGGGCGTCTCCGTCGAGGCCTTCGGCATGGACGGCCAGGTCCACCGGACCGGAGAGACCGATGCGGACGGGAACTACGTTGTCCCAAACCTCTATCCGGGCACCTACAGGATCACCGGCGCGGCCGCAGAGGACGCCGAGGGACTCCGGCCCGCCTCCCGCGAGATCGAGGTCCACCACCCTGGAGAGGTGATCCCGCTCGACCTAGAACTCATCCTCGGTTCCTCGACCGAGGGGAGGGTCCTCGACCCCTCCGGCTCTCCGGTCCAGGGCGCGCAGGTCTTCCTCCTCAGCGGCCAGGAGTACGTGGCCCGGATCGTGACCGAGGAAGACGGTCGCTTCCGGGTCCGGGGGCTTTCGCCCGGGGGGTACGACCTCTTCGTGCGCGCCGGCCCGTTCGAGGAGGGCGGGCCGGAGTACCTTGCCCGGGACCGGATCGAGCTCTCCGAGCGCGAGACCCGAGCGGGCGACGACATCCATCTCTCTCCGGGCGCATGGGTGAGCGGCAGGGTGCTCGGTCCAGGCGGCCGCGGGATGCCCGGAGTGCGGGTGGACTTGGTTTCGAAGGAGGGGGGGGTGCGGCGCCAGGCCGCGACGGATGCTTCGGGCGCGTTCCGGATCGACACCCTCTACGACGGAGACTACGTTCTCACCGCCCGCTGGGGGCGGGGGGAGGACGAGTTCGTGCGCGAGAAGATCACCGTTCGCGCGGGCCGGCCGATCGAGGATCTCGCGATCCAGGCGCAGCCGGGACCCAGGTAGCACGCGCGCGAGATTAGGGGCTGTAAGGAAATA
>JACQVV010000130.1 GCA_016209595.1 Planctomycetota bacterium
CCTTCTTGAAGACGACGTTGACCGCACCCTCGGGTCCCATCACGGCGATTTCCGCCGACGGGTAGGCGAAGTTGAGGTCGGTGCGGATGTGCTTCGAGGCCATGACGCAATACGCGCCGCCGTAGGCTTTCCGCGTAATCACGGTGACCTTCGGCACCGTCGCCTCGCAGAAGGCGTAGAGGAGCTTCGCGCCGTGGCGGATGATGCCGCCGTGCTCCTGCTCGACGCCGGGGAGGAAGCCAGGCACGTCCACGAAGGTCACGAGCGGGATGTTGAAGGCGTCGCAGAACCGGATGAAACGAGCTCCCTTGATCGAGGCGGAGATGTCGAGCGTCCCCGCGAGAACGGCCGGCTGCTGGGCCACGATCCCGACCGCCCGGCCGCCGAGCCTGGCGAAGCCGACCAGGATGTTCCGCGCGAAGTCGGTGTGGACCTCCAGGAACTCGCCCTTGTCGACCACCCGGTGGATCACGTCGAGCATCGAGTAGGACTTCTGGGGGTTCTCCGGCACGATTCCGTCGAGCTCGGCGTCCTCGCGCCCGGGGGGATCGTCCGTCTCGACGAAGGGCGGGTCCTCCATGTTGTTCAAGGGTAGGTACGAGTAGAGCCGCTGCACCAGCCGGAGGCACTCGGGCTCGGAGGCCGAGCGGAAGTGCGCCACCCCGCTCTTCGACGTGTGAACCTCGGCGCCCCCGAGCGCCTCGAACGTGACCTCCTCGTGCGTGACGGTCTTGATGACGTCGGGTCCCGTGACGAACATGTGGCTCGTCCCATCGACCATGAAGATGAAGTCGGTGATGGCGGGGGAGTAGACCGCCCCTCCGGCGCAGGGTCCCATGACGATCGAGATCTGCGGGACGACGCCCGAGGCGAGCGTGTTCCGGAGGAAGATGTCCGCGTAGCCGCCCAGCGAGTCCACGCCCTCCTGGATCCGTGCCCCCCCCGAGTCGTTGATCCCCACGACGGGGACCCCGCTCTTCAGGGCCATCTCCATGACCTTGCAGATCTTCCCGGCGTGCATCCGCGAGAGGCTCCCGCCGAAGACCGTGAAGTCCTGGCTGAAGACAAAGGCGGGGCGGCCGGCGATCTTCCCGAAGCCCGTCACGACCCCGTCCCCCGGGACGCGGTTTGCTTCCATCCCGAAGTTCGTGCAGTCGTGCATGACGAGCGTGTCGATCTCCTCGAACGACCCGTCGTCGAGGAGAATCTCGAGCCGCTCGCGCGCGGTGAGCTTCCCCTTGGCGTGCTGGGCTTCGATTCTCTCGGTTCCGCCGCCGAGGCGGGCCCGAGCCTTGAGCTCCTTCAGTCTTTCCATGTGGGGGTGTTCGGCGGACATGGGAAAAGCCTAGATACTCGCTTCGCCCCTCGGACACCACAACTCTTTCCACTAGATCCCTATCGGACATCTACTCGCTCGGCGCGATCCTCTACCAGATCCTTGCATCGCAGCGGCGCTCAGTCGCGGAGATCGAGCCCGAGCTCGGCCGGGTCGCGAGAGAACGGGTCGATGACCAGGACTCCTTCGTAATCCTGGCCGTCGCCGAAGTCCTCGGACAAAAGGTAGCGACACTTTGCAGCCTGCGCGGCGGCGACGATCAGCGCGTCCCACCAGGAGAGCCCGAAGCGGTCCTCAAGGCGCCACGCGCTCTCGCGCAAGGCAGCCGACCCCGGAATCGGAGACCAGCGCTCGAGGAGTCGGACCTCCTTCCTGGCGACTTCGGGCGCCACGGGTCGCGCGATCTTCCGCGTCGCGACGACGTAGAACTCGTGCAGAACCTGGTCGCTGACACGTCCGATCCGCTCTCTCCACAACGCCCCCAGAATCGAGTCGGCTCGTTTTCGCTTCGCGGTCTCGTCCCGGGCGTGTCGGTAGACGAGGACGTTACTGTCGACGAAGCGAAGCTCGGTCATGCACGTCTTCCCGCCGGGGCAGCTTGCGCCCGCGAATCCCACCGGTCGGCTTCATCGAGAGGTACTCGCGCATGGCCTGTTCGTAGTCGGAACGCCGCGTCATTTCCTGCCGGAGGAGGTCCCCCACGTAACGCGAAAGGCTCACTTCCTTCTCCGCGGCCGCTATGCGTGCCCAGCGTGCCACCTCCTCCCCAAGCGTGATCGTGACGTTCTTCACGTATATGAGACTAGCGTTACACGATTCCTGTGTCAAGGCAACGGGACGCCCAGGGTGCATGACCAGCCACTCGGGTGCCTGAGACGCGAGGCCCGAGAACAGCCTACATCCGGAACCGCTTGGGCAGGAGCTCTTCCGCGGTCGCGACGTCCACTTCCCCGGCGAGGTTCGCCATCACCACCCTGGCTTTGGGGGCGAGCTCCACGAGGAACTGGCGACAGGCCCCGCAGGGGCGCACCGGCCCAGCGGTGTCCGCGATCACCGCGACCGCGACGATCTCGCTCGCCCCTTCCGCCACGGCGCGGCAGAGGGCCGCCCTCTCGGCGCAGATCGTCACGCCGTACGAAGCGTTCTCGACGTTGCAACCGGAGTACACCCGGCCGGAGGCATCGAGAACCGCCGCCCCGACCTGGAATCTGGAGTAAGGCGCGTGGGCGCGGTCCCGCACGCGGCGGGCCTCAAGGACAAGTTCGGCGTCGGTCATACCAGCGCCAGGAACCCCTTGACCAGCCGCGCGAGCCGGTCCCGCGCCGCCCGCCCCGTCTCGATCACCTCGTCGTGGGAGAGCGGCCCCTCCGAGAGGCCCGCGGCGCGGTTGGTGACGACCGAGATGCCCAGGACCTCGAGACCCATGTGCCGCGCCGCGATCGCCTCGGGGACCGTGCTCATGCCGGTCGCGTCGGCGCCGATCGTGCGGAGCATGCGGATCTCCGCGGGCGTCTCGTAGCTGGGGCCCCGGAGCCAGGCATAGACGCCTGTCTTCACCTCGACGCCGGTCTCGCGGGCTGCTCGCCTGGCGAGCTCGATGAGCCGGCGCGAGTAGGTCTCCGAGAGGTCCACGAACCGGGGCCCGAGCGGGTCCTCGTTGGGTCCGGCGAGGGGGTTCTCGCCCGTGAGGTTCAGGTGGTCGGTGAGAAGAAGGAGCGACCCCGGGGCGAGATCGTTCCGGATCCCCCCCGAGGCGTTGGTGAGGACGATGACTCGCGCGCCGAGCCGCCCGGCGAGACGCACCGGGTAGACGACGTCCCCGATCGCGTGCCCCTCGTAGGAGTGGACCCGCCCGGAGAGGACCGCGACCCTCTTCCCGGCGAGCCGGCCGAGCAGGAGCTCCCCCGCGTGCCCTTCGACCCTGGGGCGCGGGAAGTGCGGGATCTCCGAGTACGGGACCCGCGCGGGCGACTCGACCTCGCCGGCGAGCGAGCCCAGCCCTGATCCCAGGACGATCGCGACCTCGGGGACGAGCTCTGACCGGGCGCGCACGGCGCGAACGGATTCGTCCAGGCGCCCGGAAAGCGTCAACGTTCGAGCTCCACTCCGAGATAGGCGGCCATCTTCCGGGCGATGTCGGTGTTGTCCATGGGGCCACGGAACTCCTCCGACTCCGCGCCCATCGCCCACACCGGGACGAACGTCCCGTCGTGCCCTTCGGTCTTCCGGTGGCGGAACTGCTCCGCGGGCGAGTAGAACTCGACGCCCAGCCGGCTAGAGACGACGTGGCCGATCTCCAGGGCGGGCGACCAGGGACCCTTGCCCGCCGCGACGAAGGCCTTCTCCTCGTCCGTGAGCTCGATCCCGGTCGCCGCGAGGACCGCGGCGCCGAGCTCCTCGCCCCCCTCCACCCGCTCCGCGATCCTCTCCGCCGAGGAGCTCACCCGGCGGAGCCCCTGTACGTCGACCCGCTCGGTGATCCCTTGGCCGCCCGTCGTGTGGTCGGCCGTGACGACGACGAGAGTCCGGCCGTCCTCGACCGACCACCCGACCGCGGCGCGGATCGCGCGGTCGAACGCCGCCGTGTCTGCGGCGATCGAGGCCGCGTCGTGGGCGTGCCCCGCGTGGTCGATCCGCCCCCCCTCGACCATGAGGAAGAATCCCTTCCCGCGGCCGGCGAGGAGCTCGATCGCCCGGCGGGTGAGCTCCTCGAGGGATGGCTGTCCGGTCCCATCCCGGTCGAGGTCGTGGGCGAGGTGGCTCTCGGCGAAGAGGCCGAGGACCTTTCCGGGTTTTGCGTCCCGGAGCGCGCTCGCGCCCGGCGCGACCTGGTAGCCCAGCTCCCGGAACTGCTCGAGCGTTCGCTCGTCGAAGTGCCTCGCCCCTCCTCCGAGGAGCACGTCGGGGCGGGTTTCGAGGTAGTCGAGGGCGATCCGCTTCTCGGCGTCCCGGTTCCCGTCGTGGGCGGCGAAGCAGGCCGGCGTGGCGTGGGTGATCCGCGTCGTCGTCACGAGCCCCGTCGCGTAGCCGCTGTCCCGGGCGGCCTCCAGGATCGTCCGGATCGGCTTCCCGTCCTTTCTCTGCGACACGACGCCGTTCGCGACCTTGTGCCCGGTCGCGAGAGCGGTTGCCGCCGCCGCCGAATCGGTCACGAGGCAGTCCTCGGCCCACGTGGAGGCATACCCCAGCACGGGAAGCGTTTCCATGAAGAGCGGCTCGGCCGGCTCTCCCTCTTTCACGATTCGAGCCAGCGTGACCTGCTGGAACCCCATCCCGTCTCCGATGAACAGGATGACGTTTCTCCCCCCCGCGCCGTCCTCCTGCGCGGCGGCCGGAACCGCGAGCGTGAGAAAGGAGAGCGCGGCGAGTATCGCGAGAGTGGCGCGGCCGGAGCGCGCCTGCGCGACCCCGGACATGGAGCGATTCATCAAGTCCTCCTACTCCACCCGGATCTCGCCCGAGGCGATCTTGGCCACGAGCTCCTCGACACGCGAGCGGATGTCCGCGCCTCCCGCGCCGGGGAACTCGAACTCGGCGAGGCCTCCCCCAAGGCCAAGCCGCGTCCTTCCTCCCACGGGCTGGCTCACAGCGGCCTCACCGAGGAGGGCCGCGAACGCCCGGTCGGGCCGGAGCCGCACGCGAACCGCCGCGCCGGGGACGGGAGCGGCGCCCGCCGGCGCGAATCCGACCGCGAGACCGCCCGCCCTGCCGACCGCTTCCTCCACCGCGGTCGCACCGCGGCCGACGTAGTGGACGACCACCCTTGCGCCGTCCTGGCCGACGAGACCAGCGGCCAGAGCCGCGGCTTCTTCCGGCTTCTCGTACCCGGAGAGGTTCTCGGCGACCCGGACGACCGGAGGGGCCCTCGCGCCGCCGCCGTGGCGCCAGCCCGCCGCGAAACCGGTCTCGATCTCGCCCGCCTCGCGGCCCGCGTCCCCCAGGACGAGCGCCGCGTCCCCGCCTCCGGCGAGCCACGCCGCCGCCGCCCCCAGAACGAATCCAACCTCGTTTCGCGCGAGCTCCACCGCGCGGACGTTTCCCGGGACGGGCTCCGGTCCCGCGTCGAGGAGCGCGAAGAGGACGCCGGGCGTCTCGCCGGCCGCTGTCTCGACCGCCTGCCGGTAGCCGTCGCCGAGCGCGGCCACGAGGCGGACGCCCTGCCGGCCGGCGAGCAGCCGGAGAGAGTCGGCGCGCTCCTCGTCGCTGAAAGCGGTGACCGCCTCGAACTGTGCGCCGGTCCGGGCGCGGAACTCATCGGCCGCCGCCGAGACGAGCGCGTTCGCCTCGCCGGCCTCGGGCTCGTAGGACGCGAGCGCCACGCCGAAGCCGAACGGCGGCGTCTCCGGTCCCGGCGCTCCCTCGGGCGCCGGCCTCCGGAGTCGCTCCTGGGACGAGTAGGCGAGGGGGCTCGCCGCGGCGAGCGACTTCTCGGTCGCATCGAGGAGCACGATCCCCGTCTCCGTCCAGTTCGCTCCTTCCTTGAAAAGGACGTGCCCGTCCCCTCCCTGGGCGAGGAAGTTGTTGGTCACGACCTTGTATGTCGCGTTCGCGTCGAGCGGCACGCCCGCCACGCGCGCTTCGAGGATCCGCGCCCCTTCCGGCCGCGCGGGGTCGGTGACGAGGTCGAGGCCCGAGATCTCAAGGTAGCTCATGCCCCGCAGGAACGAGTTCTCCAGGAGCTCGCGGATCTGGTGCCCGGAGAGATCCATCGTGACGAGCGTGTTGCCGAAGGGCGAGATCTCGAAGAGCATCCGCCGAGTGATCGGGCCGGCGGGCAGGTCGGAACGGATCCCTCCCTTGTTGTGGAAGGCGATCTGGGCGCCCGTCGCCTCCCGCATGCAGTCGGCGATCCAGTTGCCGAGCGGGCTCGATGCGAGCTCTCGCACGCGGTCGAGGGGCCCCGCGAGCTCGCCCAGCACCTGGTTCATCACCGCGTCGATTCCCTTGCCGTATTCTGCCGCGAGCGCGACTGCCGCCGGATCGGGCGGGAACTCGGCGACCCAGAGGTCGATCGTGGCGCCCGAGACGGAGAGGATCTTCCTCGTCCGGCGACTGAAGACGAGGTCGATCCGGGTCGCCGTGAGGCCGCTCCCGCGGTTCTGGTGGACGCGCACGCCCGTCTGCGGGTGGATCCAGCCGTTCCGGAGCTCCGTGTGCGAGTGCCCGCCCAGGACGATATCGATCCCCGGGAATTCCCCCGCGAACTCCCGCTCGCGCTCCACGCCCGAGTGGCTCGCCAAGACGACGAGGTCCACCGAGTTCACGTCCAGCGCCCGCGCTGCGCGGATCACTCCCTCCTCCTCGCGCACGAAGACGAGCCCGTCGGTGAGGCCGGCGCCCGTGACCTTCTTCATCTCGCTCGTGGTGACGCCCAGGATCCCGATCCGGACCCCTTCGTACTCCTGGACGACGAATTCCTTCGCGTAGGGGGGAATCCCGCCCGAGCCCTCGTACCGGATGTTCGCGCCGAGCCACGGGAACTTCGAGCGCCGCACCATCCGCTCGCAGTTCCCCTCGCCCAGGTCGTACTCGTGGTTTCCGATGACGGCGACGTCGTAGCCCACCCGGTTCATGAGATCGACGATGAGGTCGCCTTTCGTGAGTGTCCCCTCCGGCGTCCCCTGCCAGACGTCCCCCGAGTCCACCAGGAGGACATGCCCGCCCTGGGCGCCTACTTCGCTCCGCACGCGCTCGACGAACGTCGCGAGCGACAGATAACCGCCAACGAGCGGCGGCGCCTCCTGCGAGACCCATGTCGCCTTCTTCGGGTGAACCTGGCCGTGGATGTCGTTCGTGTGCAGGATCGTCACGCGGACGAACGGGTCGTCCGTACGGGCCGGGACGCTCTCCACCCGCGTTCCGTGCTCGGCGCCGCAGCCGGCAAGATAGCCCGCGAGGAGAACGGCGAGGAGGCAAACGGCGCGGCGTCTCGACATGGGAGCCCCTTGGTGCTCGCGAAGCGTGGAAGACCTCGCGAATCGCGTCACTTCACACGAAGTCCAGACCTGTGTCAACGATTCGCAGGCAAGGGCCAGGAAACAACCCGGGCCGGGGACGAACGGCTCCCCGGCCCGGGGCCGACTGGGAACTTCAAGGGGAGGGTGCCGGCTGTCGGAAGGGGGAGGGGGCTGTTCCCCTCCCCCTCAAGGAAGGACTACGCCACGATGGTCTTGCTGCGGGAAGGGCGCTTGCGCTCGCTCTTCCGGACGCCGCCGGCCTTCTCGTACTCGACCGAGTCCTTGCCGAACGTGGCGGCAACGCCCGCCAGCATCCGCTCGGACAGGTCCTGCACGACGCGCTCACTCGCGTGGAACGCGTTCTTGGCCGCGTCGGCGTGCGACAGCGTCTCGTTGTACGCGGAGAGCTTCGCACGGAGATCCGCAATCGCGGCCATGTACTTCTCGGGGGAGAGGTTCTTCCCAAGGTCCACCGTGGAGCCCAGGGAACCCATCGCCGCGGCGCGCGTGTCGGCCTGCCGCAGTACCTTGGAGTGCTTCTTCATTCGAGCCCGAAGAAATCGCCCCGGATCGTTCACGTTGACTTAAGGTCAGCGGCCCTATCCTGCCCCGCGTCGAAACCAAGAACCCTTTCAGGGAGGTACACGATGAGTCGGATGTTGTGGTTCCTCGGTGTGGTGTTCTTCGTCTCGGGCTTGGCGTTCGCGCAGAACGACCCCTCGGTGGACGCGCAGGACGAGCTCAAGGCCCAGATCCTGGCGAAGGTGGAGAAGCTCCTCGAGAAGCAGCACGCGCTGATCCTCCAGGACGTGCGGGAGCTCCTAGACCAGGAACTCGGCGGAGCGGCCCGGACGGCCGGGCGCCAGCCCGGCTTCCTCGGGATCGAGGGGAAGCCCAACGGGAAGGGCGTCGAACTCGTCCGGGTGATCGAGGGGACGCCCGCGAAGGCGGGGGGGCTCGCCCCGGGCGACGTCCTCACCGCGGTGAACGGGACGAAGACCGCAAGCGTCGAGGACCTCCGAAACCTCCTCGGCTCGATCGGGGCCGGCGGCTCGGCCGACGTGGAATTCGAGCGGAACGGCGCTGCCTCGAGAGCCCGCATCGTTCTTGCCATGCGCCCGCAAGGCGACGACGATGACGACGACGGCGACGACGATGATGACGACGGCGACGACGACGACGATGATGATGATGACGGCGACGACGACGATGATGATGATGACGGCGACGACGATGATGACGACGGCGACGACGACGACGATGATGACGGCGACGACGACGAC
>JACQVV010000032.1 GCA_016209595.1 Planctomycetota bacterium
CCGCTCGACGACACGGCGGCGCTGTTGGTCTTCGACTTCGTCTTGGACCTGGACTTGGTCCTGGTCTTGGACCTGGACTTGGTCTTGGTCGTCAAAGGAAAACAAGTCAAAGTCCAAGTCGATGTCCAGGTCCATGTCCAAGTCCAAGTTCATGCGAAACGTGACTCATCTGTAAACGAAGACGCCTTTCAAGGCGTCTGGGCTCCGGGCCATCGTATCCGGCCGGACGCTCGTCTACCTCCCCGAGACGAGACGCTGGAAGCGCGGCTCTCCGGCGAGCGGCTGAAGATAGCGGTCGTTTCGCAGGGCTTCGAGGTCCGTCCAGCCCTGCGCGACCAGCGTTTCGAGCTCGCCGAGGGCGGCTTCGACGTCTTGCGCGCGGCGCTCGCGCCCGGCGGTGTCGTCGGGATGCTTCGACGAGCGAGCGACCAGGAGTCGGGCTAGCGTGAAGCGGCAGGTCTTGTCCCCGGGGTGGAGCGCCAGAGCCTGGCGGTGGTCGCCGATCGCCTCGTCGAGCAGCCCCTGCATCGCGTAGGTCTCGCCGCGATACTGGTAGGCGCTCGCGCTGTGGGGTTCGAGGTCCATGACTCGCGTGAAGTCGGCAATTGCGGCGTCGTACTCTTTCTTCTTGCTATAGGCGAGCCCGCGGTTGAGGAAGGCGCCAAACGCGAGCGGCTGCAACTCGATCGCCCGCGTGTAGTCCTCGATCCCGCCGTCGAGGTCGCCCGAGTCACGCCGGGCCGATGCGCGACTCATGCAAGCCGGGTAGTTTCCGTCGTCGATGTCAATGGCGCGTGTGTAGTCGGCCTTGGCGTTCTCCCAGGCGATCGCCCTCACGTCCTTCCACTGGTCCATGTGCATCCAGGCGGAGCCGCGAGCGAGGTAGTTTGCGGCGTCCCGCGAGTCGCACCCGACCGCTCGGTCGGCATCGGCAATCGCCGCTTCGACGCATTCGCGCGCACTCCGGGTCTCGTCGCCGTCGGTCCGGGCGAGGGCATCGGAACGTCCCCTCCACGCGGCGGCGCTACCTGGATCGAGCTCGATCGCGCGAGAGAAATCCGCGATGGCGGTCGCGAGGTTCTTGTCTTGGCGGGACCACGCCCAACCTCGCGCCAGGTAGAACTCGGCTCGGTTGGGGTCCTCCCCGATCGCTCTGGAAAACGCCTCGATTGCCCCGTCGAGCTCGCCGCGGTCGAGGAGATCGAGGGCGAGCCGGTAATTCGAGTCGGCGTCCATCGATCCGGTCCGCTCGGTGTCCTGGCGGGGGAGTCGCCGATAGAACTTACGGATCTCGCTCCAGGCGTAAGAGTCGCTCCCCAGCCTCTCCCTCGCCGCCTCCAGGACCGCGAGCGCCCGGGCGTCCTGCGTGTTGCAGAGCGCAACGCCCGCGTCGATCGAGAGCTGGGTGTCCCGGACGACCTCCATCCAGCTCGCGAGTGGCGAAAAGGCCTCCGGGATGTCGAGCCGGCCCAGGACCCGACAGGCGAAACGGGCTGTCTCCCTCTCCGGGGCGGTCCACACCGCGCCCGCGCCCTCCCGAGTCGCCTTCTCCACGAGCGCCGAGAGCATCCGGGCGAGGATCTTGATCGTCTGGTAATCCCGGTACCCCGCCGCCTCCAGGACGTAGTCGTCCATCACATAGTTGTCGAACCGGCGCTCCTTGCTCGCGAGCCCGAGCGCGAAGTCCTCGGCCATCGTCTCCAGCCGCGCCTTCCGCCAATCGAGCACGCGGTCCCGGGCTTTGTCGACCGACCCCGCGAGCCGCTCGGCCTCATCGCCGGAAATGCCGTACGCCGGGAGGTCCTCGAACGAGCGCCGGGCGAGGGGGTAATCGCGGCCGAGGAGCGCGATCCTTCCGAGTTCGAGGCCGACGTCTCCTCGCAGCCGGCGGGCCTCGCCGTCTTCCGGGTCGAGAGAGAGCGCGCGGTCGAGCGCGCTCGCGGCGGCGAGATACGCTTCGAGCGCCTCCTCCCGCGCCTTTTCCTCCTCCGGCGTCTCCTGATACTCCCGCCCGCCCGCGTCTTCCTCGCCGTCCCCTCGCCGGGATTTCGCGAGCTCGGCGGCGCGCGGGACGCCTTCGGTTCGCCGGGCGGCCTCCTCGATCGCCTCCCGGACCCGGGCTTCCCGCTCGGCTCTGGCACGCCAGTCGAAGAAGAGGAAGAGACCGGCCGCCATGACGAGGATCGCCGCCGCCGCCGCCGAGATTGCCTTGTGCCGCAGGACCCACTTGGCCAGAACCTGCGCCGGGTTGTAGCGCGCCGCGGCAAGCGTCTGCCCACCCAAGAAGCGCTCGATGTCGGCCCGGAGCGCCCCGACTGTCTGGTAGCGCCGGCGCGGATCGCGCGCCATCGCCTTCTCGGCCACGGCTTCGAGCTCGCGCGGGATGCGCCGCCCGGGAGCGCGCCGGGACGGGGGAACGAGCTCGCCTCGGGTCACCTGCTCGATCACGGCCCAGGGGGTCTTTCCGGCGAACGGAGGCGCGAGAGCGAGAATCTCGTAGAGGATCGCGCCGAGCGAGTAGATGTCCGACCGCGCGTCGAGCTTGTCGACCTCCCCCCTCGCCTGCTCCGGGGGCATGTAGGCCGGCGTCCCCATCAGGGCACCGTCCGCGGTCCGGAGCGCCGCTTCCTCGCCGGTCTCGCCGCGCGCTTCGCGCGCCACCCTTCCCGAGAGGTCCGGGACGACCCCTTCCGCCGCCGGGTCGTGGTGGCCCACGACCTTGGCGAGCCCCCAGTCCATGACGAGCACCTCGCCGAACTCGCCCACCATGACGTTTGCCGGCTTGAGGTCGCGGTGAATGACGCCCAGGCTGTGGGCGAAGGCGACCGCGTCGCAGACCTTGAGGAAGATCTCAAGGAGCCGCTGAAGCGAGGGGGCTTCGCCCGCGACCGGTGCGCCCGCGCGGGAAGAACGTCCGGCTCGCTTGCCGCGGCGCCGCCGGCCCGAGGTCGTGCCCCCGCCTCCCGCGCCCGCGCGAACCGAGGCAAGGAGCGCGGCAAGATCCATCCCCCGCACCCGCTTCATCGTGAAGTAGAGCCTGCCATCGGGCGAGAGCCCGAGCTCGTGCACCGGCACGATGTTCGGGTGCTCGAGCTGCCCCGTGACCTGCGCCTCGATCACGAACTTCTCGACGACCCGGCGCTCCGCCCGCCCGCCCAGGATCACCTTCGCGGCGAGCTCGCGACCCAGATCCGGGTCGCGGACGAGGAGGATCTCCCCCATGCCGCCTCGCCCGAGCTCCTCGGCGATCGGATAGCGGCCGAGCGAGGGGCCGTCCGGAGCCGCGGGCGCGCCCCGTGCCTCCCCGCCGGGCTCGGGCTGGAGTAGCGTGACCGCTTTCGTGATCCCGTGCTCGCCCTCGATGAGCTTCCAAATCGAGGCGAGCGTCCGCTGCTGGTGATCCGCGCCTCGCTTGTCGCTCGCCTCTCTTGCGACGGGGCGCGGCACCTCGACGGGCTCGCGGCACTGCGGGCAGCGGACCCTCCCGCCCGCCTTCTCCTCCGGAACGGCGATCTCCCTGCCGCACGAACAAGAGAACCGGATCGGCATTGCCCTGATAGTCTACCCCCCGGCGGGTTGGCGCGTACGATCCCCTCGGGTGCAGGGTGATGAGCTCACCCTGAGCGAGCGGGCCGTGCGCTTGTGTGACGGATGGGGGGCGCCGTAGAATCGCGGCGAGAGAGCACACAGGGACGGAGGCAGCGGAAATGGTGACGAGGACAAGGGAGAAACTCCTGACCGCCGAGGGATTCATGGACCGGCTCGACGAGTTCTGGCCGGCGGAGCTCATCGCGGGGAGGGTCGTGAGGATCGATGAGGAGACGTGGATCATGGCGAACGGTGGAGAGCATGGTCTCGTGCGGCAGAACGTGGGCGCCGCGATACACGTTTTTCTCGCGAAGAACCCGATCGGCTTCGTCTTCCAGAACTCGGGGACAAAGACAAAGAGTCACCCGGACCAGGTGCGTTTCCCCGACGTCGCCTACTTCTCCCGGAAGCGCCTGCCGGAGGGGAAGATCCCCCGGAAGAACTTCCCCGTGGTGCCAGACCTCGCGATCGAGGTCGTCAGCCCGTCGGACAAGTGGCCCCGGCTCCTGGCGCGCGTGGAGGAGTTTCTCGCGGGCGGCACCAAGAGCTGCTGGGTGGTCGATCCGGAGAGCCGGCGCGTCACGATCTTCCGGCAGGGTACGGAAGCAAAACACCTTCGCCCGGGGGACAAACTTTCCAAAGACCCGGCGCTCCCTGGCTTCTCTGTGGACGTGGCGGAGTTTTTCGCAGGGCTCTAGTCTCGGGTTTGGGTGCCCGATAGCTGGTGCTCCCCGCGCCTTGACGGCCCCTCCCGACATGACTAGCATGACCCTGCTCCGTTCCGTCGATCGGTGGCCGCCCGGGGATAGACGCAATGGAAATCTTGGGTGTGATCTCGGGAGTGCTCACCCTCTTCGAGGTGGCGAAGAAGGTCGTCGAGCAGCTCCGGAAGAAACCGAAACGCGAGCAGGACGGGGAGATCCTCACCCGCTTCTCGCGGCTCGAGTCGCGCATGAAGGGCCTGGAGCGCGTGCTGGCGTCCTCTCGGGGCGCGGAATCGGGATCGGCCGGCGAGGCGGTCGTGGAGGATTTCGCGCGCACGGGCCGACTCCTCCCGGAGCTCACGGAGTCGCTCGCGGATCTCGACGAGATACGCCGCCGCACGACTGAGGCGGGGCTCGCGGGATCGCGCGACCTGGAGGAAACCCTTCTCGATCTCTCGGCGAGAGAGCCCGATCTCGGGCGCTGGATCGAGGAGGCGAGGACCCTCCACCTGGGCGCGGAGAAGCGGGCTCCGGTCGCCTTCGTCTACGTCCTGTCGGGAAGAGCCACGCCCAGGCGTCTCGCCCTCCTCGACGGAATGGAGGCGACCGTGGGAACCGCCCGGGACTGCGATATCGTCTTCGAGGACGGTTCCCTCGCGGCACGCCACTGCCGGCTGGTAGTCCGCGGCGACAGGGTGAGCCTCGAAGCCCTCACGGACCGCGCTCTCCGGGTCGGAAAGGAGGAGGTCTCCTTCGCGACCCTCGGCCACGCCGAGGTGGTCTTGCTTTCCCCCGCGAGCGCGATCCAGGTCGCGCTCCCCTCCCACCGCGACGCGGGCGGCGAGACCGAACGGGTGATGCGGGCCCAGGAGGCGACCGACGATTCCCAGGCCGCGCTTCTCGCCCAGACCTCTTGTGCCGGCGAGTGCGGGACCGCTCTCGGGCCCGCGGACGTCGCCGAGGAGAGAGCGGTAGACGCTTCGGGAGGGCTCTGGTGCCTCTCCTGTCTTGCCCAGGGGAGAGGGCCTTTCCGGACGGTTGACGACTACCGGCTCGTCAAGCGGCTGGGTCAAGGCGGAATGGGGGAAGTCTATCTCGCGGTCCAGAACTCGCTCGGGCGGCTCGTCGCGGTGAAGGTGCTCCGCGAGAAAACGGCGGAGGACGCGGACGCGATCGTTCGCTTCTGTCGCGAGGCGAAGACCGGCGGCATGCTCCAGCACCCGAACATCATCGGCTTCATCGGGACGGGGCGGGTCGAAGGGGTCCACTACATCGTCATGGAGTACGCGCGCGGGAAGACCGTACGGGAGCTCCTTCAGAAAGGGCGCCTCAAGCTCATCCAGGCAGCAAAGATCGCCTACCAGGTCACGAAAGCGCTCTCCCACGCCCTCGCGAAAGACATCGTCCACCGCGACATCAAGCCCGAGAACATCCTCCTCGATCGAATGAAGACGGTCCGCCTCCTCGACTTCGGCATGGCGAAGAGGATGGCGACCGCCGGTAGCTCGGGCGTCACGGCCGCGGGCACGGCGATGGGAACGCTCTACTACATGGCCCCGGAACAGATAGAGGACGCCTGCTTTGCCGACCACCGGTCGGACATCTACTCGCTCGGCGTCACGCTCTACGAGATGGCGACAGGCGTCCGCCCGTTCACCGGCAGGTCGGAAAGCACGATCGTGGCCGCGATCCTCGCCGGGGAGCGCGCGGCCGCAGCCTCGATCGTTCCCGAAGCGCCCGCCAGCCTCGATGCGATCGTCGCCCGGGCGACGGCCCTTTCTCCGGGGAGCCGCTACCAAACTCCGGACGAAATGGGGGCCGACCTCAAGGAACTCTACCGGTCGCTCGAGCCATGAAGGATCGCTCGAAGCCGGTCCTCTCGAAGTCCGGTTCGGACATCTCGGGCGCGATCGACGACCTCTCGGGTCTCGGGGCCGACTCCATGGCCGCGACCCGGGCCCGCGATGAAGCGGTTCCCGATCCGTTCGCGGCCAAGGCCCCTGAGCGCTTCGGCCGCTACCGGCTCCTCTCCGAGCTCGGGCAGGGGGGGATGGGCAAGGTCTATCTCGCCGAGGATGCTACTCTTGGGAGGCGGGTCGCCCTCAAGGTGATCCTCGCGGGGGTCGCCGGGGTCGAGGGCAGGGAGCGTTTCCTCCGCGAGGCTCGCTCGATGGCGCGCCTCCAGCATCCCCATGTCCTCGCCGTGCACGACATCGGCGAGGAGGCGGGGCAGGCGTACTACACGATGGACTATATCGAAGGGGAGTCGCTCGACAGGGCTCTCGCGCGGGGCCTCGACCTGCCAAGGGGCCTTCGCATCGTCGCCCGGGTCGCCCGCGCGGTGGCCTACGCCCACGAGTCGGGGGTCATCCACCGCGACCTGAAACCCGCAAACGTCCTCGTCGACCGGGCGGGCGAGCCGCGGGTCATGGACTTCGGCCTCGCGCGCCTCGTTGAGGACGCGGCGCCGGTCCTCACGAAGTCGAGCGCGCTCCTCGGCACGCCGGCCTACATGTCCCCCGAGCAGGCGGCGCGCGAGACCCGCGAGATCGACGAACGGTCGGATGTCTGGTCGCTCGGGGTGATCCTCTACGAGATCGCGACGGGGAAACGCCCGTTCGACGGGAACGAGCTCCAGGTCCTCTCGCGGATCGTGGCCGAGGACCCTCGCCCGCCCCGGTCCTTCCTTCCGGGCCTCCCGCGGGACGTCGAGACGATCGCCCAGAAGGCGCTCGAGAAGAAGAAGGACAGGCGCTACCCCACCGCGGCGGCCTTCGCCGAGGACATCGAACGATTCCTCGCCGGCCAGCCGATCCTCGCCCGGCCGCTCTCCGCCCGCGAGCGGATCTGGCGCTGGACCCGCCGCCACCGGCTTGCCGTGGGGGTGGCCGGGCTCCTCGTCTTGGCGGTCACCGGCGTCGCGGTCGCGAGGAGCCTCGTTGAGTCCGCGGGCGAGGAATCGCGGGTTGCGGCCACGTCCGAGGTCCGGGCCGAGGAACAGTCGCGGCGGGTGGCCGAGGTCGCCCGCCGCGTCGTGGAACTCGAAAGACGGATCGAGGCGGCGCGAGTCGAGGGGGCGGGGCTCGAAGCTTATGACTCGCTCCGGATGGCGCTCGGCTCGATCGCGCGCGACCCGGACAGTTCCATTCCTGCCGCGACGCGCGAGCGCTGGGAACGAGAGATCTCCTTCGGCGTCGGCCGGGGGATCGTCCGGGCGGAGCGAACCGAGCGATTCGACGAGGCCCGCGAGCTCCTGGAAGGGAGCGGCGATCCCGAGGCGTCCTGGTGGAGAGCCGAGCTCGAGTGGCTCGACCTCCCGGATTCCCTCCGGGCCTGGCCCGACCCGCGAGAACCCGCTCCGCTTGCCGATGCCGAACTCCGCAGGGCCCAAGAGTGCGCGGAGCGCTTCGCCGGGTTCCAAGACACCCACGAGGTCGAGGCTGCCCTATGCGAATCGCGGCTCCTCCTCCATCTGGCTAATCCCGCGGAGGCGAAGCGCCGGCTCGAACCGCTCGCGGCCGGCGCCGCCGACCGGGCAGCGAGCGACCCGGGAGCCGCGTTCGACATCTACCACGGTCTCGTCCTGGCGGCCGCGCTCTCGGTCCCGCCGGACTTGGCCGCGGTCGAGCGCTGGTTCAACCGGGCGCTCGTCCTCTGGCGAAACCCCGATCCACCGATCGAGGACCGCTTGCTCATCTTTCCCGTCGCCCATGCGGCGGCGCTCCCGTTCTGGAAGGACTGGCTCGAGAAGGGAGAGGCGGGTTCAATCGAGCGCGTGGCGGCCTGGCTCGAGCCGGCCTACGACGTGTCGAACGCCGGCGACTGGCGGGCGAACGATGCGGTCGACCTCCCCTGGATGCTGGGGGTCGCGCTCCTCGTCCAGGGGAACGCGAAGGAGGAGGAGAAGGCCCACGCCTCTCTCGCCGACGCCTGCGGGGCGGGCTACGTGGCCCGCCGGGAGGATCGCTACGAGGCCACGCCGGCGCTCCGCAGTGACGCGAAGTTCCAGGAGACGCTTGCTGGTGCCCTGTCCCGGAAGGAGAAGCCGCGATGAAGATCTTCCCCCGTTGCCATGCGGCCGCGCTCATCGTCGTCGTCGCGGTCCTCTCGGTGATGCTCGTCATGGCGCTCTCGTTCGCGCGCCTCATGGCGATCGAACGCTCGACCGCCACGATCCATTCGCTCGAGGTCCAGGCCCGGATGGCGGCCGAGGCAGGGGTCGAGCAGGCCATCGGCGGTCTCCGGATGGCGGCGGCAAAGCGCTCCTACGATCGCCCCGACGACCCCTGGATCTACCGCGGCGAGGACTTCGATGGCGACGGGACGAAGAGCGCCCGCTTCGAGGACTCCTTCCCGAACGGTGAGTTCGAGACCCTCACGTGTCCGGTCGAGAGCGCGCTTCGCCCGTCCTTCCCGCTGCTTGACCCGGCCACGGGACTCCCCGTTCTCGAATGGGACCTCGCGCTCTCGGGGCGGCTCGATACAGAGGACGAGCGCCGTTCCGTCTTCGCGCTCAAGGTCCTGGACGCGGCGAGCCAGCTCGACGTGAACGGCGGCCTCGAGGACCCCGACTATGCTCGCCGTGTCGCGGCCATGATCGATCGAGTCTGGGAGGACTCGAGGCGAGAGGCGACGCGGGTCCCTGAGGTGAACGACCTGGGCCGGTGGCTCATCGACCGCCGCCCGGCGGCGGGCTACAGCGGTGAGCGCGAGCTCAAGCGGACGCTCGCCCTCCTCAGGTCCGGCAACCCCGGAGTGGGTCTGGAGGTCTACCGGCGGCTCTCGCCCTACATCGTCTGCCATCCCTGGCGCGACTCAACGGTCGTGGCGCCCCGGCGCGACCGAATCCGTCCCGATCCCCTGGCGTCGCTCCTGCGCTACGAGAAAGTTGAGCTCGCGCTCCGCGCGCCCGTGAACCTCAACACGGCGTCCCGGAGCGTCCTCTACGCCGTCCTCGCCGACATCTCCGGCTGGGCTTTCCAGGAGGGGGTCCTCTTCCACCTCAACCCCTTTAGCGGCTTGCCGGAGCTCGATCGGCCCACGCCCGGAGGCGCCTCCGAGCCCGACCGATACGAGAGGGTCGAGATCGGCCGCGACCTCGCCCTTTCGGTCGCCGAGGAGATCGTCGCGTATCGCCAGGCGGCAGGACCCTTCCGGTCGTGGAACGACTTCGACCTCTTCGTCGCGAGCCTCGTCGAGAAGACGGTGCTCTCCCGGCGACAGGCCGACCTCGTCCGGGCCCAGGCCCATCCCGACACGGACATGAACAAGTTCGATCCCGACCAGGTCCTTTACAAAGCGGTCGACAAGTCCGACCTCCTCGAATTTGGACCGGAGTTCTGCCTCTCCTCGATGGGCCGCTTTGAGATCGAGAGCTATGGCCGAGTCCACGGCTCGGACGGTTCACTCCTCGCGAGCGCCAAGATTGTCGCCGAGGTCGTGATCTACGACGTCCTCAGGGACACGACGATCGCCGATTTCGAGGCCGGTAGCCGGGATGCGGTTGAGATCTACCCCGAATGGGAACGGGCCCTCGTCAAGACGTACGACGGCCAGCTCGGCCTCGCGGGCGTCCGCTCCACTCCTCGCCGCGAGCCTGCCCTCCACGCGACGTTCGATGCGGCGGACGACGACTGGCCGGGCAGGATGGAGGACAGGGGACCGGACGAGAAGACGCGCCTGCCGTTCGCCGGGCCCCTCGTCGGACCCGGCGAGCTGGGGACGGTCTTTCGCGGCGGAGCCTATTCGGAGGAGGGGCTCTACCCCCGCTTCAACGCCCAGGCCGGCTACCTCTCCGACGCCAACGGCGCGATCGCCTTCTGGTACAAGCCCAACTGGAACATCGTCTCCGCCGCCCCCCGGCCGCACGCCGTCGTCGACCTGAACGGAAAGAAGCCCGACTCGACGTTCCAGATCTACAACGACACCCTGCCTCCCAGCGGGTCGTCGAAGGGACTATCCAGGCACTATCTCAAGTTCCTGGCATGGGATATCGGGAACAACCGGACGGCGGAGATCAAGGTCCGGCTCGAGGAGGTGACCGAACCCAGAGAGTGGCTTCATGTGGCCCTGGCATGGGACGGGCAGGAAATCCGGATGTGGGTCAGGGGAGAGGGCAACGCGTGGGGCCAGGTCGATACATCCCGCTACACGTGGAGCGGCCTTGCCGTCCCGCTCATCATCGAGCAGGTCGGGGGCCGCTGGCGATTCGTGCCGCAGAACATGAGAGACAAGGGACAGGAGGCCTGGTTCTGGAGGACCCAGTGGAGCATCGACGGCTATTGGACGAATCACCTTCCCACGGAGCCGATCATTCCCTGGCCAAACAATGACCCCACGTTCGAGTCGAAGGAGGATCTCGTGGCCTTCCTTGACTATCTGCTTACCCTGGATTACCCGAACTCGACGACCTATCCAATCTATGATACTTCCGCCGATAAATCCGCCAGCGTTCACTTCGTCAACGACCAGGATGGGTCGCGGAGCGCCATCTACCGGGCAGGCGACTCCGGCATCATAGGCTTCAGCGGGTACTTCAGCGGTGGGCAACCAATCCGGTTCGGTTTCGAGTCCGATCCCACCTCCGCCCTCCGTTTCGGCGGCCAGCTCAAGGTGGTGAGGAAGGAATCCCCCGACCCCGACAGGCCGCCGCATTACGACGTCGTCTCGGCCCCGTCGAACGGCATCTACGGCGACCTCATCACCTATAATGGCATTCAGCCGGGGGACGCCACGATCGCCGGGGACCTGAAAGATCTCTTCCGCCAGGGCCGCTACTACAAGACGGGCGATGCCTGGTTCGAGTCGCGCGAGTTCGATATTCCTCCGGGGGCGCGCCTGGGCTCGATCGACTGGGACATCTACCAGCCCGCCGAGATGCCGGGGGTCCGCGTCCTGATCGCCGGGCGGAGCTTCACCGTCCCCGGCGAGGGGGGGGTAGGCGCCCCCGCGCCCGAGGGGCCGCTCAAGTACCGGATCGAGTTCCTGCCGGCCGCTTCTGAAGACGAACCGCTCCTCGAGACGCCGTACGTGGACTCGGTGACCGTGACCGTCCTCTCGACGCCGCGATTCGTCTCGTGGCAGGTGGATGCCGAACCCACACCCATCGTCTGGAAAGAGTAACCCGATGGCGAAGGCTCCCCCGCCCCGGCTGGGGGAACTTGCCGTGCACAACCGGCTCCTCACCCCGGAGCGCCTGGCGGAGTGCCTCGGACTCCAGGATCGGCTCGCGGCCCTCGGCTACTTCGTTCGGCTCGGACAGATCCTCGTCGAGAAGCACTACCTCGGCCGGCCGGCGCTCTCCGCGCTTCTCAGGGCCCAGCGAAGAGTCGGAGGGAAAGGGGCTTCCCAGGCGGACACGACGGTGGGCGGCATCCGGCTCGCGCCCGCCGACCAGGAGCTCCTCGCCGAGCGACTCGAGAAGAAGGAAGCGATGCCGCCGGACTCCATCTCGGCATGTCGCGAGATCGAGGCGGCTCTCCAGAAGGGAGGGATCGAGAAGCACTGGACGGAGCTCGCGCTCGAGCTCGGCTACATCACGACCGCGCAGGCGACGATCCTTCTCGAACACCCCGAGCAGGTTCGGACGGGGAGCTTCCAGCGATTCGGGCCTGAGGACGCCGAGAATTCGGGCTTCCAGCCTCGCGTGGAGGCGCTGCTCGACCCGGAGCTCCTCAAGAAGAGCCGCGAGCTCCGGATCGGGCGGCTGGCGATCGCGAAGGGATTCGCCAGCCGAGAGAAGGTCGAGGAGTGCCTGGGTATCCAGGTCCTGCTCAAGGAGCTCGGCGTCAACAAGCGCCTGGGAGAGATCCTCTTTCGCAAGGAATACCTCACCGGGCCGGCCCTCGCCCGACTCCTCGACCTTCAGGCCCGGCAGCTCTCGTCCATCCGCTGGGCCGAATGCGCGCGCGAGGAGAGACCCGCTGACCCGGAGGACCGGGCTCTCGCCGAGCTCCTGGTCGCCCGCGGGCATCTCACGCAGGATGAGATCCGGGAGTGCTTCCACGTCCAGCGCGTCATGCGGGAGATGGGCTTCGACCGGAACCTCAAGATGGTCGTCGCCGACAAGGAGTTTCTCCCGCGGCGGGTCGTCGAGGCGATCTGGCTTCAGCGCCCCGCGGCCCCTCGGAGCGTCGCGCCGATCGCGGCGAGCGAGACGGTGGCCCGAGCAACCCCCGCCGCGCGCCCGAAGGAGCCCGCGCTGCGGCCGCTCGGCCCGGCGCCCGCGCCCGTTCAAGCGCCCGCCGGACCGGTCGATCTCGAAGTCGCTCCCACGGAGGAGGGGGAGCACTGCCCCTCCTGCTGGGCGGCGGTCCGTGGCGGCGAGGAAGTCTGCCGGAGCTGCGGCCTTCCGATCTACCGGTATACGGTTTGACCATGGACGATTCGGCGCCCGAGCTCGTCCGCGCTCGAGAAGAGGACGAGGCCCGTCCGGCCAGCGTCGCGCGATACCGTCTGGGAGACCTCGCCGTCTTCAACGGGCTCCTCAACAAGGAACATCTCGAGGAGTGCCTGGCGATCCAGGCGGATCTCGGCCGGCGAGGGCTTCGCCTCCGCCTCGGGAAGATCCTCCTTCTCAAGTTCTACGTCGACCGTCCGAGCCTGACGGCGCTCCTCAAGGCGCAGGTGGAAGGAGCGGGGTTGCCGCTCGACCGAGCGGATCTCGCGATCGAGGTCGTGAAATTCCGCCCGGAGGAGCAGACCGCGCTCGCCCGGAGGATCCACGAGGGACGCCTCGTGAGTCCGGGAGAGATCGACCAGGCCGTCGAGCTCCAGGTTTGCCTCGCGGAGCATGGGATCGATCTCGAAGTGGGAGAGGTCCTCCTCGAGATGGGAGTCATCTCCCGGGACGTCGTGATGGAGTGCCTGGAGAGGCGGACGATTGCCCGGAAGCGGCTGCCAAAGATCGCCGTGGAGGAAGAAGCTCCCGATATCCTCGACGAACTCGAGAATTCCGGCTTCCAGCGGGCGATCGAGGAGAGGGTCGCGCCCGAGCGGCTGAGGGAGGCGCGGCGGTTCCGCCTCGGCCGGCTCGCCGTTCTCAAGGGAGGAGTAGCGAAGGACGAGATCGTCCACTCCCTGGTCCTCCAGCTTCGCCTGAAGGAGCTCGGCGTCCGGAAGCGCCTGGGAGAGATCCTCGTCGATCGCGGGGTTCTCGTCCCGGCCGCGCTCGCCCGCCTCCTCGAGATCCAGAAAAGAAACCTCTCGCGCATCCGATGGTCGGATCAAGCGGAAGGACTTGGTCTCACCGAGGAAGACCGCCAGCTCGCCCGGGCCCTGATCGACAACGAGATCCTCGCCGAGGACCAGGTCCGGGAGTGCTGCTACGTCCAGGAAGTGATGGCGAAGCTCGGGCTCGCCGCGCCGCTCTCCGAGGTCCTCACCGACAAGGAGTACATGGACGCCGACGTCGTGGCCGCGATCGAGCGCGGGCTCGCGGGAGCCTCGTCTCTCGCTGAACCGGGGGAGGCGGCGGCCGGCGGGCGGAGCGGGCGCCTCCAGCAGGCATACGAAGAGATCCTCTCGCACGCACGTTTCAAGCACCTCGTGACGAGCCAATTCAGACGCGTCGATCTGACCGAATTCCGCCCGCCTGTCCGCGGGGATTCGATCCGTGCCAGGCCGCGCCGCGAGGCGCTCCGGACCTGGTTCGCGACGCTCGCGGTCTCGGGTCCCGCGGTGGCCATCACGCTCTTCGCCTGGTTCCTCCCGCACCTCCTCGAAGCGCCGCCGCTCCCTCCCTCGCCTCCCCGCCCTTCCCGCAAACCTGTCGCAACCTACGACACGGCGGGTGACGAATCCTTGGCCGGCGACAGTTCCCTGTCGCTGGAGGGACGGGTCCAGGAACTCGCCGTGTACGCGGCGAGGGGTGACGGATCGAACCCGGGCTCCTTCGACTTCATTCTGACCGCAGGCAATCGTCACTACGTGGTCCGCGGCGAACTCGCCCCCGGCGGCCGCTCCGACGAGGAGCTCGAGCGGCTCGCGAACGAGGGGGCGAGTCTCCGCGTCCGAGGTCGATTCCGGAAGGACGACGCCCTTCCGCCCTCGCCGCTTCCGGACGGGACCTGGACCAAGGAGTACGTGGCGCTCGAATCCTGGGAAGTTGCCGGGAAGACTCCATAGGTCACCCTGCGCGGGCCGAGTCGCCGAGGAACTCCGTCCGCGATAAGATGTCGCGCCTGGAGGGTGTCCGATGCGTCTGGAAGGGAAGGTCGTCTTCATCACGGGGGCGGGGAGCGGGATGGGGCGGGTCGCCTGCCGGATCTTCGCCCGGGAAGGGGCAAGGCTCGTCGCGACCGACATCGCGCAGGGGCCGCTCGGCGAGGCGGTGCGGGAGGTCGAGTCGGCGGGCGGGAAGATCGTCGCCGTCCCGGGGGACGTGGCGGAGCCGGCCGATGTCGAGCGCGCGGTGAAGGAAGGGGTACGGGCCTTCGGGAGGCTCGACGTCCTCTACAACAACGCCGGGATCTTTCCCGACGACGACGGCTCGGTGGTGGACACGCCGCTTTCGACCCTCGACTGGACGCTCGACGTCAACCTGAAAGGGGTCTTCTACTGCTGCAAGTACGGGGTGCCCGCGCTCCTTGCCGCGGGAGGGGGTTCGATCGTCAACATCGCCTCGTTCGTGGCTCTGGTGGGCTGCACGGTCCCCCAGGACGCCTATACGACCTCGAAGGGGGGCGTGATCGCGCTCACCCGGTCGCTCGCGGTGCAGTACGGAAAGCAAGGGATCCGGGCGAATGCGATCTGTCCGGGTCCGATCGAGACGCCGCTCCTTCGCCAGATCCTCTCCGACCCGGCGAAGCGCGCGCTTCGCCTGAACAGGATCCCGCTCGGCCGCTTCGGGAAGCCGGAGGACGTGGTCCATGCCGCGCTCTTCCTGGCGTCCGACGAATCCGCGTGGATGACGGGGACGACGTTCGTGGTGGACGGGGGAATCACGGTGAATTACTTCTGAGGAGAAAGGGATGCCCGAACGCTGGCAGCTCGTGATCGGCGGGAAGAAAACGAACTCCCTCTCGGGGCGGACCTTTTTCGTGGCGAACCCCGCGACGGGCGAAACCGTGGCCGAGGTTGCCGAGGCGGGACCGGAAGACGTCGACTCGGCCGTGCGCGCCGCGAACCGCGCCTTCCGGGAGGGTCCCTGGGGCCGCTCGAGCGCGGCGGAGCGCGCGCGAGTCCTCTTCCGGGTCGCGACGCTCATCCGCGAGCGCGCGGAGGAACTCGCGGTCCTGGAGACCCGCCAGTCGGGGAAGCCGATCGCTGACTCTCGTGACGACGTGGCGGGGGCGGCCGACTGCTTCGAGTACTACGCGGGCGCCGCGACCAAGGTCTTCGGCGAGACGATCCCGGTCGCGACGCCGGGCCTCGACTTCACGCTGAAGGAGCCGCTCGGAGTTGCGGCCCTCATCGTTCCCTGGAACTTTCCCGTGGCGATCGCCTCGTGGAAGCTCGCGCCGGCCCTCGCGGCGGGGTGTACGGCGGTTCTCAAGCCGGCGAGCTACACGCCGCTCACCGCGCTCGCGCTGGGCGAGATCGCGCTCGCGGCCGGGGCGCCGCCGGGGGTCGTGAACGTCCTCGCCGGGCCGGGTGCGGTCGTGGGCGGGGCTCTGGCCGCGCACGATCTCGTCGCCAAGATCGCGCTCACGGGGGAGACCTCGACGGGCCAGGAGATCCTCCGTACGGCGGCCGGGACGATGAAGCGCGTCTCGCTCGAGCTCGGTGGGAAGAGCCCGCTCATTGTCTTCGGGGATGCCGACCTCGACCGGGCGGCGGAGAAGGCGCCCCTCTCCGTCTTCTCCATGGCGGGCCAGGACTGCTGCGCGCGGACCCGCTGCCTTGTGGAGCGGCGCGTCCACGACGATTTCCTGGATCGCTTCGTGAGAAAGACCCGCGAGCTCCGCGTCGGAGACCCGATGGACCCCTCGACCCAGGTCGGCCCCCTCATCTCGCGCCGGCAGTTCGAATCGGTCTCGAAGTACCTCTCGATCGGCCGCGAGGAAGGGGCACGGCTCGTCTGCGGCGGGACCCCTCCCGCCGGCCCGGCCCTCGCGAAGGGAGCCTACATGCTCCCTGCCGTCTTCGATCGCGTCACGGACTCCATGAGGATCTTCCAGGAGGAGATCTTCGGGCCCGTCATCACGTTCACGCCCTTCGACGACGAAGAAGAGGCGGCCGAGCTCGCCAACGCCACGCCCTACGGCCTCTCGGGGTCGATCTGGACGACGGATATCGGGCGCGCCCTTCGGACGGCCCGGCGCGTGAAATCGGGGGTTCTCTCCGTCAACTCCAGCCGGAGCGTCCACATCGAGGCGCCCTTCGGCGGGCGGAAGATGAGCGGAATCGGCCGCGACCTCGGGATGGATGCCTTGTCGAACTACCTCGAAACCAAGAACGTCTTCGTGAGCCTGGAATGACGCACTACAAGGAAGGGAAGGGCAGGGCCGGCCGGATCGACCTGGAAGCGCTCGAGGCGATGGTCCAGGCGGGCGAGATCGACACCGTCCTCGCCGTCTTCCCCGACATGTTCGGGCGCTTCATGGGGAAACGGATCACGGGACGGTTTTTCCTCGACGAGATCGCCAGCCACGGGATGCACGCCTGTGACTATCTTCTTGCCTGCGACATGGAGATGGACCCGGTCCCGGGCTACGCCTTCACGAGCTGGAAGACGGGCTACGGCGACTTCCACGCGGTCCCGGACCTCGCGACGCTCCGCGTCCTGCCGTGGCTGGAGAAGACGGCCCTCGTCGTCTGCGACCTCGCGAACGAGGAGACGGGCGCGCCGGTCCCGGTCGCGCCGCGGCAGATCCTCCGCCGGCAGATCGAGCGCGCCCGCTCCCTGGGGTTCCTCCCGCTGGGGGCCTCCGAGCTCGAGTTCTACCTCTTCCGCGAGACCTACGAGTCGGCGAAAGAGAAGCGTTACCACGGCCTCGCGACCTACGGCTGGTACATCGAGGACTACCACATCCTCCAGGGGACCAAGGAGGAATGGCTCATCCGCGCGATTCGCAACGGCATGGACGGCGCGGGCGTGCCGGTCGAGTTCTCGAAGGGGGAGTGGGGGCCGGGGCAGCACGAGATCAACCTGCGCTACTGCGACTTTCTGGAGATGGCCGACCGCCACGCACTCTACAAGCACGGGGCGAAGGAGATTGCCGCCCTCCAGGGCGTCGCCGTCTCCTTCATGGCGAAGTGGAACGAGAAGCTCGCGGGTTCCGGCTGCCACATGCACGCCTCGCTCTGGGACCTCGAGGGCAAGCGAAGCCTCTTCGCGGACCCGAAGGCCCCCGGCGGCGCGAGCGAGATCTTCCGCTGGTGGCTCGGCGGGCTCCTCGCCCATTCCCGCGAGCTCGCCCTCTTCTTCGCCCCCTACGTCAACTCGTACAAGCGTTTCCAGATCGGCTCGTTCGCGCCCACCAAGATCGTCTGGAGCCGCGACAACCGGACCGCGGGCTTGCGGATCGTGGGGCACGGGGACGGGCTCCGGACCGAGAACCGGATGCCCGGCGCCGACGCCAACCCGTACCTCGCCTACGCGGCAACGCTCGCCGCGGGGCTCGCCGGGATCGAGAACCGCATCGATCCCGGTCCCGCCTTCGAGGGGGACGCCTACACGACGCCGGGCCTCCCGACCGTGCCCATGACGCTCTCCGAGGCGATCCTGGAGTTCGAGAGGAGCGAGCTCGCGCGGAGCGCGTTCGGCGAGGACGTCGTGGGCCACTATCTTCACGCCGCGCGGACCGAGGTCCGGAAGTTCGGCGAGGTCGTCACATGCTGGGAGCTGGAACGGAACTTCGAGAGAGCATGAGTCTTCCTGTCGTCGGGGTCGTGAGCTACGGGCCCAACGAGAAGTTCCCGGGGCGCTTCCACCTCCCCGTGGGCTACGTCCACGCCATTCGGCGCGCCCGCGGGCGAGCCGCGATCTTCGCGCCTGGGGATGGACCGCCGGAGGAGATCCTCGATTCCGTCCGCGCGCTCCTTCTCGCCGGAGGGGGAGATCTCGATCCGGCAACCTACGGCGAGCGCCGCCACGAGGCGATCTACGGCGTCGACGCGGCCCGGGACGATCTCGAGATCTCCCTCGCGCGCCTCGCGCTCGCGCGAGGGGTGCCCACGCTCGCGATCTGCCGCGGCTGCCAGGTCGTGAACGTCGCGCTCGGCGGCGACCTCGTCCAGCACCTCGCCGACGTGGTCCCGGGCGGCGACGCCCACCGGGGCCCGGCCCCGGGAGAACGCGCCCGCCACGCGGTCCGGATCGCGCCCGGGAGCCGCCTCGCCGCGGTCTGCGGAGCGGAGGCGATCGAGGTCGCCTCTTCCCACCACCAGGCCGCGAAGAGACTCGGCCGCGGCCTCGTGGCCTCAGCCTGGGCCGAGGACGGAACGATCGAGGCCCTCGAATCGCCCGAGCGGCCGGAGCTCCTCGCCGTCCAGTGGCATCCCGAGGAGACGGCGGGGGAGGACCCTCGCCACCAGAGCCTCTTCGACTGGCTGGTGGAGCACGCGCGAGGGACGGGCAGCAAGCGTTAGCGCCTACCCGCGTTTGACTTCGCAGGGTCGCGGGGTACTCTTCTGTCCCCCTTCACGGGCCTGGACCCTGTCCATCGCTTGCGAAGGAGGAGTTCATGGGGAACGAAACGACGCGAAGGCGGAGGCGGGTCGTCTCCACGAGCGGGACCGTGACCGAGACGAAGCACTCGGCGAGGATCGACGTCCGGCTGGAGCGGGAGCGGCAGCTCCGGAAGGAGTACGAGAAACGTCGCGCGAAGCAGGAGGCGAGGCTCGTCCGCGAGAAGGCGGTCTCCGAGCAGCTCCGGCTGGAGATCGAGAGCCTGGTGGGCGAGCGAGAGGGCGCGGAGAAGGCGCGCGCGGATCTCGAGTCGCGGGCCTCGGCGATGAAGACCGCGATCACCACGCTGCGCGGCAAGGCCGAGACCCTCGCGGTTGAGAACGAAAGGCTCAAAGAGCGGCGGGGGCATCTGGAGGCGGAAGTCGAGCGCCTGGAAACGCTCCGCCGCGATTACCTGGGGACGATCCAGAAGATTCTCGACCGGAAGGGGGAGCTCCGGGTGTAGCCGGCCGGAGCCGCTACTCCTCCCGGAGGGATCCCAGGACCCGCGCGACTTCCTCGCGGACCCAGGGAACCGGGTCCTCGCGATGCGCTTCCAGCGCCTCGATCACAGTGACGAACGGCGGGTCCTGGAGCGCACGCGCCGCCTCGAAGCGGCGGGCCGGGATGTCCAAGGAGAGGGCCGCCATCGCCTCACGAACCTGGGGCCGGTGCGAGTCGATCCACCAGGCCTCCCAGGCGTGGACGTCACTGCCGCCGTCAGGCCGCTCTTGGAGGAGCTCGTCCAGGGCGGCTCGGCGTAGGAGCTCGTCCGCGTGAGAGAGCGCCAGGACCAGGCCCTCGGTGCCGAGCTCGGCGCGGGCCTTCTCCCGAATGCGGCCCTGCGAGTCGAAGAGCGCCGGAACGAGGGCTCGCTTCGCGCGCGGGCCGCCTAGTTTCGCGAGGAGCTGCACGGCGTAGAATCGTCTGGTGACGTCCGAGCTTCCGAGGCCCGCGGCAATCACCTCGGTAGAATCGTGTGAGGGGTGCTCCAGGAGCCACTGCGCCGCGAGCTCGTAGACTTGCGTATCGGGGTCCCCGAACGCTTTCGCGATCGCGGCGGCGGACTTCGGCCCCGGAATGCGCGCGAGAACCTGAACGGTCAGGAAACGCTGCGACGGGCCCGCCGAGTCGAGGCAAGGGGCGACTCGATCCGCAAGCTCCTCGGGAAGCAAACTCTCTCCGTCGATGTTGGCGAGTTCCTCCAGAGCGTGACTCCGGATCGCATCGGAAGGTACCGCGAGGGCTTTCCCGAAGAACTCGATCGCCCGTCGAGGAGCCATCCGGACGAGCGCCTCCAGCGCGAGCATCCTCAGTTTCTCATCACCGGACTCAAGGCGCCGCTCCAGGTTCGGAATTGCCTCTTCGCCCGCCGAGCGGGCGAGCCCTGCAATGCCGATCGCCGCGGCGTTCGGGTCAGGGTCCCAGATGAGGTCCTCGTAGAGGCCGGCGAGGCTGGGATCGGAGAATCGCCTGGATTCACGAAGCCGTGCGAGCGCGCCCTGCCGCGCGGAGGGATCGGCGCTCGCGAGACCTCCGCGCAGGCCGGGCAGTTCCCGCTCCACCTCGTCGGGAACCAGGACCCTCCACTCCAGCGCCGTCCAGATCCGCTCCGCGCGGCTCCTGACTTCCAGGTCGTCGCTCTCGGCAAGGCGCTTCACCTCGTCCGCCACGGGGACGCCGCGCTCCTCGAGGAGCTTCGTTGCCGCCTCGCGCTCGTCCCACGAATCCGAGGAGAGGTCTTCGAGCGCCCGTACGAGCCTCGCCCGCTCTCCGCCGGCCGCCTCGTCCGCGCCGGCCAGGAGGGGGAGCTCGGCGACGCGCTTCTCGACGGCGACAACGATGTGGAACCCGGCCCCCGTTTCGACCACCCGCGCGGGATCCCCGGGCTCCAGGGCGAAGGCCGCCGCCTCGAAGGCGGGGACGGTCTGGCCACGGCGGATGAAGCCGAGGTCTCCGCCGCGCGACGCCGAACGGGCCTTCGAGTACGACTCGGCGAGATACTCGAAGTCCGCTCCGTTCGCCAGGTTCGCCTGGATCCGTTCGGCCTCGGCCCGATCGGTCACGAGGATGTGGCGGACGCGGACCTCCTCTCGCGCCGTGGCGATGAGCGCTTCCAGGGCGGTCGCGAGCTCGGCGCCCGCTTCCTCGCGGAGCCGGACGAGGGGGCCGAGCGACTCCCGACCGAGCTGGAGCAGCGCGCGCCGGGCCGCTTCTCGGGCCGGCCAGTCGGGCGAGAGGAGCTCCTCGGAGAGCTCGGCGACGCGGGCGACGAGCGACTCGCCGGAGAGCGCGGGCTCCGGCGGCAGGAAGGGATCCTCCGCGCGGAGCTCGCCCCCCGCGAGGGCCATGAGAAAGGCTAGAACGAGGAGACGGTTCCAGGGTGCTACGGACATCTCTATCATCTCCTCTCGAGATTCTAGACCGCGTCCCCGGGGAAAACCATGAACCGCACGTTTCGACTTGCCGCCCTGCTCTTCCTCTTCTCTCTCCCGGCCTCGGCCCAGGAGTCGGACGCCCGGATGGACGATCTCTGGAAGCTCCTCGGCGTGGCACCGGGCGCGGTCGCGGGGGCGCCGCGGCCGTGGCTCGGCGTCGGGATCGAGGACTCGGCGGATCCGGCAGGCGTGCGGCTCACATCGGTCGTCCCCGACTCGCCCGCCGCGAAGGCGGGGCTTGCGGCCGGCGACGTTCTCGTCCAGTGGGCTGGGACGGCGCTCGCCGGCGAAGGCGGCCCCTCGAAGGCGCTCCTCGCGGCGGTCGGCGCGGCCAAGGCGGGCGACGAGGTGACGCTCGTCTACGTGCGCGAGGGGAACCGCGCCGAGGCGAAGGTGGCCCTCGTCGCGCGGCCCGAGTCCGGTGTCCGGAGCCGCGAGCACCCGGAGCTCCCGGCGCCGGCCGATGGCGTCCCCTGGGACAAGACCGTTTTCGGAGGCGACACCGCGGATCAGAACCTGCGCGTCCTCGCCGAGGTCGCGCGGACCGCGACCTACGCCGACGACGGCGGCGCCTTCGGGAGCTCCCCGCCCAACCCCTTCCGGCTGACCGAGGTGAACTACCTCCTGGAACATCCGCTCCACCTCCCGCACGTGGCCCGCGGGATGGCCGAGGAGGTGAGGAAGGCCGAGGAAGCAGGCGACCTCGCGGCGCTGCTCGCGGCCTTCGCCGCACGGCTCGATCTTCCGATCGAACGGACGCCGGCTCCCGCAACGCTAGCGAAGCTCTCGCTTCTCGTCGTGGCCCTGCGAGACCGGCTCGCGGAGTCCAACGCTTCGCGCGGCAAGATCCTCAAAGATCTCTGGCAGGAGGAGCACTGGGAGATCCTCGAGATCGGCGGGAAGATCCTTACCGAGTCGCTCGAGACCCACGAAGGTCGCCTCTTCCTCGACTCCGCGCTCCGGCTGGTGAATGGGGGTCTCGCTCCGATATTCCAGGAGGGAGAGAAGACCGCGGCGCTTCTCTTCGCGAACCTCGGGGCGCTCTCCCGGGGCGAGGTCGAGAACGATCTCGTCCCGGTCGCCGCCGCCGATCCGATCGTGGGGGTCACGGGGACAGTCCTGTTCAACGACGAATGGGAGGGAGTGGGCCGGATCGTGGTGGGAGGCCCCGAGGCGAACCGCTACGCCGGGAAGTTCGCGATCGTGATCGACGTCGGAGGCGACGACGTCTACCAGGACGTGCAAGCGCCGAACGGATGCGATTCGATTGTCCTCGACCTCGCGGGGAACGACTTCTATTCGAACGGCTCCCGCGGCCAGGGGTACGGGCTCCTCGCCTCCTCGTTTCACGTCGATCTCGCGGGGAACGACGTCTACCGCGGCGCGGACGAGGTCCAGGGAGTCGGAGTCCTCGGCGTGGGCGTGCTCGCCGACCTCGCGGGGGACGACCTCTACGCGGCCGATCGCGTCGCGCAGGGCGGCGGCGTCTTCGGGATCGGGATCCTCCTCGACGTCGCGGGGATCGACCGCTATTCGGCCCACCAATTCGCGCAGGGGTTCGGCTTCACGCGCGGCTTCGGGGCGATCGTGGAGCGCGCGGGGAACGACGTCTACACCGCCGGCGGGAAATACGAGGACTTCCGCGAACCGGGGGTCGCGACAGCCTCGCTCTCCCAGGGCTTCGGGTTCGGCCTCCGGCCCTGGGACACACGGAACTGGGGCTCCTCGGGCGGAATCGGGGCGATCTTCGACTACGCCGGCCACGATCTCTATCACGGCGATTACTTCTGCCAGGGCTCGAGCTACTGGTACGCGCTCGGGGTCCTCTACGACGCGGCCGGACGCGACCGCTACGTCGCGAGCCGCTACAGCCAGGGGGCGGGGATCCACCTTTCCGTGGGTGTTCTTCTCGACGCCGAGGGGGACGACCATTACGCCACCCCCTCGATCGGAGTCTCGCAGGGGTGCGGCCACGACCTCGCGGCCGGGATCCTCGCCGACCTCGCCGGCAACGACACCTATGTCTCGGGGTCGCTCGCCCAGGGGGCGGGAAACGACAACGCGCTCGGGGTCCTGGTGGATCTCTCGGGAGACGACCGGTATCAGGCGCGCGGGCAGAGCCAGGGGCACGGGACGTACCTCGAAGCCCGCGGCTTCGGGAGCCTGGGGCTCCTCCTCGACGGCGGCGGCGCCGACCGCTACGACCTGGGCGGGGAGGACGGCAAGGAGGTCGCGCGGGAGCGCTGGGGGTACTGCCTCGATCTCACGCGCTGAGCGCTACGATTCGTCGCCCGTCTCGTCCTCGTCAGGCGACGGGTCGTAGACGTCCTCGCCACGCACGCGCATGAACCCCCGGATGAGGAGCGCCACCTCGCGGCGGAGCCGCTCGGCGAGCGGGAGGAGGCCCTCCCGGCCCATCCGCCGGACGTAGGTCACGAGCTCCTCCTGGCCCAGTCGATCGGCGAGATCGAGGACCCCCTCGTCGGCCCGGAGTTTCTCCGCGAGGCCGGCGAGAGACCCCATGTCGCCCTCGAGCCGCACGATCATTCCCTCCAGGACCTCCACGTCCTGGATGAGGCGGTTCTGGATCTCGCGGAGCTCGTCGAGATCTTCGAGGTCGTAGCCTTCGAGCATCCTCGGGTTTTCCGGGTCGGGCGGTTCCAGGAAGTGTAGCCGAAGCCGCCGCTCCGTGAGACCGTCAGAAAAGGTTCGCCTCCGAGGAAAACGAACCGGAGTGATACGATGACTCCCTCGACCCACGCGGAGACCGGCCATGAAGGACTGCGTCTTTTGCAGGATCGCCCGGAGGGAGATCCCGGCCAAGATCGTAAGTGAGACCGACCGGATCCTCGCCTTCCGGGACTTGAACCCCCAGGCGCCGACGCACGTGCTCCTGGTCCCCAAGGAACACGTCGCGAGCGTGAACGACCTCGCGCCCGCGCACGCGGGGCTCGTCGGAGAGCTCGTCCTCGCGGCGAGGGAGATCGCCGCTGCCGAGGGAGTCTCCGAGTCCGGTTACCGGCTGGTCCTGAACGTGGGCGCCGGCGCCGGGCAGTCGGTCTTCCACGTCCACCTGCACCTCTTGGGTGGCCGGAACTTCGGCTGGCCGCCGGGGTAAGTATCTCCACTCCCCGGAAGAACCCGCGAGGAAGAACGGGTCAATGAGTGACGCCACAGGCAAGCGGCACCCCGGGCTCGTCTCATTCTCGCGGGAGCACCACCACGGTCTCGTCCAGGCTCGGCGGCTCCTTGCCGCGGCGGGGGGGGAGCCGCCGGAGCGACGGGCGGCCCTCCGATCCTTCCGCGATGCGTGGGAGGACACCATTGCAAGCCACTTCGCGGACGAGGAGGCGCTCCTCCTTCCCCTCGTCGAGTCCGAGGAGCTCCGGAAGCGGCTCCAGACCGACCACGAGGCGCTCCGGAAGATGGCCGCCGCCTGCGCCGCGTCGAGCGATTCCTCCGACCCCGACGGGGATCTCCTCGCCTCGCTTGGCGAGGCGCTCCGCTCTCACATCCAGTGGGAGGAGCGCGTGCTCTTTTCGGCGATAGAGAAGACCGCGGGCGAGGCGGTCCTCGCGTCGCTCGCCGGGCGACGGTAGCCCGCCGTGGCAAGGACTCGGGAGCGCCGGCGAGATCGGGCAAAGTCGACCGCACTGCGGGAATATTCCCGCGGAGGGCCGGAGGGCGATCGGAACCGGGTACGCGTCGTTCCCCGTCGAGCGAGGCCGCGCGCCGGGCCCTACGCGGGGCGGCGCGATTCCTGGCCAGCGGATCGACCGGAACGGCGTTTGCCGCACTCCCGGCCCCGGCGGGGAAAGGGAACCGCCGTTCACGAAAACCAACCTGGAGATCCGTGATGCGACGAATGAGCCTGATCTCGATCCTCTTCGTTCTCTTTCCTGCGGCGGTGGCCGCCCAGGATTCGCTCACCCTCTCCGCCGATTTCAAGGCAGGCGAGGTCCATCGCTTCGAAGGAAAGGCGGTCGCGACCGTGCGCGCGCCGGACGTCGCCGAGCAGAAGACCGAGACGCAGTTCGCGTTCGAGATGAAGATCCTCTCCGCGACCGAGGAGGGGTTCACTCTCTCCGGCCGGCTCACCCGTCTCTCCACCTCGGACGGCACGCTCGACTATCCGGACGGGACAGTCCCGGAAGCGATCCGGGCGCTCCTCGATGGAGTCGGGGCTCTTGAATACACCTACGACCGGAAGTGGAGACTGAAGAAGGTCGGGGGCTTCGGCCAGCTGCTCGACCCGCTCCTCGAGGGTCTTCCCCAGGACGCGCGCGCGGAACTGGGGGTCGCGGTGGACCGGCTCGTCGGCCCGATCTTCGTCGCCCTCCAGGGCGGAAAGAAGGGGAACCCCCTCACCCAACCTTTCGAGAAGGGGTCGCTCACGGCCGGTCAGACCTGGAAGGTCCCGGCGAGGCTCCCCGGCTTCGGGAAGGTGGAGCAGTCGTTCGAGGTCGTCGGGATCGAAGCGCGCGGCGAGCGCCGGGTCGCCAACGTGAAGCACGTGCAGGAGCTCCGCCCCGGCCCTCTCGCGCGCCTCACGGGGCTCACGGCGCAGCGCACGGAAGGCACGATGGCGCTCCTCGCCAACGGCCTCCCCGCGAGCGCTCGCTACACGCAGGAACAATCGCTGGGCGGAGCGTCCGTGACGACGGAGATCGAGATCGAACTCAAGGCCGGACCCTGACGGCGCTTCCAGACCGGGGTGGGACGAGGGGAAGGACCCGGCGCGGACTGTAGCAAACCCGGTCCATCCCTCCGGTCGGCGGGAGGGGAGGGCCACCCGGCCTTCCCCTTCCTCCTTCTCTCCACGCCGTTCCAGTCCCTCAGGATCCCGTGCTTCCCGCGAGGGCTCCCTTCTCCGAGAGAAGCCACTCGTGGCAGAACTTTGTCAGGCTGGCGTAGAAGGGATGCGGCTTCGACTCCGCCACCTTCCGGGCGAACGAGGGGAACCAGGACAGGAGGTATTCGGAGAGGAAGCGCTGCTGGGCCGACGCGATCTTCCGGACGGCGTCCTCGTTTCCCTCTCGCGTGGCCTCTTCCTCGGCCTCGACGAGTCGGGCCATGAACTCGAGCTCGATCGCGAGGTGGTCTGGGACGGAGCCGCGGCCCGGCTTGAACATGAGCCCGGTCGACTCGATGAACTTCTTCACCTCGACGGTCGAGTCGCCCCACAGGCGCCCCTTGTCTCCGACGCGGTCCGAGTGGACGGAGGCAAAGAGCGGCGCGTGGTCGCCGGGGCCGATGAAGAGCCTCGTGTACTCGACCGCGAGGCGTTCCGCAGTGCCGGGCTCGATCGGGCCCAGGGGAAGGCCGAGGTCGAAACCCCGATCCTCGAGCTCCCTCCGGAGACCGGACGCTTCGAGATCGGCCAGGAGCTTCTCGTCCGACTCCTTCTCGAAGATCCGCCTGAGGAGGTGGTAGACGCCGCGGCGCGATTCCACGGTCCCGACTTCGAGCTCCGGCATGACCTTCACCGGGCCGCCCTAGGCCTTGGTCGCCGTCACGACCGTGTCCATCCAGCACATGGTCCCCCCGATCGGATCGCCCACCGGCGGGATGATCCAGTTCGGATGGACGCCGGTCTCCTTCCACCACTTGTTCGCGCAGTCGGGTTCGCACGCGTGCGTGAACATCTTCTTGCCGGACGCGAACTCGCCCCACGCCCAGTGGCCGCAGTGGTTGGAGATCGCGACGACGCCTGGGACGATCCCCTCGGTAACGTGAGCCTTGATGGTGATCTCGCCGATCTTCGATCTCACGCGGATCGCGTCGCCGTCTTTGATGCCCCTCTGGCTCGCGGTCGCGGGGTGGATCCAGGCCGGGTTGTCGTGGTAGAGCTCGGTCAGGTACTTGCAGTTCTGCGTTCTGGACTGCGTCTGCGTGCGCACCTTGAACGTCGTGAGGACGAGCTGGTCCGCGGACATCGACGCGTGGTCCGGGATCGGCATCCAGGAGGGGAGCGCGGGGAATCCCTTGTCGGCCAGGTTCTTCGACTTGATCTCGAGGAAGCCTGTCTTCCACACTCCCTTGTCGGGCGGGAAGCCCTTTCTCGCCTTGCCGTCGCCACACTTCTGGGCGATGTACTGCTTCGCGGCGTTCTTCGCGTCGAGGGAGGAGAAGTCCTTGTCGCCCTCGTGCTTGTCCCAGTAGACCCCGGTCGCCTCGTCGAGTACCGCCTTGCTCACGTCCACTTCCTTGGCATGACTCAGGTAGGCGGGGGACGCCTTCTCGTCGTACCAGGCGCCGTTCGCCTTCATGTGTTCGAACCCGCCCGCCTCCTTGACGCCGGGCGTGTTCTCGCACGTTGCGCGGACGAACTCCTCGGCGGAATGGAAGGGGAGCTCGCATCCGCACATCTTGGCGAGGTCGCAGACGACGTCGCAGAAGTTCCTCGCCTCGCCGAGCGGCGCGTGCATGGGCTGGCGGATGTAGTACTCCTGGATCTGGGTGGCCGAGACCATGTCGTCGCAGGTCCACCGCTCGAGGTAGGTCGCGTCGGGCAGGATGAGGTCGGCGAGCTCCGAGGTTTCGGAGAGGGCGATGTCGACCGAGATCATGAAGGGGATCTTGGTCTCGTCCTTCAGGAGTTCCGAGGACATGCGGCAGTCCCCGTTCACATACACGGGGTTGTGGCAGTAGGTCATGTAGACGTACGGCCGCCCCTCCGATCCCTCGGCGATCACGGGGTAGATCTGGTTACTCACGTGATGCGTGGGGAAGGCGTGAGCGCCATGGAATCCGTGGTCGATGGGGAGGCCCTTCGCCGCGGTCGTGGGCGCCTCGAACGGAGGCTTCCACTTGGCGCCGACGGCCCGGCACCGGCCTCCCTTCGCGTCGATGTTGCCCGCGATGGCATCGAGCATGAGGAGCGCCCTCTCCCCGATGATGCCGTTCCAGTGCTGAGAGAGGCCCCGATAGCTGATCGCCACGCTCGGCCGGGTCCGGCCGTACTCCAGGGCGATCGAGCGGATCTTCGCCGCGGGAACGCCGGAGAGCTTCTCGGCCCACTCGGGGGTGTACTCCTTGAGATGATCCTTGAGCTCGTCGACCTTGACGTTGGTGTAGGTCTCGATGAAGTCCGTGTCGCAGATCCCGTCCCCGAGGAGGACGTTCGCCATGGCGAGGATGACGGCGAGGTCGGTTCCGGGCTTCACGGGGATCCACTCGGTCGAGCGGGCCGCGGTGTTGGTGAGGCGCACGTCGAACGTGTAGACCTTCACGCCATTCGCGATCGCCTTGAGGAGCCGCTGCGCCATGGGGATGTGGTTCGTGTGGGCCTCCAGGACGTTCGCCCCGAAGTTCAGGACGAGCTTCGTGTTCTCGAGGTCCCAGTTGTCGTAATGGCTCCCCCACGTGAGCTCCTGGGCGGTCCACCTGGCCGACTCGCAGATCGAGGTGTGGTTCCCGATGGTCTTTGTCCCGTACGCCGCGAGGAACTGATCCTTGATGATCGTCCCATCGCTCCCCTTCATGCGCCCGTAGTGGAACATGAAGAGTTCCGGGTGCCCCTCGTCACGGAGAGTCTTGATCCCCTTCACCTGCCTCCCCGCGATCGTGCCGCCGTTCACCACGAGACCCAGAGCCTCGTCCCAGGAGATCTTCTTCCACTGGCCGGCGCCCCGGGGACCGGTGCGGACCAAGGGATAGAGAACTCGGTCGGGGCTGTAGACGGTGTTCACCCCCGCCTGGCCGCGCGCGCAGACCTTGCCGTTCGTCCGGGGAAGACCGGGGTGTCCCTCGATCTTCACGAGACGGCCGTCCTCGACGTAGCCGATGATCCCGTCGCGGGTGACGCACTGCCAGCACGCGCTCGGGATCGCCTTCCGCTCGACGCCCGTCTTCGGTGAGAAGTCCTTCCCGCCCTGGATCCAGACCTTGCCGTCGAGCTGGTCCTCGCCGCCGCCGTTGCCCCCGCCGCCGTCGCCATCGTCGCCGTTTCCCTTGCAGCCCGCGAGTCCCGCGAGCGAGAGCGCCCCGACCCGGAGGAAGTCCCTTCTATCCATGCCTGCCATGCCGTGACTCCTTCAATTCCTCGCCCATGTGCGTCTGGTCCAGGGGCTAGCCGATTTCCTTGTTCATCGTGTTCTTGACGTCGTCCGACTTCGTGAAGGTCTCGTCGAGCATCCCCGAGGGGTCGATGTACATGACGCTCGGCTCCGTGCCGTGGCTCTCCATGAGTTTCTTGAGCCGCCCGGCGTTCTCCTCGAGGATCTTGTTCCCGGGATCCTCGGGGTTGTTGAGATCGATGATCCGGCGCGCCCCGGCCGGGCAGGTGTTCACGCAGGACGGGACCACGCCGTTCCGGATCCGCGCGAGGCACAGATCGCACTTGTTCGCCGCGTGCTCCCCGGGACTGCCGCCCGCCTCGACGAACGGGTCCATGAAGCGCACACCATAGGGGCAGTCCATGACGCACATCCCGCACCCCATGCAGCGATCCTGGTCGATCACGACGACCCCGTCCGGCCGCTTGTAGGTCGCGGCGACCTCAGCACCCCACGGCTTCTTGACGGGATCGGCGGGGCAACGCTTGATGCAGCGTGGCTTCTCGCAGTGGTTGCAGAGCCAGGGGACGATCGTCTTCCTGGTGTTGGGGTAGGTCCCGGACTCGAGGAACTTCACGCCGGTTCGCCACTTGCCCACCGGGATCCCGTTCTCGGTCTTGCAGGCCACGACGCACGCTTCGCATCCGCTACAGCGCCGAAGGTCGATGAGGAAGGTGTACTTGGATTCCTTCTTCGTCCCTTCCTGCGCGGCCGCCTTCTTCCCGTCGGCGAGAAGGGCCGCCCCCGCCAGGGCGACTCCAGCGGCTGTGCCGCCCGCCTTCAAGAAGTCGCGCCGCCCCATGGTTGCCGTACTGCCCGTACCCGTCATGCTTCGCCTCCTTGATGCCGCGAGATTCCGCCGAGCGCTGCGCTCGAAAGTCGACTTTGAGAGCGTCCTAGAACAGGAACTTGAACCGGATCGAGGCCATGTGCTCCTCTTCCTCCAGACCGAGTCCCACCCGGACAACCTGGTCGTCGTACCTCGTGTACTCGTAGGAGGCCATGATCTCGACGTGCGGGTTGAGGTACCAGTTGACCCCGCCCGTGAGCGACCAGAGCTTCTCCGTCCCGACCGCGAGGCCGTTCTCGACCATGTTGGCGTTGAAGTCGAGATACTGGTAGCGCCCGGCGAGCTCCCACGCCCCCCAGCCGCCCTCCTTGGGATCGAAGTTCTGCTTCGGCTTCGTGTGCTTCCAGGTCTTGTCCTCGCCCGTGAGGAGCACGGTGCCCTGGATGTAGAAGGTGTCGAACCTGAAGTCCTGCACGAGCCGCGGCGTGGCCCCGGCCCGCGGACGGGTGGCATCCTCGATCTCCATCCGGCCCCACTCGCCCTGAAGAGACGCCGGACCGATGAGCCACCCGAAGTCCGCGCTGTAGCGGAAGAGCTTCGAACGCTCGAAGAGCGTCGCGGGCGTGAGGGTGTAGAAGACCGTCCCGGCCGAAGTCGTGAACGTCCGGCCGCCGATCGTCTTGTCCTGCTCGCCGCCCGAGTAGTCGCCTCCGATCTCCAGGCCCTTGACCCAGAAGTTGTCGGTCGTCTTGAAGGGGGAGAGGTTGATCCGGGCCGCGAAGTCCTTGGCGTCGTTCGTGTCCGGGGTTGCGTTCAGCCCGTCCCCGTTGTAGCCACCCACGCCGTACTCCACGATCCCGTCGAAGAGCTTCCCATGGAACGAGGCCCCATTGTCGCGCGAAGGCGAGATGAAGCGCGTGATGAAAGGAGCGTCGATGAAGTCCGCGTGCTCGAAGCCCCTGAGGTCGTCCCGGCAGAAAGGGTGCTTGTGCTGGCCCACCTTGAACTGGAGCTCGTCGATGTAGTGGAAGTTGAGCCACGCGTCGCGGATGTTGTTCGTGGCCGTGTTGAGCTCGAACTGGATTTTGTACTCGTAGTACTTCCAGAGCTTCCCGCCGAAGTAGGGCCGCCACTCCCGGAGGAAGAAGGTGTCGGTCGGGGGGTAGCTCGTGGGGAACCAGCGGCTGTCGGCCTGGCCGTAGCCTCCGATCTCGAGCCGGAACTTGTCGTCGGTCGAGCCCATGAAGAACTTGCCGTCGTAGCCAGCCTTCCAGTCGGTGAGCTCGCCCTTCTTCTTCTTCTCCTCGAGGTACTTGTCCACGGCGGCGTCGATCTTCGCTGGATCGGTCTCCCCCTGCCGCGCCCTGAGCTCCTGGATGGTGTTGCCCTGGTCGGTGATCGTCCTCTGCTGGTCCCTCACCTGAGCCTCGAGGCGCCGCAGCCGCTCCTCCATGCTCTGGTCCTGGGCGAGGGAGGACACCCCCCCCGAGAGGAGGATCAAGAGGACCCACGCCGAGATCGACCGGAAACGGTTGGACATGCCGCTCTCCTCCTTCGACTGTTCTGCATCGACGGTTTGGCGACCGGGGTCGCCCCCAGGTCCGGGCCCGGAACTACCGCAATTACCGAGCCATTTGATCGCGATGGTTCTCCGGGCGCCAGGCTACGTTGATACTACGTATAGGATCTAGGTGGTTTCTACTGATACGAGATGCCGGCCGGGAGCAAAAGTGCCCCACAACCTGCGCGATAACTCCCAAGGAGATACCGGATCCCGGGCGCCCCGCTGCGCTAACGAGAACTGACCCACTTCTGCCCGCCAGAAGTGACCCACTCCGAGGGCAGGGAGTCAGTTGCTCGCCTCCGGTGCACTTCATCCGCAGGCTGCTACCTCTTGTGCTTCATGAGCCCGTGGTCGATCGCGAAGCGCACGACCTCCGCGCGCGTCTTCGCGTCGATCTTGTTCATGATGTTCGACCGGTGGGTCTCGACCGTCCGCTCCGAGATATGCAGATTCTCCGCGATCTCTGCGTTCGTATGCCCGTAGGCGAGCATCTCGCAGACCTCCCGCTCCCTTCGCGTCAGCTGCCCCAGGCGATCCGGCGAGCCTGTCGGCTGGCCGGCTACCGAGGCCGAGACGAGCGTGTCGGCGAAGCCCCGGTCGATGTACCTCGCCCCGCGATAGGCGGTCCGGATCGCCTGGAGCAGATCCTCGCCCGAAGATTTCTTCAGGACATAACCGCGAACCCCGATCTTGAGCATCTCCTGCAGATAGTCCTCGTCCTCGTGCATCGTGAGGATGACGATGGCGAGCTTGGGCCGCCTCTTCGATATGGCCGCGGCCGCCGCCACTCCGGACTGACCCGGCATGCCTATGTCGAGGACGAGGACGTCCGCCTCTGTCTCCATCGCCGCGCGAATGGTGTCCCCCGCGGTCGCGGCCTCGCCAACGATCTCGAGGTCCGACTCCTTCGCCAAGAGGGCCGTCAAGCCGTTGCGGAAGACCGCGTGGTCGTCCGCCACTAGGATGCGGATGGGCATGGCTGTTCCTCGCGGAGCGGGATCGTGACCCGGATGGCCACGCCCTTGCCGGGGGAGGATTTTACCTGAAAATCGCCCCCCAGGAGCCCAACCCTTTCCATCATCCCCGTGATGCCCAGTGAAGATGGCGTTCCCCGCGTCGTCCCGTCGAGATCGAAACCGCGCCCGTCGTCCTCGACCAGCAGCAGGACCTCTCCGGAACCCTGGAGGACGACGACGCTCGCCCGCTCGGCACCCGAATGCCGGACGACATTTGTGACGGCTTCCTGGGCGACACGGTAGAGGGCTTCTTCGACGCGCGCGGGGGCCCGACCAAGTCCCGGCTCCCGTCCGTACTCGTACTGGATGTCCATCCCGGAACTCCTCGACATCTCCTTCACGTACCGCGACAGCGCGCGATCGAGGCCGTATTCGTCCAGCACGGGAGGGCGCATCTCCCAGGCGAGGCGCCGGAGGTCATCAATGAGGCCGACGATCGTGCCCTCGATTTCCTTGCGATGGACGTCGGACCGGACCGCGAAGAGGAGCGCGGAAAGCGACTGCCCGAAATGGTCATGCAGCTCCCGCGAGATGTTTCGCCGCTCGTCTTCCTGCACTCGGACGATCCGCTCGATGAGAGAAGCGCGCGCGCGCTCCTTCTCCTTGACCTCGTCGCGGAAGCCGCGAAGGCTCTCGGCCATCTTGTTGAAGGCCAGAGCGAGGGTCCCGATCTCGTCGAAAGAGAGGACCCCGGCCCGAGCATCGAAGTCGCCGCGCTGGATACGCCTGGCCGCCTCCACGAGCTCCCGGATCGGCTCGCTGATCAGGAAGGTGACGAGAAGCGCGAGGAACATCCCCAACCCCGCGCACAGGACGAGTGCCCAGATCATGGAGCTGGTGAGTAGATCGAGCTCACGCCGCACCATGCCGTCCGTGAGGCCAAGACAGAGTCTCCCCGCTTTTCCGTCCAGGATCGGCGCCGAGCTCTCGACGACGAGGCCGTCGGCAGAGTCGAGCACGATCGTCGCTCCCTCCGCACCCGATGTCGCGGCGAGATGGGGGACGAGGTCATCCGGAACATCACCTTCAAACGTGTGCGCTACCACGTCCCCTTGAGGATCCTGGACGAGTATGAACAGGAGATCCGGAGACGCTTCAAGGGCCCGATCGATCCGCTGCTCCACCGCGTAGAGGTCTCCCGTGATGAGCGGTCGCTCGCAGTCGGCCGCCAGGCCATGCGCCCTCGAGCTGGCCTGATCCTCGAGGATGCCGTAGAGGGCGTGCGACATGGCCGAACGCGCCACGACGAGCGTCACGCTACCGAAAAGGAACGCCACTCCCGCGCCGATCCCCAGGATCTTCCAGTAGATCGAGAGAGAGCGGAGGAACCGGAGCACGGTGCTCATTTCTTCGAATCGAACTCCGCGACGAGTTCGCGCACCGAGTCGTAGAAGCCGTCTTCGGGGGCCACGAAGCGATCGATCCGCGCCTTCGCGAGTGCCCTCGCCCCTTCCTCGTCCTCGTGCATGGCGAAAAGAGCGGTTTGGATCTCGCGTTTCAGTTCGGGATCGATGTGGGGGTGGGCAACGATGGGCGGCGTACCGAAGCCCGGAGAGCGCTCGATGATCCGGGTCTTCGAAGCCACGTCGGGGTCCTCCTCGACCATGGCATCGTAGGCGAGGCTGTCGACCGCGGCCCCTTCTACGTAGCCGGAGACGACCGCATGGAGGGAGCGGTCATGGCTCCCCGTGATGACGTGCCCGGAGAAGAAGGTGTTCGGATCGAACCCCTGGCGCCGGATCTGGACCATGGGATAGAGCCACCCGGAGGCCGAAAGGAGATCCGCCGAGGCGAAACGCTTTCCCTGTAGATCGCGTAGGGATCTGGCCGGGGAGCTTCCCTGGACCAGGACAAGCGAGAAGTACTCGAGCGAGTCCGAGACGACTGGGACTGCGATCGGTTCCAGACCGAACTCCTGCTCTCCGCGGATCAGAGCGAAGTTGCAGATGAGGGCCAGGTCGCACCTGCGGAACCGGAGCATGTTGTTGACTTCGTCGTAGCTCTTGCCTTGGAGCCGAACGGGGCTGCGACCGAGTCGCCGCGCGAGAACCTCGACGAAGTCCTCGTAGATCGAGTACGAGTACTCGGGCGAGACGACGGGAGCGATGGCCACGCGGAGGACGCCACCGTCGGAGTCGGTCGCGCGGTCAGCCGCGGAGCGTGGCCCCGGCGAATGGAAATCGACCCACGCTTCGGCGCGTGGCCGCGCCTCGCCTGGAAACTGACCGGCGAGACGGAATGCCCCAACCACGGCGACGCCGAGCGCAAGGATGCCGAGCAAGCCCGGCCAGAATCGATGCAGGGTGTTCATGAGCGAACTCCAGCGTCCTGCGTATCGAGCAGCGGATCCAGCCCGCATTATCTCACCAACTTCCATCGATCTCTTCGTTGCTCGCGCGCGGCGTAGCAGGGCTACGCCTGGGGGGCACCCGCGAAGCGGGTCCGCGCCTCGATCTCGGCCGAAATCGCTCCCGCTCGCCTTCGAAGCGCTATCCGCGACAGGCTGCCATAGCATCGCACACGGCGTGGCGGGACGGAATCCGGCACCGCGGAGCGGGGATGCCCGCCCATGCCCGCAACGCTTCGGTTCCGGGCTACCCGCTTCCATCGCCGGGAACTCCCGGACTCCTCGTGGCCTGACCCGCAGGTCGGCCCGCAGGACCGTTCCCTCCGCCGGCCAGGGAGAACTCGAGGAGGACCGGACGGTGGTCCGACGAGGCCTACCCTCCCAAGAGATAGAGAATCACGAGGATTCGACAGACAAGCCGGGAACGCCTTTCCGGCGAGAGAGGTCAATCTTCGTGCGCCGCTCGCAAACTCGAGCGCCGCGGCCGGCGCACGCGCTCGGGATGGCTCGCCTGCATCGACCGGAAGAGGTCCATCATCTTGTCCAGGTCGTGGTCGCAAGCCCTCGCCAGAGCCTCTCGTGCTCTGCGCGTACGTTCCACGACGGGGTCCAGGCTCTCGGTAGGCGGCGTGGTCATTCCTCCTCCTCGACCAGCATCTGCGGGGTGAGGATCGTCGGGGTCAGGAGCCCCGCTTCTCGCATGATGTTAGCTCGTGAGCCCGATGTCCAGCCGTTGGACTATACCGCGATTGACCTGGCCTAATCGAAAACCTCGACGAAGTGGAAGGGCCGGGAAGCCGCGAGCTCGACGACCTTCCCCTCCCCCGACCGCTCCCCTTCGAGCGTTCGGATCCGGAAGCGCCGGGGAGCGGAGAACCGGATCGTGGACGGGCCGGCGGCTGCCAGCGCGTGGACCGAAACGAGCCACCCGCCCTCTCCCCGGCGAACCAGGACGGCCATCGAGGGAGGCGCCTCGACCGAGAAGGGAAGTTCCGGGACGGGGATTCGCGCGATGCCCTCCGGCCCCACGTCGAGACGTTCGCACCCCGGAGGGAGGGCGGGCACGTCGCCGCCCGGCAGACCGTCCGGAACGACGACGGCGCGGACACCGGAGAGGTCGGGGCCGGCAGGCACGGAAACGATCCGGAAGGGAACGTGCGCCTGGACAAGCTGCCCGACCGCGGCGCGATAGCTCCGGAAGAAGCGCGTCCCTTTCGTCGAGTACTGCCCGCCGCGCGCGCCGTCGTGGAGGTCTCGCGCCCGCGATGAGTAGAGGACGGCGACCGGCGCCAACGGCCTCGAAGCTCGGACGAGCGGCGCGACCTCCCGGACGAGCCGGAAGGCCTCCCGCGAGAATTTTCGCGCTTCCGGGTCGTCGTCACCCAGGACCGGAAAGTAGTTTCCCGTGGCGGCAAGCGTCATCCCGAGCTCGCGCTCGGCGTCCGAGGGCCCCCCCGCGTACTGGAGGACCCAGCACGGTTTCTCGCCCGCCATGTCCCGGGCGAAGAGGAGCATCGAGAGGTACGCGGTCCACTCTTCGGGGCTCGCGCGGGCCATCGACTCCTCCTCTCCCGGAGCGTCGATCTCGGGGGCGTAGCCGATCGGCGAAGCCGAGAGAATCGTCGCATCGTTCCCGAGGAGCGTCGCGTCCGGCGAATCGAGGGTCGAGCTCTCGTAGAACGGGACGACGCCGAGCGACCAGGCGTGCTCCGCGAGCCCCGCGAGGTAGGAAGCGACAAGCTGCTCACGCCAGGCGAGCCACGCCTGAAACGCGGGGTCGGCGAAGATGAGCGGGAAGTCGGGCGAGAGGCCCGTGTCCCGCGCGAAGCGGACCCGGCACCGCTCGCACCCGCAGCCCCAGATCGGCTCGTTGCCGGGCTGGACGCCCGGGAGGAAGCAGGCGTCGATCCAGACGGCGTCCAATCCGCGCCCGGCGAGCTCGGACAACCTCGCGCGGAGGAGTTCCCCGTAGTCCGAGAGCGGGCAGATCCAGGCGTCCTCCATGTCGGGGGCGATCCAGCCGTACTCCAGGCCCGTGAAGACGATCGGCGTGCCAGGCCCGCCGCGGCCCGCGCGTCGCTGGAGCCAATCGGGGTGGCTCCGGGCGAGCGACGGGCGCTCCCGATCCCGTGCGGCGCCCGGGGTCATCACCTCCAGACCGTTCACGTACCAGGCGACCCGAAGTCCCGCGCGTCTTGCGGATTCGAGCAGCCGGCCCGCCCGATCCAGCATCCGGCGCCAGCCTCCCTCGTCCACGAGCGAGCCGTAGAAGTTCTCTTCCTCGAAGTGGACGAGGATGACGCTCGCGCCGTCCTCCCGGGCGTCCGAAACGAACTCGCCGAGATCCCTGTCCGGAGTGTCGGGCGAGAGGACGAGGTCCGCGATCCGCGCCCCGTGGCACCAGTCGGGGAAGACGCGCTCCTGGGCCGCGAGGGGCGGCGCCGCCAGCGCGGCGATGGAAAGGAGGACCCATGAGGTGCGGTGCGGCATGTCCGGCGTCTCCAAGATCCAGCCAAGTTGTTGTCCAAGGACCTCCCCCTTCGCTTCGCTCAGGGCGAGCTTCACCGGGCGCGCGGCGGGGGCGCGGCGGGCTTGCGAGCGAGGAGCCTCTCGGTCGCCCTGGCGCGGCCGACGTGCTCCTCGTGGCGGAGGATCTCCAGGTCCACGAAAGCGGCCGCGAGCTCGCCGGGCTCCAGGAGAAACTCCCGGCGCATCCGACGGGCCGGGGCGAGCTCGAGATGGCGCGTCGTGAAGGTCTCGAACACGAGGACGCCTGCCGGCGCGAGCGCCCGGCGGATCCGCTCGAAGAAGCCGCGGTCGAGATAGGAGAAGTCGAGGACGACCGAGTACGCCCCGGCTTCCGGTTCCCAGGCCGGAAGGTCGGCGGCGATCGTCTTGATGGAGACGCCACGGTCGGCCGCCAGGCGCCGTGCGAGGGCGAGGCCCTCCTCTGAAGCGTCGACCGCGTCCACCGCGAAGCCGTTCTCGGCGAGGAAGACCGCGTTCCGTCCGGCGCCGGCCGCGATGTCGAGAGCCCGGCCACGGGGAAGGAGAGGCAGAACCTCGACGAGGAAAGCCGCGGGCTCCCTTCCCTCGCGGTAGCCCTGCGTCCGGTATCTCTCGTCCCAGTCGGGGTCCACTACTCCTCGCGCGGCGAGAGATCCCGGAAGGCGACATCGGTCACGCCGCCCGATTCGACCACGACGTCGAGGAAGGCCGGCGAGAGCGTCGGGTGCCAGAAGGTGAGGCGGTACGCTCCGGCCGGGACGCCCGCGATCTCGAACCGCCCCCGCTCGGTGGCGGCGAAGTAGGGCGTCTCGACGACCACGATGTGTCCCCGCATGGCGGAGTGGATCCGGCAGCCGAGCTCGA
>JACQVV010000135.1 GCA_016209595.1 Planctomycetota bacterium
CCCCGAACCCCGAACCCCGACAAGATTGACACCCGCGGCGGGTCTCCCTACAATCCGCGCTCCCCAAACCCTACCTGGACGCTTTTTAAGCACTTAAAAAGATGCCTGAATTCAAACACTTGCGGCTGGAGGTCGAGGACGGGCTGGCCACGCTCGCCGTGGACCGGCCGGAGGTCCTGAACGCCCTCTCCTTCGAGACGGTGGGGGAGCTCGACCGGGCCTTCGCGTGGCTCGCCGAGGAGGTTTGCGTCCGGGCCGTCGTGCTCACCGGGGCCGGCGATCGCGCGTTCGTCGCGGGGGCGGACATCCGGGAGCTCGCGAAGCTCGACGCGGACGGAGCCCGGGAATCGAGCCGTCGCGGCCAGGCCACGCTCGCGCGGATCGAGGGTTTTGCCAAGCCGGTCGTGGCGGCGATCCACGGCTTCGCGCTCGGCGGAGGGTGCGAGATCGCGCTCGCCTGTCATGTGCGAGTGATCGCCGCGACGGCGAAGATAGGGCTTCCGGAGGTGACGCTCGGCCTCATCCCGGGCTACGGGGGGACGCAGCGGCTCCCGCGGCTCGTCGGACGGGGGAAGGCGATGGAGCTCGTGCTCACGGGAGAGCCGGTCGACGGCCGGGAGGCGTTTCGGATCGGACTCGCCGATGTCCTGGTCGATCCCCAGCCGCTTCCGGCGTCGAAGTCCGAGGCTGCGGCGCTCGTCCGCAAGGCCACGATGGATCGGGCGCGGGGGCTCGCCCGCACCATCATGAAGCGCGGGCCGGTCGCGATCCGCCACGCGATCGAGGCGGTCCGCCGTGGCTCCGACGCATCGCTGGAGGAGGGACAGTCGCTCGAGGCGGCCCTCTTCGGCCTCTGCCTCGCGACCCATGACGCGAAGGAAGGGACGGCGGCCTTCCTCGAGAAGCGAGAGCCAAGGTATCAGGGACGCTAGGAGGGAGCGATCGTGACGACAGGCGGCGCCGAGCGTTTTCTGGAAGAAATCGTGGTGGTCGGCGGGGCGCGGACGGCGATGGCGGAATACGTCGGGACGCCGGGGCACGGCGCGTTCGCGGACGTCTCGGCGATCGAACTCGGCGGCGTCGCCGCGCGAGCGGCGCTCGCGCGGTCGGGCGTGGACCCGAAATCGATCGACCACGTGGTGATGGGGAACGCGCTCCAGACGTCGGGGGACGCGATCTACGGGGCGCGGCACGTCGCCCTGAAAGCCGGCATCCCGGCGGAAAAGCCGGCGCTCACGGTGAACCGCCTCTGCGGGTCGGGTCTGGAGGCCCTCGCCCAGGCCGCTCGATTCATCCTTCTCGGCGAGGCCCAGTACGTCCTGGCGGGCGGGATGGAGAACATGAGCCAGGCGCCCCACGTCCTTCGCGGCCTTCGCAAGGGCCTGCGACTGGGGGAGGGGGCGCTCGAGGACTCCCTCATGGTCTCCCTCCTCGACAGCTGGTCCGGCCTCTACATGGCGCAGACGGCGGAGCGTCTTGCGAAGCGATACGGCATCGGCCGGGAAGCGCAGGACGAGTACGCCCTGCGGAGCCACGCGCTCGGCGCGAAGGCGGTCCAGGAGGGACGCTTTGCCGAGGAGATCGAGCCGGTCCAGGTGAAGAAGGGCCGCGAGACGATCCCGTGGACCCTCGACGACCACATCAAGCCCGACACGTCGATGGAGAAGCTCGCGCGGCTCGCGCCCGCGTTCGACAAGAACGGGACGGTCACCGCCGGGAACGCGAGCGGCATCGTGGACGGGGCGGCCGCGCTCGTCGTGACGACGGCGGCGCGCGCCCGCCAGGACGGGCGGCGGGTTCTAGGACGGATCGTCTCGTGGCACGCGGTCGGCGTGGATCCCGACGTGATGGGGATCGGCCCGGCGCCCGCCATCCGCGGGGCCCTCGAGAAGGCGGGCCTCTCGCTCGACGCGGTGGACCTCTTCGAGATCAACGAGGCGTTCGCCGGGCCGTACCTCGCCGTGGAGAAGGAACTCGGGCTTCCTCGCGAGAAGGTGAACGTGAATGGCGGGGCGATCGCGCTGGGCCACCCGCTCGGCGCCAGCGGAGCCCGCCTCGCTCTCACCCTCCTCGCCCAGCTCGCGCGCTCCGGGAAGCGACACGGCGTGGCGAGCGCCTGTATCGGCGGCGGCCAGGGGATCGCGCTCGTCCTCGAGGGCCCGGCGGGGGTCTAGTCCAGAGCGCCATGTCCCTTCCAGCCGACGAAGCCGCGCCGGCGGCCCTCCGGGAGCGCCTGGCGTATCTGGAGACCGTGCTTGCGAGTGCCGCGGTCATCCTCCTGGCGACGGATCGGGAAGGGAGAATCGCGCTCGCCGGGGAGGCCGCGCGTTCCGTGCTGGGGCTCTCGCCCGAGGAGCTCCGGGGCCGCCCGCTCGAAGAGGTTTTTGCAGATCCCGACGAGGTACGTGCCCTCGTCCGGCGGGCCCTCGCGGGGGAGCGTCTGGTCGAGTGCGACCTCGACGCGCGGGTCGTGGGCGGCGGTCTCGTTCCGCTCTCCCTGTCGCTCGCGCCGTTCGAGAGTCCGAGCGGCGGCGTCGCGGGGATCGTCGCCGCGGCGAACGAGAACCGCCGGCACAAGGAGATGGAGCGCGAGCTCAAGCGCCGTTCGATCACCGACGACCTCACGGGGCTCTACAACCAGATGCACTTCTACGAGCTCCTCGAGACGGAGAAGGAACGATCCGACCGTCTGGAGCACGACCTCTCGCTCCTCCTCTTCGACCTGGACGGGTTCAAGGAGTACAACGACCGGCACGGGCATGTCGCGGGCGACCGAGTGTTGCAGAAGGTCGGCGCGTTCCTCATGGAATCGGTCCGCAAGGAGGTGGACAGCTCGTTCCGCTACGGCGGCGACGAATTCGCGATTCTTTGCCCCGGCATGAACGAGACCGCGGCCGTCCGGTTCGCCGACCGGATCCGGGTAGGGATCAAGAACCTCGGGGTTCCCGGGATTGGAGTGTCGATCGGAGTCTGCGAGTATTCCAACCACGACCGGACGATCCAGCTCGTGAAGGAGGCCGACCGGGCGATGTACCGCGCGAAACGCGAGGGAGGGGACCGGGTGTCGGCGGCGGGGGGCGCCCCGGCCGGCCCGGAAAACAAGCCGAGGAGGCGGAAGACCACCGCCCGGACCCGGCGGGTGAAACCCTGATGCGGCGGGCGGTCGCTCCGGACCAGGCCGCGGGAGCGCCTGAGGTGGGGACCCGGCAGACGGAGCGCCCTCTCCCGGAAAGCCGGGGCCACCTCGCCGATCTCGGGTGGGTCGCGCTTCTCCTGGTCGCGGCCTTGGGGTCGAACTTCTTCTTCCGAGGGATGGTAGTCGACGACTCGACGCTCGCCTGGGAATGGGCGGACAACTTCCTCGGGCGCCGGCCGATCGCGGGCGCGAACGTTCCCGAGGATCTTCCCCCCCTCTATCCGTTCCTTCTCTATGTCTCCTTCCGCATCGTGGGGCACGATCTCGTCGCGCTCCACCTCGTTCCGTTCCTGGCCGCGCTCGCCAACCCGATCCTCGCGTACTTCCTCTTCCGGGACCTCTTCGCGTCCCGGCGGTACGGGGCGCTGGGGGGGCTTCTCTTCCTCGCCTGGCCGAGCGGGCTCTTCTTCTACAACCAGGCTCTGGCCGAGCCGGTGACGCTCTCGATCGTGCTTGCGACCCTCCTCGCCTACACCCGAGAGAGGCTCTGGAGCTTCCTCTTCCTGGCGGTCCTCTCGCTTGTCTCGGCCTATGACTCCGCCCTCCTCTGTCTGGGGCTCGCGGCGGACGCCGTTCTCCGCTGCCGGCGGTCTCGCTTCCACGCGCGCCTGGCCCTCCTCGTGGCCGCGGGCGTCCTGGTCGGCGGGCTCGGGATGCTCGCCGACAGGAACGGACTCCACACGGGCCTCGTGCCCTGGTATCGCCTGGAGACGCAGCTCTTCCAGCGCTTCGGGCAGAACGATGTCCCGTTCTCTCTCGATAAGGCGGACCTCATCGCGCGGTACTGGTTCGCCTATCTGCTCATCCCCGCCGTTCTCGTTGGGGCGGGAGCCGATCTCTGGCGCCGGCGCCGAATCTGGGGGAGCCTGCCGATCGCGCTCTACCTGTGCTACGAGCTCGCGCTCACGCCGACCTTCCTCCCCATGCTCGGAGTTACGCTTCGACACCTGACGCTCGTCGTTCCGTGCGGGGTGCTGCTCGTCGTGGCCTCTTTGGAGGCCGTGGCGAGCGGCTGGTCGCGGCGCGGGAAATGGACCCGGCGCCTCGCGGTGGCCTACGGCGCGGCGGCCGTTGCCGCCATCCTCCTCGTGCAGGCGAAGCACGCTTACTACCACACGGGGATCCAGATCTCGACCAACCCCGTCGAGATCGTGCTCCAGAACCGCGAGCTCCCCTTCTACGTCCACTCCTCCCCGCGCCTGTGGCGGGAGGACCGTTACTTCTTCAGCCGGACGCTGCCGTCGCGTTCGGGAGGATGGGACGAAGTCGTGCTGGATCTGGACGGGCTCGTGCGCGACGTGTGCCAGGCGAGGGGGCAGCCCGTCCCGGACGGACCTGTCCGGAAGGTGGAACTCCTGATCCTGCGCGGAGAGCTCGACCTGGGATGGATGCGGCTGGAGGACAGCCAGACGCCGGGGCGCTCGACCGAGATCCCGCTGGAGGACTGGCGGGCGGTCTCCCGCGGAGGAGAGATCGAGGTCGTCCGGCCCGGAGGCGGGAGCCCCCATCTCTCGGTCCGCCCGTCGGAGGGGTTCCTCTTCGGGGTGGCCTACCCTCTGGACCGCACGTTCGCCGCGGATGGGACC
>JACQVV010000147.1 GCA_016209595.1 Planctomycetota bacterium
CTTCTTGAGCTCCTCCGACGTCTTCTTCAGCTGTTCGTCCGTCTTCTTCAGCTGTTCGTCCGTCTTCTTCAGCTGTTCGTCCGTCTTCCTCTGCTGTTCGTCCGTCTTCCTCTGCTGTTCGTCCGTCTTCGTCTGAGCTTGGGCGAGTTCGCGGTTGAGTTCCGCCACCTCACGGATCACGCGCCAGACATCTTCCTGAATCGTCGACATTCGCAACGCCTCCAGCGGAGATTCTATCCCGTCGGGGCCGTCCTTTGCGCGGGACGCCGCGATTCGGAGGATAGCGAACCTCACTCTCCCGCGCGGGTGCGCAAAGCCTCCCAGAGCTCGGATGAGTCCGGGAGCCGGAAGAACCCACCCTCGCTCCCGAGGGTGACCAGGCCCGCGGCGCGGAAGGGAGCCAGCGCGGCCTCGATCTCCTCGGGGAGGGCGTCCCACTCCGTGGCGAGGCCGGCGACGGTGAAGTGGTCGCCCAGGTCCGCCCAGTGGCGCTCGAGGATTTTCGGCCCGAGCGGCGACTCCTGGAAGGAGGAGAGGGCGTCCGGTCCGGCGGGGGGCGTCGCCACGGGGGGCTCCTCGTCGGGGCTTCCGAACGACTCGACCACGGGCCGTGCGGGCTCGGAGTCGAGCCCGAGATCGGCCACGCGGTACTCCATCGTCGTGGGGCGGTCGACCTTTCCCTCGTGGAGCGGGTCGGGCGGGGCCTCGGGGAAGTCGGTCTCGGGATCGAGGACGGGCGCGGGGGGAGGCATGGGCTCAGCCTTGCCGGCTTCGACCAGGAGGTTTCGAGTCCGTTTTTCCAGAAAATCGACGCGCTCCTTCGCCTCGTCGAGCAGACGGTTGGTGTTGGCGAGCCTCTCGGAGAGGGAGCGGATGAGGCGCATCGCGAGAGCGGGCGCGTCCTGTAGGAGCTCGGGAACCTTGGGCGCCTCGAAGACCAGGAACCGGCAGCGGGCGACCGTGCGAACCGTGGCCGATCGCCGCTCCCCGAGAATCGACGACAACTCGCCCAGAATCGATCCCGGCTCGGAGATGCGGGCGAGGCGCCGGCCGCCCCGGAGGACCTCGACCTCTCCCGAGACGAGGAGGTAGAGCTCGCTCGAGGCCTCGCCCTCCAGGAAGAGGACCTCGTCCGGTTCGATCTCCATGGCGTTCCGGGCGAAGCGCTTGATCGCGTCGCGCGTCGCGGAGAGGTCTTGCGCGCTCACTTGGCCAGCATCCTTTGCGCCTTCTTCGGCCACCAGCTCTGGGGCGCGATCCGGACGAACTCGGAGAGCCGCTCCTTCCAGAGCGAGCGGCCGGCCCTCTTGTGGGAGACGCCGCTCGAGTATATGGCCTCCGGCCAGCACGGCTTCGCCTCGAGGGCCTTGTCGAAGCACTCGGCCGCCTGCACGAATTCCTCACCCCAGAAGCGGAGCACGCCCAGGCGATAGAGGTCCTCGGCGTCGAGTCCTCCGGCTTGCCCTTCGAGGCGCTTGAGAAGGCCCCGGCGTTCCCGCGGGGCGAGGTCGATCATCTCCCGGGTGAGGATCGGCTCCTCCGGCCGGGGCGCGATGTTCTCCTCGATCCACTCCCGGTTCTCCGGGTCGAGCGTCGCGAGACCCTTCGAGTCGCGGGTCATCCAGGTGATGTAGTCCTTGGCGAGGAGCCCCTTGAGCTTCATCGAGGAGCGGCTGTTCTCGTTCACCTTCAGGGCGCCGTAGCTCTTGAGGAGCGTCCGCTCATTCGTCTGGGCGTCCACGTCGTCGCGGTAGGTCGCGATCGCGTACGCGAGCGTCTCCGGAACCGAGCGGTAGGGGATCGTCGGTACGACGAGCCGGCGCTTGGCCCAGTCGAAGATGCCGTAGCCGGTCCCGGGAACGAGGAGGATCGTGGGCCTCCCCTCGCGCCGGGCGAGCGAGTTGTCGAAAAGCCGGGGGTCGAAGGCGAGGATGTGGTCGAGCGCCTCCGCGATCTTCCGGGGCGTGGCGATCTCCCGCTTCCCGATCGGCGCGGTCTCGGGCTGGCTTCGGGCCCGCTGGGCACCCATCTTGGTGAACATCCGGAGGCTCCGCAGCTCCTCGACCAGGGCGGCTCGGGCCTGCCGGGGGTTCATCTCGCGGGCTTCCGTGTGGAAGACGTCGATTCTCGCGCCCGTCGCCGCAAGCTCGTCCTGGAGATCGAGCCGCTCGAAGAAGACCTTGTCGACCCGCCGGTCGAGAGAGAGAGCCTTGGGGGCCCCGCTGGCGTCGGCGAGGATCCGGTCGCGCTCCTCCCGGAGCCGGATCATCTTCTCCTTCGCCTCGGCGAACTCGCGGCGCTCCACGGTGTCCTTGAGCTGGCCATGGTCCACCTTGCGCTGGAGGAGGAGGAACCGCTCCCGCATCTCCTCTGTCTCCGCGAGCGTCCGGTCGAGCTTCCTCTTCGCGTCGCTGGAAAGGACCCAGCCCAGGATCCGGTCGCGCGTTTTCTTGAGACTCTCCGTCCGCACGCCGGCGAGTTCGAGGCGCTCCTGGATTCCCTTCTGCTTCTCGTACAGGGAGCGCCCCTCGTCGATTCGCAGGAAGCGGCGGTACTCGGCGCGCAGGGCGTCGGTGACGAAGGAGACGCCGGGGACCGGCTCGGCCCTGGCGGCCTGCGCGGCCTGGGCCATCTCGTCCTCCCAGGGGCCGAGCCCAAGGCCGAACAGCCCGTAGTCGAGGGCGTTCCGGTCCTTCTCGGTGAGGGGGAGGTCGTCCTGGAGGTCGTCGAGGACGCAGGACCCGGCCACCTCGCCGAAGACTTCCCAGGCCGAGGTATCGAGCCGCGCGCGGAGCTTCGTCCGGTCCTCGGGGGTGAGGTCCGAATCGGGGGAAGCGAGAACCGCCGCGGTCTCCCGCAGACGCTGGAAGGCCTCGCTCGTCGTGGTGGCTTGCTCGGGCATGCCCGGTAAGGATAGCGAATCCCGAGGGCGTGTGAAACACGCTTCCCAGACCACTCCGCCGCGCAAGGTCAGCGGCCCGGACTTGCCCGGAACGACCAGACGAACTAGTATCTGGCATCCCTCTCGGAGGTCCGCCATGCGATTCCTCGCCCCGGCCATCCTCGCGTTCGCGATCCTCCCGCTCGTCTCGGCCGACATCGTGTACTTGAAAGGTGGCGGCCAGGTCGAGGGCCGGGCCGAGAGAAAGGGCGGCGAGGTCGTGGTCGAGATGCCGAGCGGCACGCTCACACTCTCCGCCGACCGAGTGGAGAGGATCGAGGAAAAGGAGACCGTCCTCGACCTTTACGACGCCAAGCGCGCCTCGCTCTCCGGCGCGGGGGCGCAGGGGGAATACGAGCTGGGCCTTTGGTGCCAGCTCAACGGCCTCGCCTCCCGATCTCGCCGCCATTTCGAGGAGGCGGTCCGTCTGGACCCGGACCACGAGGGAGCGCGCCTCGAGCTCGGCCACGTCCGGCACGAAGGCGTCTGGATGACGAGTGAGGAGGCGAGGAAGGCCGAGGGGCTCGTCCTCTACCACGGGAAATGGCTCAAGGCCGAGACCGTGGCGAAGCTCCTGCGCGCGGAGGAGGCGCTCGCGGCCTCGCGACAGCCTGCCGAGGCCGCGGCAAAGTCGCCGGCGGGAGCCGCGCCGGCCGGAGGAGGCGGGAATGCGGGAGGCGCCGCGAACGGCGGGGGCGGGAACGGCGCGGCCGCGAACGGCGGCGGCGGACCGGCGGTCCCCGGCGCCGGGCGCCGGAGCGTGCCCAAGCTCGACCGCTCGATCCGCCCGACATGGAAGTTCCTCAACCAGTACTTCGCCGGCCAGTGGCCCTGGCTCGGGTCTCCTTCCTACGGCCGCATCTACTGGAACGATGGTTCGGGCGGTTCCTACGGCCCTCTCCACTTCGGTCCCTACCCTTACGACGGCGGCGACTTCTACGGCTACGGCAGCGGCGTCTTCCTGGGCGGCGGCGCGGTCGGCGGAGGGCTCGCGCAGTCGGGGAGTCTCTCGTCGAGCTCCGGTTTCATGGGCCTGGGATCGAGCGCGCACGGCGACTGGGGAGCCGCGAGCGGCTACGGAGGGGGCGGCTTCGCGCTCCAGTACCACTACGGAAACCCAACCGACGACTTCCACATCGGTGGAACGCTCTTCGGCAGCTCGTACTCCTCCGGAGGCTCCTCGTTCGAGTCGTTCGGCTCGACCCTCCACGGCGGCTACAACTGGGGGAACGGGTTCCTGAACTTCTCGTTCCGGCCGTGACGTCGCCTTGACCACGAGTCGCGCGTCCTGGGCTCTCGTGCTGACGGCGCTGGCCCTTGCCGCCGTCGCGGCGGGCGTGGGTCTCTGGGGCCGCACCGGCGAGCGGGGAGAGGAGGGGGCACCGGCCGATGTCGCTCCCGCGTCCGTTGCGGGCTCCGCGCCGGCAGGCGCGGGGGGCGAGTCCTCCACGCGCGCCGCGGCGGCGTTCGAGTCGGTCCTCGAGGAGGAGAGGGAGCGGGCGGCGGCGAGAGATCGGGAGTTTGCGGAGAGGCTCGAGCGGGTCGAGGCTTCTCTCGCGGGGCTCGAGGAAGCGGTGAAGGACCTCGAGGAGCGGGCCGCTGCCCTTTCCGCGCCGGCGGCCGGTTCGGAGCCCGAGGCGATCTCGGAGATCCGAACGCTCCTCGCCCAGCTCAAGGTGCGGCTGGATTCGATCGAGAGGCTCCCCGCCGCTGCGGCCTCGCCGTCTCCCTCCCCGGACGGGGCGGCCCCCGCGCGTCCCACTCTCGAAGATCCCGTCCTCGCAGGCCACGTTCGGGATCTCTCCTCGGCCGACCTGACGCGACGGACTTCGGCGGCCTTCTCGCTCTTCGAGGCGAAAGACCCGAGGACGGCGCCCTGGCTCATCGAGGCCCTCGGTTCCGAGGACACCGTCGTTCGGAGCGTCTGCGCGCGGACGCTGGGGGTTCTCGAGGCCGCCGAGGCGCGCGAAGCCCTCGAGCGAGTTTCGGCTGCCGATCCCCAGAGCACGGTCCGGCTGGCGGCCACGCAAGCGCTCATCAAGATCGGCGATCGGGCCTCGTCCCGAGCTCTTGTCGATCGCCTCCTCGACGCCGAGCCGCAGGTTCGCCTGGTGGCTTTCGAGGCACTCCGGGGCATGGCGGGCGAGGAACTGGGCTACGACCCGGATGCCTCCGAGGCCGACCGCCGCATGGCCCACGAACAGTGGATCGCCTGGGAGAAGAGCCGGCGCTGACAGCCGGAGAGATGGCTCGACCCGTCGGAGTTCTCCTCCTCCAGCTGGGTACGCCGGACGAACCGACGCCTGCCGCCTACCGGCGCTACCTCTTGGAGTTCCTGTCGGATCCCCGGGTGATCGAGGCGCCCGGGCTCCTCTGGTGGTTCGTGCTGCGGTTCCTGATCCTGCCCCGGCGCACTCCGAGGATGGTCGAGAGCTACCGGAGGGTCTGGTCGGAGGCCGGAGGTTCGCCGCTCCTCGTGGCGACCGCCGCGCAGGCGAAGGGCCTGGAGGAGAGGCTCGAGGGCAGAGCGACTGTCCGGTTCGCGATGCGCTACGGCTCGCCGTCCCTGGGAGAAGCGCTTGACGCCTTCGCGGCCGCCGAGACGGAGAGGCTCATCTTCGTTCCGCTCTACCCGCAATACTCCTCGACAACCACGGGCTCGGCCCTCGACGCGCTCGCCGAGGGAATCCGCCGCCGCCGGTTCGTTCCGGCGATCCGGACCGCCAGCCCCTTTTACGACCACCCGGCGTACATTGACGCGCTCGCCTCCGGCGTCCGCCGGACCATCGCACCGGCGAACGCCCCGCCCGACATGTACGTCTTCTCGTTCCATGGTCTCCCCCGGTCGTACGCGGAGCGGGGCGATCCCTACCCCGTCCACTGCCGCGAGACCGCGCGCCTCCTCGCCGTCGCGCTCGGACTCGCCCCGGAAGGGTGGGTCCTGTCCTACCAGTCCCGTTTCGGCAGGGAGCCATGGCTCGAGCCCGGAACCCAGGAAACGGTCGAGTCCCTGGCGGCGCGAGGGGTGCGACGGATTCTCGTCGTCACTCCCGGTTTCGTGGCGGATTGCCTGGAGACGATCGACGAGATCGGCCGCGACGTCGCGGGGGCCTTCCGCAAGGCCGGGGGGAGGGCGTTCGTGCGATGCCCGTGCCTGGGAGACGATCCGGTCTGGCTCGACGCGCTCGCGCGGATCGTGCGCGAGGAGGGAGCCGGGTGGTTGTGATGGCGCGCCGTCAGGCCTCGCCAAAGTGCGCGTCGAGGACCCTCCGGAACGCCTCGGTCGCAGCACGAGGGTCGGGGGCCTGGAGGATCGCGCCGGAGACGGCGACGCCCCGCGCGCCGGCGGCGAGGACCTCCGCCAGACGCTCGATCGCGATCCCCCCGATCGCAAAGAACGGGAGCGAGGTCGAACGGGCCGCGAGCCGGACGACCTCCAGGCCGCGGGCCGGAAGCCCCGGCTTGGTGCCGGAGGGGTAGACGGTGCCGATGCCGAGGTAGTCGGCGCCGGCCTGGAGGGCGGCGTCGATCTCTGCTTCGTCGTGTGCCGAGACGCCGACGAGAGCGCGCTTCCCGACGATCGCCCGGGCGCCCCCGGCGGGGAGGTCGGTCGAACCGACATGAACTCCGTCCGCGCCCGCGAGCCGGGCGACGTCGGGGCGGTCATTCACGATGAAGAGCGCTCCCGCGGCGCGGCAGAGCTCGCGGGTCCGCTCCGCCAAGTCCAGCAGCTCCCGGTCGGAGAGCTCCTTCTCGCGGAGCTGGATCATCTGAGCCCCGCCCTCGAGCGCGGCCCGCGCTAGATCCAGAGCGGTTCGGCCTCTCGGGCCGCCGGTCACCAGTACGGCGAGGCGGGCGCCGGCGAGTCGTGTGGACCTCGGCATCTCTCTCATCGCGATAGGCTATCCGGAGCCACTGACCACTGACCACTGAATTGACCGACCCGGCAGGATCGGCTAGACTCATTTCACCTCCGAGCTCCCTGGTTCGACACACATGCGCTGATGGCACTGACGAGCCGACTCCCCCTCGCCCTCGCCCTGGTTGTCCTGTCGATCCTCTCCTGCGGGGGTCCGCTCGCGTGCGGGCAGGAAGAGGACCCCGTCAAGAAGCGGCTGGAAGAGCTCTACAGCGGGGACGAGAAGCGGCAGACGATCGCCACGCACGATCTCCTCACCCTCCCCGCGGGAAAGGGACTGGAGGAGCTCTCCCGCATCCTGGTCGAGGAGAAAGAGCGGGCAGACGTGCTGGTCGCGATCCTCCAGACGATCGCCGTCGATCCCGAGGGGCAGAAAGTGATCGCCGCCGACGAGGCGGGGCGGATCCTCTTCCCGGCGATTGCCGCGCTTTCGGACTCTCGGCCTGCCGTTGTCGCGGCCGCGGAGCGGCTCTTCTTCGCCGTGCGGGACTTCAAGGACGTCCGGGACCGGCTGCTCAAGCGCTGGGACGACGAGAGCTTGGAGACCTCCCACCGGATCGCGGCGATGGACGCGGCCGGACGCATGAGGTCTTTCCAGTTGATCGAACCGCTGATCGAGAGGCTGGGTAGTGCGAGGGACGAGCGCGCTCAGGCGATCGCGCAGGCGCTCGGCCGGATCACCTTCCAGGACTTCGGGACCGAACCTCAAGCGTGGCGCGACTGGTGGTTCGGAGAGCCGGAGAAGGGGATCCCCGGTCAGAAAGAGAGGTCGACGGGGCGGACGAGGGAAGAGTACCTGGAGTGGGAACTGGTCAGCAGGCCGAGGAAGGCGATCGAGAAGATCGAGGACGATCTCGCGGGCCAGATCCTGGAGCTTCTCGATCCCAGGAACTTCGAGCAGCTCCAGCGTGCCCTCTCGAACTCCCTGTGGCGAGTGCGCGCCGAGGCCGCGGAGGGCCTCGGCCTCCTGAAAGAGGAAAAGGCCGTGCCCGTCCTCCTGGACGCGCTGCAGAAGGAGACGCGGATCGAGGTTCAGAAGAAGATCGTCAAGGCCCTCGGTGCCTTGGGGAAAGCGGACGCCGTTCGCCCCCTCATCGACCTCCTCGAAGCGACGCTCGCGGCCCGGCATCCGAACCCAGGTTTCTCGCCGGACGAACAGAAACTTGTGGCGCTCCTGCTCCAGGCGCTGGGCGAGCTGCGAGACCCCGGGGCGAGCGGGGTGGCTGCCCGGATCGCCCTCGATCGGGCTTTCGATCCGCAGATCCGGGTGGAAGCGGCAAAGATGCTCGGACTCGTCGGGGGCGACGAGGCCGGCAAAGCGCTCTGCAGGCTGGCGGTAGAGGAGGCAGAGGTAAAGGATGTCAGCATCCTTCTAGCGGTGCTGAGCGCGCTCGGACAGGTGCGAACGGCGGAGGCCGTAGACCCCCTCCTCGCGCTCCTCGACCACGAGGTACCTCAAGTCCGATCTGGAGCGGCGGACGCGCTCGGAATGATCCAGGGACCCAGGATCCTCGATCCACTTCTCGATCACCTCGCAAAGGCGGACCCGGTACCCCGCGTCCGCGTGGCGATCGTGACGGCGCTGGGGCAGACGAAAGCGAAGAAGGCTGCAGGTCCCATCGCCAAGGTTTTGGCCGAGGACGCGGATCCCAGTGTCCGCACGGCGGCGGCCGAGGCCTTGGCGGAGGTCGGGTCCGCGGACTCGATCTCCGCGCTCGCCGCCGCCCTTTCCGATCCGGACGCGGGGGTCGAGGAGAAGGCCTGGGGCGCGCTCCTCGCGATCGTGACGGCCGATGGCGGGGAGATCGACCGCGGGCTCGGGAAGCGGGCCGCCACGGAGATCGTGAACAAGCGAGCGCGGCTCGATCGGGCGGTCGAGATCCTCAGGCAGCTTCTCCGGGACGCCCCCCCGGAAGAAGTCGGCCCGATCGTTCTGGATCTCGCGGGGGCCCTCAGGAGCCTGGGGGAACCCGAGGCGGGCCACGGGGAGCTGGAAAAGATCCTCGCCTCCCGTCCCGCCACCGACCCGAGCTTCTGGCCGGCCAAGGTCCTGGACGTGGAGCTCCTCGCGCGGAGCGGCAGGGAGGACGAGGCCCGCGCCGCCTTGCTGGGGCTGGCTGAGCAGCCGGGATACTCGGACTGGGTGGATCGTATCCGGGACCTGGAGGCTCGGATCGAAGATCTCGTCAAGAACTCGGCGTCGGACCGCGCCCACACGCTGCTCGCGCGGCCCGACCTCAAGGACCAGGATCTGGCGGATCGGATCCAGGCCGCCGGTCCTCCCGTTATCCGGGCACTAGAGGGGCCCCTCGACTCGGACGACAGGGGCCTTGCGTCGCGCGCCGCCGGGGTCCTCGCGAAGCTCGTCCCGGACAGCGGATACGACTCCGCGAAACCTCTCGCGGAGCAGCCGGCCGTCGTGGCGAAGTGGCGGGAATGGCTGAGGAAGCGGCCCTAGAGACGGGCCCGGGTGCGCGCCGTGCCCGGGGGATTCCCGGAGACCACCGATGATCCACGACACCATCCTCGATACGATCGGCCGCACGCCGCTCGTTCGCCTCCATCACCTCACGGCCGGGATGAAGGCGGAATTCGCCGCGAAGTGCGAGTTCTTCAACCCGGGATCGAGCGTCAAGGACCGGATCGCGGTCAAGATGATCGACGTGGCCGAGCGGGAGGGGAAGCTCCGCCCCGGAGGGACGATCGTCGAGCCGACCTCCGGCAACACGGGGCTCGGGCTCGCCATCGCGGCCGCTCTCAAGGGCTACAAGACGATCTTCACGATGCCGGACAAGATGAGCAAGGAGAAGATCAACCTGCTCAAGGCGTTCGGCTCGGAGGTGGTGATCTGCCCCACGGCAGTGGCGCCCGAGGATCCGAGGAGCTACTACTCCGTGGCGAAACGGCTCTCCGAGGAGATCCCCGATGCCTGGCGCCCCAACCAGTACGCGAACCCGAACAACCCGCTCGCCCACTACGAGACGACGGGCCCGGAGATCTGGGAGCAGACCGAGGGGAGGATCACTCACTTCGTGGTCGGGATCGGAACCGGGGGCACGGCCACGGGGATCGGGAAGTACCTCAAGGAGAAGAACCCGGCGGTCCGGGTGATCGGGGCCGACCCCGTCGGATCGGTCTATCTGGAGTACTTCCAGACGAAAACCGTCCCGAAGTTCTTCAAGACCTACCTTGTCGAGGGAGTCGGGGAGGACTTGATCCCGGAGACGATCGACTTCCGCTATATCGACGATGTCGTCCAGGCGACCGACAAGGAGTGCTTCCTCACGGCGCGACACCTCGCCCGGCGGGAGGGGATCTTCACGGGCGGCTCCGGGGGACTCGCCATGGCCGTCGCGCTGAAGGTGGGCAAGGACCTTCCCGCGGGGTCTCTCGTCGTCGTCCTGGTCCCGGACACCGGAGAGCGTTACCTTTCGAAGGTCTACAACGACGAGTGGCTGCGGGTGAACCAGATCATCGAACCCCGCGCGATCGCCACGGCGAAGGAGATCCTCGCCGCAAAGAGCGGCCAACCGAAGGCTCTGGTCTCGGTGACCGCGGGGACAAGGACGAGCGAAGCCCTCGAGCTCATGCAGAAGTACGAGGTGAGCCAGCTCCCGGTCTTCGAAGGGAAGGCTCCGATCGGGCGGGTCCAGGAGGACGAGATCATCGACCTCCTCGTCCGCGGAGAGCGCATGGATGGGGAGGTCCGGGCCGTGATGGGTCCTCCCCTTCCCGTTGTTTCCGCCGCCGCGGATTTGAGCCAGATCGCGAGCTTCCTGTCCACCGGAAGCCCGGCGGTGCTGGTGGACCAGGGGGACGGATCGTTCGGGATCGTCACCAAGTTCGACCTCCTGGACGTCCTGAGGCAGAAGTAGGTGGACCTCTCCGGAGCGCGCTTCGAGACCCTGGGCGTTCACGCCGGCTGCGATCCCGACCCCACGACCGGGGCCGTCACGCCGCCCATCTACATGACCTCTACGTTCGTCCAGGCCGCTCCCGGGTCCCACAAGGGCTACGAGTACTCGCGGACGGGGAACCCGACCCGCACGGCCCTCGAGACGAACCTCGCCGCGCTCGAAGGGGCGCCGTGTGCGCTCGCCTTCGCCTCGGGCTGCGCGGCGGCCACCACCGCCATGTTCCTCCTTGCCGCGGGAGACCACGTTGTGGCGGGCGACGACCTCTACGGCGGGACGTATCGCCTCTTCACGAAGGGATTCGGGCGGTTCGGGGTCGAGTTCACCTTCGTGGACACGACGGACCTCGACGCTGTCCGCCGGGCCTTCCGCCCCGAGACGCGGATGCTCTGGCTGGAGAGCCCGTCGAACCCGCTCCTCAAGGTGACCGACCTCGTCGCTGCCTGCCAGATCGCCCGGGAGCGAGAGGCGATGGCCGTCGTCGACAACACCTTCGCCTCTCCGTTCCTCCAGCGGCCGATCCAGTCGGGGGCCGACCTCGTCCTTCACTCGACCACGAAGTACCTGGGCGGGCACGCGGATCTCGTGGGCGGCGCCCTCGTCGCGGCGCAGCCGGAGCTCCACGAACGCCTGAAGTTCTTCCAGAACGCCCTGGGCGGCGTGCCCAGCCCCTTCGACTCCTGGCTCGTCCTGCGAGGCGCGAAGACCCTCGCCGTCCGGATGGAGCGCCACTCGGCGAACGCGCTCGCGCTCGCGCGGTGGCTGGAGTCGCGAGGAGAGGTCGAGCGCTGCCACTACCCGGGGCTCGCGAGCCACCCGCAGCACGAGCTCGCCCGCCGCCAGATGCGCGCCTTCGGAGGGATGATCTCCTTCGAGCTCAAGGGCGGCCTGGAACGGGCGAAGGCTTTCGTCTCGTCCACGCGGCTCTTCCGGCTCGCGGAAAGCCTGGGCGGCGTGGAGAGCCTGATCGAGATGCCCGCGGCGATGACCCACGCCGCCGTCCCGCCGGAGGAGCGCAAGAAGGCCGGTCTGGCCGACGGCTTGATCCGCCTCTCGGTCGGCATCGAAAACGTCGAGGACCTCCAGGCCGACCTGGAACATGCTTTTCAGCATTCGTTGGCCCGATCGACATAGGATTTGCCGGAAGCACTTGCCATCCGCCTGAAGGCCGTTTGTCTGAAGCCTGAAGCCTGAAGCCTGAAGCCTGAAATGACCCTTGTCACCCTCTCCCACGTCACCAAGCGCCTCGGCGGACGGCCCGTCCTCATCGACATCGACTGGCAGATCTCGCCGGGGGAACGCGTGGGGCTCGTGGGGGCCAACGGCGCCGGGAAGACGACGCTTCTGGAGGTGATCGCCGGGGAGCTTGGGCCGGATGCCGGGGAGATCGCGAGGGCGAGGACCGTGTCGATCGGAGTCCACCGGCAGCGGGTCGCTCTCCCGCCGGGGAAGTGCGTGCGCGAGGCGGCCGAGGAGGCCTTCTCGCGGTTCCACGAGATGGAGGCCGAGCTCCGGCGCCTCGAGGAGGCGATGGCCGCCGGATCGGGCGACGCCGTGGTCCGGCGCCACGGGGAGCTCCTGGCGGAGTTCGAGCGGCGGGGGGGATATCGTTACGCCTCGGACCTCGACCGGGTCCTCGCGGGCCTCGGGTTCGGCGCCTCCTCGCACGCCCAGCCGGTCGACACGCTTTCCGGCGGGGAGCGCGTCCGTCTGGGCCTCGCGCGGCTCCTGCTCTCGGGGGCCGATCTCCTCCTCCTCGACGAACCGACGAACCATCTCGATCTCGCGGCGATCCGCTGGCTGGAGGAGTTCCTGGTCGAGGGACCCAACCGCGCGGTCGTCCTGGTGAGCCACGACCGGGCCCTGCTCGACCGGGTGCCTCGGAAAATCGCTTTCCTCGAATCGGGACGACTCCGCGTCTTCCGGGGGGCTTGGCGGGAGGCGCTGGAGGGGAAACGGCTTACCGACGATCACGCCGCCACGAGAGCGGCCCGGATCGACGAGGAAATCGCCCGGAACGAGGAGTTCATCCGCAGGAACTTCTACGGGCAGAGGGCGAAGCAGGCGAACTCCCGGGAGAAGCTGGTCGAGCGACTGCGCGCCGAGCGACCGGAACTCGTGCGGGCCGAGGAACGGCGGCTCGCGCTCGACCTGTCGCAGGTGGGGCGCCTCGGGAACGATTGTCTGGAGCTCACGGGCGTCGCGCTCCAGGTCGAGGGACGGACGCTGCTGGCCGGCCTCGACCTCGTCCTGTCGCCCGGCGACCGGCTCGGGGTCCTGGGACCGAACGGGAGCGGCAAGACGACGCTGCTCCGGACGATCGCGGGGGAACGAACGCCGGATGCCGGGGAGGTGAGCCTGGGGAAGACCGTCTCGACCGGATTCCATCGCCAGGAGCCTGCCGATCTCGACGGAGCGCGGACGGTCCTCGCGGCGGTCGAGGAACGCGCGCCACGAGACTGGACGCCGGGGGTCTGCCGGGCCTGGCTCGCCCGCTTCGGTTTCACGGGCGAGGAAGCGTTCCGGGAGCTCGCGGTCCTTTCCGGGGGGGAGCGAAGCCGGCTGGCGCTCGCCCGGCTCCTTCTCTCGAACGCGAACCTGCTCCTTCTCGACGAGCCGACGAACCACCTCGACATCCCGGGACGCGAGGCGCTCGAGGAAGCCCTCGCCTCCTTTCCGGGGGCCCTGGTGGTGGTGAGCCACGACCGCGTCTTCCTCGACCGGGTCGCGACGCGCCTTCTGGTCCTCGACGGGCGAGGCGGATTCCGGTCCTTCCAGGGAGGGTATACCGCCAACCGCGCGGCGATCGAGGAGTCCGAGGGAGCCCCCGGAACGCGGATCCAGGATCGCGGAATGCGGCATCTTCCCCCCGCGTCCGAAAAGGTGGAGAGGTCCGCTCCCCCCAGGAAGGTCCGGAGGCGGTATACCTACAAGGAGCTCGAAGCGAGGATCTTCACCCTGGAAGAGGAGAAGGAGGGGATCGAAGCAGCCGTGGGTTTCGAGGAGAACTACAAGGACGCGAGGAAGCTCGCTCGTCTGGACCGGCGGTTGAAGGAAATCCTGGCCGAGCTGCCGGACCTCTACGCCGAGTGGGAGAGCTGGGCGTGACTCCCGAGCGCGCGAAGATCGCCTGCCCCGAGTGCGGGAAGACGCTGCTCGTGGATCCTCTCCACGGGGGGAGGAAAGGAGAGTGCCCGACCTGCTCTCACCGCTTCACGATTGAGCTCCCTCCTCCTTCCCTTGCCCCTGCGCTTGCCCCTCCCCCTGCCCCGGCTCCTGCCGAACCCCCCACCCCCCACCCCCACCCCCCAACCCCCAA
>JACQVV010000131.1 GCA_016209595.1 Planctomycetota bacterium
CGGTCTGCGAAGAGGAGCGGGCCCGCATCGAGGCCTGCCGCGACATTCAGGTGCTCGACTCCTGGATCGCCCGCGTGGCCACAGTCCGATCGACCGGCGAGCTGTTCGAGCCAGGCGACGAGGAGTCGGGCTCCGAATAGGACCCGGCAGGCCCTTCCTGGGGGCCGCTTCGAAGGCCGCGGCGAGTCCTCCGGTCGCTCGGTCGCCGCCGCCGGCGTCCTCCTCACCGGCCGGTGCCTCCACGGCCGCTTTGAACGGAGCCGCGAGACGCCGTCCCGTTCGACTCCCGCCCGGCCGCCAGGTGGAGATCCAGAAGACCAAGGACAGGATCGACGTCTACGACGGCCCCCGCCTGGTGGCTCGCCATGCCCGCTTCGAGGAGATCCTGGGTGGGCGAGTGACGGACCCGGCTCACCGCCCGCCCCGGCGGCCCAGCTGGATCTCGGCGTGGAGGGTCCGGCGCGTGACTCTCCGCAAGAGCCGCTCCAGGGAGTACCGCGGCCTCTTCATCGACAAGGAAGAGCGGTCTGTTCCGGGTTCGCTGGTCATTCGATCACCGCACATTGTCCCGCCTCGGTCCCTGGGTAGGGAACCAGGGTGCCGTGCTCCAGGTCGACGTTGAAGCCCATGTCCTCCAGGGGAAACGCGCCAACGAGAACTGTCTCGCGGCCAGGCTCCACGATCGCGGTCGTCTCCGTAAACCTCCCCATGATCCGCATGAAGAGGCCCGTTGCAACCTGGCGTGTCTCCGTTCGCCCGTCGCCGTAAGTCACCCTGAGAGGGGAGAGCCGTCTCGGAAGATCGAGCTGGTCTGCGACCGAGAGAGGTAGCACTGTTTGCGTGCTGCCGCTGTCGACCATGCACCGAAGGCGAAGGGGGGATCGCTTGCCCGACTCCACCTCAAGGTCCTCCCGGACGTTCCAGAGGTCGGCATCCACCCACAGATCTCGGCTCATCCGGATGACCCTCTATCCTGGCCGCCTGCGTTTCGTCTACCCAAGGGTATCTGCGCCCGGGTTCGCGTGGCAACCCGAGCACGGCGACCGAGGCGCCGTGCGTCCTCTCACGCCGGCCACCGTTTGGCCCGGTGCCCGCCCGGCACCCGGCCGAGCCTCCCCCGGCAACGCGGTTCGATCCTCACGGCTGCCTCCCGCATCAAAGTCGTGCGACCTGACCCGCCAGGAACACACGCGGCATACGACAGGCAACAGGCAGCAGGCAACCGGCAAGTCGAGGTCGCTGGCCCGAATTGCCTGTCGCCGGTTGCCTGTTGCCGGTCGTCTGTTCCTGCGCCCGGGGTGAGTCGGCTCCCACGTGCGGACCGGCGTAGGCCGCGGCTGGTGACATGGACGTGACCGTGGTCCGGACTCGGGTCTCCGAGACCGGGACTCGGGTCTTGCGAGACGATGGGCTGGCAGGGCGAGAGGCTCGCCGTGATAGACTGGGCCGGACGGAGAGAGCCTTTGATGACCGAAGAAGCGAAGTCGATCCTCGCGAAGATCCCGGAGCTTTTGCGCCAGTCGCCGGAGTTTCGGGGGGATCTCTACCGGATGCTCTCGGAGGAGTTCCCCCGGCGCGGCGAGATGGCGGCGATCCTGGAGGAGATTCGGGAGCTCCGTCGCGACTTCCAGATCTCGCGGAAGGAGACGCTGGAGCGCTTCGAAGCCATGGACCGCCGCTTCGAGGAGGAGATCCGGGAGCTTCGTAGCGACTTCCAGGCCTCGCGGAAGGAGACGCTGGAGCGGTTCGAGAAGATCGACCGCCGCTTCGAGGAGATGGACCGCCGCTTCCACGAGGTTCTCCAGGAGATGCGCGACACGAGGAAGTGGGTGGAGGGCAACGTGGGCGGGTTCCTCGGGCGGGCGGGCAAGAACCTCGAGGGGGCGATCGCGGGAACCCTGCGCATCGCGCTCGGGATGAAGGACCTCGACCCCTCGACGATCCGCCTCCGGCAGAAGATCGAGGATGAGGAGGGGATCATCGGACCGGCCGGGCGGCGGTACGAGTACGATATCTTCGTCACGAACGGCCGCACCTGTGTCTTCGAGGTGAAATCGGTCGCGGACGAGGAGGACGTGGACCGGTTCGCCGACAAGTGCGATCTCGTCGAGCGCGTGCTCGGCGCCGGAAGGGTGGAACGGGTGCTCGTCACCCTCGCCAAGACCCCCGAGATCGCCCGCCGCTGCGAGACGAGGGGAGTCTTGCTGGCTTGACCCGGCGCGTGACCGGGTTCGCCTTCCGTGAGCTCCTCGGGGCCATCTGACCCCAGGCCCCGGAGTGGCGTGCGAGAGCAGGGAGTCCTCCGCGGGAAGCAGGAATCGCCGCTCCGACTGGTCGAACTCAAGTTCGGTCGGATCGAACCCTCGACGGAGCAGAAGGTGAGATCGACTTCCGACGCCGCGCTCCTCGACATGTGGATCGAACGGATCCTGACCGCAAGCACCCTCGCCGAGCTTGGGGTCGAGCCCTAGATAGGCCGCCGCTGGCTTCCCGGAGTAGCGTGCGCCCCATGCCGGGCGCCCTCCACGAGCTCCTCGTCGATCTGTTCCGATCCTGTCCCAGGCTGGTCGAGGAGCTCCTCCCGCTTGCCGCCGCCGAGAGACCGCCGGAGCACGATCTCGTGCGGACCGAGGATCCCGACGCCGTCGAGCTCTCGCCGGTGCCCCGCCGGGCCGATGTCGTCGTTCTCTTCGAGAAGGGCGGCAGGCCGGTCAAGGTGGTAGTGGTGGAGGCGCAGCTCGGGCGGGACGAGGAGAAGCGGACGTCCTGGCCGAACTACGTGACAAGCCTCACGGCCCCTGACCCGGGGGACGGGCGACGGGGGTCGGGCGACGGAAAGACGAAAAGACAGTGGTGGTCAGGGCGCGCGGGAGGCCTGATGCGGCCGTTTCGGCCGTCGCCTGTCTCTCCCATCGCCCGTCCCACGTCGTGGCGGCTGCCCTCGAAGCCGCGGCGAGTCTGGAGCACGACCGAGCCATCGTGTATGCTGATGTGGTGCTCGAGATCCTGCAATCCGCAGCACGGGAGGCACTCGAGGCAATGCTGACCGCGAAGAAACACGAGTTCATGAGCGAATTCGCCAGGAAGTACCTGGCCGAGGGCAAGGCCCAGGGCAAGGCGGAGGGCAAGGCCGAGAGCGTCCTCGCCGTTCTCCGGGCCCGTGGCCTGACGGTCTGCGAAGAGGAGCGGGTCCGCATCGATGCCTGCCGCGACATTCAGGTGCTCGACTCCTGGATCGCCCGCGTGGCCACAGTCCGATCGACTCGCGAGCTCGCGGAGGGCATTGCTGAGGGCAAGGC
>JACQVV010000136.1 GCA_016209595.1 Planctomycetota bacterium
ATCGATCGTGAGCGCATCGTGCCGCAATCGTCGCGGATGGCGAAGTCGACTCAAGTCCAGCAACTCACTGGAGAAGAGTTGTTGGACTTGATCGACGAAGCCAGGCGCGGCGAGGGCGGTGCGAGGTGCCGCGAGGGATTGATTCACAGGCTCTGAGGGGTCGTGACGAAGCCCGAAGGCGAGAAGGTCGTCGCGCGCAACCGAAAGGCGTACCACGAGTTCCATGTCCTCGAGGATGTGGAGGCCGGCCTCGTCCTGACCGGGCCCGAGGTCAAGTCGCTCCGGCTCGGCCAGATCGCGCTCGGCGACGCCTACGCGCGGTTCATCCAGGGCGAGCTGTACCTCGTCAACGCGCACATCCCCGAGTACAAGATGCGCGGGTACGCCGAGCAGGAGCCGCTCAGGCCGCGAAAGCTCCTGCTGCACCGGCGCGAGCTCGCCCGGATCTCGACGCGGATCGAGGAGAAGGGTTTGACCGTCGTGCCCCTCGCCGTATACTTCAAGCGGGGCTACGCCAAGGTGAAGCTCGGCGTCTGTCGCGGGAAGAAGCTCCACGACAAGCGCGAGGCGATCGCGCGGCGCGATGCGGCGCGCGCGGCGACGCGCGAAGCGCGTCATGATAAGATGAAATAGTGAGACGCGAAGCGCGTCTACCTCGGGTTGCCGCGTAGCGAAGCCAGCGGCCGTTCTTTCACAACTGGGGGCGATCGGTTTCGACCGGGCACGTGAAGCGCCGGTTGCGCGCGGTGGGCGTCCGGGTCCACCTGAATCCTCCGGGCACCAATCGCAACTGCCAATCCGCAGTTTGCACTCGCTGCCTAACTAGCGCCAACGCTGGTTGGTCACGACCGTCCCCGGGGCCCTCGCTTGCGGGCTCCGGCAAGACGGCCATAAAAGCAAGCTGGCCGTACTCCCCCCGTCCGAGGGGACGCGGCGAGATCAACCGGGCTGGCCCCGGGGCACCCCGTCGGTCGGGGGTCCCGAGGCGAGATCCATGGGCCGACTACGCGCGTAGATGCTGGCGTCGATCTGTCACGGGACGCGGGTTCGATTCCCGCCGCCTCCACCATCTACCTCGGAGCGAACCCGCTCCGTTCGGTCACGGCCCGCCGGGGAGACTCGGCGGGCCGTGGTCGTTATGTCGCCTACCGTCAAGGGATTCCCGCCCGCCCAGCGGCCGGCCAGGTTCGCATCTTCGGGACTCGTTCGCGAGCCTTCGCGGCGAGAACGCTCGCCGAGGGGCCGTTTCACGCCTCTCTGTCTCTGTTTTAAGGGAGCATTCAGTAGACCCGACCGGGCGACAGCCATACAAGGTAAGGACGGAGGAACGAGCAAGGTGCGCATTCTCGTGATCGAAGACGAACCGAAGGTCGCGAAGGCGCTGAAGCAGGGGCTCGAGGGGGAGCACTACGACGTCGCCGTGGCGAGTACGGGCGAGGAGGGCTTCTTCCGACTGAACTCCGAGACCTTCGATCTCCTGATCCTCGACCTCATGCTCCCCGGCCGCGACGGGCTGGAGATCCTCGCGACCGCGCGCCAGCGCGGTCTGGCGACGCCGGTCCTGATCCTCACCGCGAAGGACGCCGTTGAAGATCGGGTGATCGGTCTCGACGCGGGGGCTGACGACTACCTGGTCAAGCCCTTCGCGTTCGCCGAGCTTCTGGCGCGCATCCGCGCGCTCGTGCGGCGCGGGCGGACCGACCATGTCCTGCGCCTCAAGGCGGCCGACTTGGACATGGACCTCGTCACCCGTGCGGTGACGAGGGCCGGCGAGCCGCTCGAGCTGACACCGCGCGAGTTCGAGCTCCTGGAGTACCTGATGCGCCACCACCGGCAGGTCGTCTCCCGCGAGATGCTGGCGCGAGATGTCTGGAAGGAGATGTCGAGAGCGACGCCGCTCGACAACGTGATCGACGTCCACGTGGCGCGCCTGCGCAAGAAGGTCGACCAGGGCCGGCCGACCAAGCTGATCCACACGGTGCGTGGCGTGGGATTCGTGCTCCGGGAGGAAAAGGCATGAGCCGCTGGTCGCCCTCCCGCAGCGTTCGGGTCCGGTTGACGCTCTGGTACGCCGGCGCGCTCGCCGCAATCCTCATCCTCTACGCGGCGGGGGTGTACCTCTTCCTCCGCCAGAACCTCTACACCGAGCTGGACCGGCAACTCCACGACGACTTCGAGGTCGCCGAGGAGATTCTGGAGCGCGATGCGAACGGGGCGATCCGGCGCCGTGTCCACCGAGACGGGCACGAGGAGAACGAGGAGCAGCCCCTGCGGGGTCTGGAGGTCTGGAGCCGGGATGTTCGGCTCCTCTATCGCGAGGGACCGGAGGATCTTCGCCTGCCGCGGCCGGACCTCCCGGGAGCGGGAGGGGTCGAGGTGGGAACGGTCGCTTCGCTCTCTGGCGTGCGGATGCGGATTCGTGGCGCGCCGTACGCGGTCGGCGGCGAGGCGGTCCTGATCCGCGTCGCGCGCTCGGAAGCGCGTCTCCGTCACGAGCTCGACGAGTTCCTCGCCGGCATGGCGCTGGGCCTGCCGCTGGCGGTTGTGCTGGCATGCGCCGGCGGCTATCTCCTCGCCGCCCGTGCGCTCGCGCCGGTCGGGCGCATGGCGACCCGGGCGAGGACGATCACCGCGGAGCGGCTCGCCGAGCGTCTCCCGGTCGACAACCCCGACGACGAGCTGGGGCAGCTCGGCACGGTGTTCAACGAGACCCTCGCCCGGCTGGAGCGGTCCTTCGAGACGCTGCGCCGCTTCACGGCCGATGCCGCGCACGAGCTCCGCACGCCGCTCACCGCGCTCAAGAGCGTCGGCGAGGTGGGGCTCCGCGACTCGGAGAACGAGGCGGCGTGGCGGGAGGTCATCGGCAGCATGCTGGAGGAGGCCGACCGTCTCGCCCGGCTCGTCGATACCCTCCTCGTCCTCACGCGCGCCGACAGCAAGAAAGTCGAGGTTCACAGCGAGCGTCTCGACCTCCTCTCCTTCGCCCGGGAGTTGGTTGCGCTGCTCGAGGTGCTCGCGGACGAGAAGGGCCAGTCCATCGCGGTCGAGGGGGGAGAGCGCGTCGTTGCCTTCGCCGATCCCCTCGTGCTCCGCCGAGCGGTCATCAACGTCATCGACAACGCCATCAAGTACAGCCCCCGGGACAGCCGCATCCGCGTCGTGGTTTCCCGGCGCGAGGCCGAGGCCCTCCTCGAGGTGATCGACCACGGTCCGGGCATCCCGGAGGAGCACCGCGACCGGATCTTCGAGCGCTTCTACCGAGTCGACAAGGCGCGCTCGCGCGAGACCGGCGGCGTGGGGCTCGGCCTTGCCATCGCGCGGTGGGCGGTCGAGGCCAACGGGGGCCGCATCGAGGTGGAGAGTCAGGTCGGCGAGGGAAGCCGCTTTCGCATCCGGCTTCCCGTCGCGCAGAGGAAAATCGCTTCGGAAACGAAGGGAGGTCAGTCGTCATGAGAACGCCTGCGTACGTCCTGTCCTTTCCCATCGTGGCTGCGTGCCTCGCCGCGCGGCCGGCGGTGGCCCAGGAGCCCCAGCACCAGATGCGGCAGGAGCGGCCGCCGGCGCGCCTCGAGTCCGTCGCGGTCGCGGAGGCACCTGCCATCGACGGTCAACCGAGCGATGCGATCTGGAACTACGCGCGAGCGCTTCAGGTCGCGGCGGACAAGGTCTGGCCCAAGCCCGAGCCGCACCGCACCGCTGTCGTTCTCAAGTCCGCGCATACGAAGACGCATATCTATTTCCTCGTCCGCTGGAAGGACGAGAGCAAGGACGACGCCTCCCACAAGCCTTGGGTCTGGAACGCTTCGAGCGGGGCCTACGCTGAGGGGCCCGAGCGGGAAGACATGTTCACCCTCGCCTTCCAGCACACGGGTGCCTTTACCGCCGACATGCTCTCGGGCGAACCGGGCGTGTGGGACGTCTGGCAGTGGAAGGCGACCCGCACGAACCCCCAGGGCTATGCCATGGATCGGACCCACCGCTACACGCCGGAGAAGCCCGAGGGCAAAGCGAGGTCCTACACCGCGCGGGATGGCCGAACGATCTGGATCACGCGGCCGGAAGACGCCGGCGACACGGTCGAGAAGAAGCAGCCCGCTCCCGAGGAACGCGCGAGCGACCGCGTGCCCCAGTACCTCCCCGGCACGCCGAGCGGGAGCGCCGCGGACGTGCGTGCGAAGGGGGTCTGGGCCGACGGTTGGTGGACGCTGGAGCTCGAACGAAAGCTCGACACGGGTCATGCGGATGACACGGCCTTCGACACCGAGCTGGTCTACCGGATGGCGGTCGCCGCACACGACCGCACGGGAGACATGGACAAGGCGTCCGGCGCGATCGAGCTCGCCTTCGTGCCGTCGCTGCCGACGGCCGAGATCGCCCGGATCACCGGGGTCGAGGGGATGCTGAAGGACGGGGAATACAAGATCTCGGTCGCGCAGAGCGATCTCGACGTGAAGGTCGACGGCTTTCCGATCATTCCACCGATGGGGACGACCTCATGGGTCGCGTTCATGCCGATCGGCCGCGAGGCCATGATCATGGGGGACCTTGTCCTCCTGGAAGACGAGTTCCGGCCGGTCCAGAGCGCCCTCATCGAGCGCGGGCTCACCATCACCGCGATCCACAACCACTTCCTTCGTGACACGCCCAAGGTGATGTTCATGCACGTGGGGGGTCACGGCGAGCCGCTCGCGCTGGCGGGCTCGGTCCGTGCGGTCCTGGACAAGGTCGCCGAGCTACGGCGTGCGAAGGGGCTCGCGGCGCAGGCGCGCTCCGTCCCGAGCACGCTCGACGGCGTTGCCCTCTCGCGCATTCTCGGCCATCCCGGCCAGTCCTCGGCGGGCGTCTACAAGGTCGTCATCGGGCGGCCGGACGTGGACCTGCGGGACATGGGAGTGCCGGTCACCACCTTCTCCGGCTTCAACACGTGGATGGCCTTCCAGGGAACGCCGGAACGGGCGGCCGTGGCAGGCGACTTCACCATGCTCGCCGGCGAGGTCGAGCCCGTGATCCGGGTGCTCGCGACGGCGGGTATCGAGGTCACGGCGGTCCACAACCACATGGTCCACGAGCAGCCACGCGTCTTCTTCCTCCACTTCTGGGGCGTCGGGAGGGCTGAAGATCTGGCACGCGGCCTCAAGGCGGGGCTCGACGCGCAGCGGCGGTGAGGGAAGTCGGCGGCACGGAAGGGCGGGTTTCCTCGGTTGACATCTCCGATCGGGACTGGGTGACCGTGCGCCATCCCGAGGGGTTTGGCGCGCCCGCCCGCCTGTCGATTGCGCCGCAGACGGGGCGATAGGAGGTTCCATGAAGACGATCGCCTTGCTCATCGGCGTCGGGCTCCTCTCGGGCTGTGTCGCACCGGCTTCCGTTCCTCCGCAACCCGAGCCGCCCGAGGGTAGCGCAGTCCGGGCCTACGTGACCAACTTCGGCGGTGACGGGATCTCGGTCATCGACCCCTACGCTGGCCGGCTCGTCGGCCACGTCCGGACGGGAAGCAAGCCGCACGGCGTGGCGATCGCTCCCGACGGGGAAGCGGTTTACGTTTCGAACGAAGGGGATGGCACGGTCTCGGTCATCGATCCCGCGACGAACCGGGTGACCGGCCGGATCGACGCCAGCGGCGGGATCGTCTTCCGGGCCCGCGATGGAAGGAACTACTACATCGTCCGGGCCAACTGCCTCGAGGACAACTTCCGCCTCTACACGGTGCGGGACGGTGGCCGCGATCAGATCGCGAGCACCCGGATCGAGCCGCCCGCCCTCGGCGAGTGGCACACCCTGCGCGCGGTCGCGGTCGGGCCGCGCATCCAGGCGTACCTCGACGGCCGGCTCCTCATCGACCACCGGGACTCGAGGTTCCGGTCTGGTCGCGTCGGGCTGTGCACCAAGGCCGATGCCGTGACCGCCTTCGACGCCCTGACCATCCGAGCCGGCCCGAGAGATTCCTCG
>JACQVV010000150.1 GCA_016209595.1 Planctomycetota bacterium
ACCTAACGGAGTCGGTTGTTGAGGAGGCGCAACGCAGCCTGGCGGCGCCGCAGCCGGCCGAATGTAGCAGTTATTTCCTCACAGCCCCTAAACCCCCCGCCCTACAGCAACCATGCAACGATGGGGCCTATTCTCCGGCCAATTCCTCCAGAAGAGCGCCCCGGCGCGAGGCGATGCTGTCGAGCGACCGGGCGAGCGCCTCGCCGGTCGCGGTGTCGGGGTCGGAGAGGCCCTTCGCGGATTCCAGGCGCTCGGAGAGGACCGAGAGCTCCTGCCAGAGGGCGAGGGCGGACTCCAGGGCCGGCAGCCTCCCGAGGACGCGGAGGTTCTCGCTCGCGCGCTCGAGGGCGGCCCTCTTCTCGCGCGCCGCTTCCGACGCGGCCTGGAGGCGGTCGGCCAGCGCGAGGACCGCGGGGCCATCTCCTTCCAGGGCCTGGCGGAACTCCGCGGCCCAGGTCTCGACTACCGCGAGGGGAACGACGTACTCGTTCGCGAGGTACTTGTGGAACGAGAGAATGTCCCCCTTCCTTCGCTCCTCGTGGCTCGCATCAGGATAGTCCAGGGAGGCCGAGGCGCGTTGGTAGGCGAGGGGGAAGCCGGCCCGCAGGGTCGCGGCCGCGGCCTCCTGGTCGAGGAGCGTGGGGTCGAACTCCGCCGAGGCGACGTATGCGGCGGGCGGGAGCCAGGGCGAGCCGGCGGCGGAAAGAGCCCTGCCGAGCTCCGTCCGGAAAGGGCCGAAGACATGGAAGAAAGCGGTCTTCGCGCCGGAAGCCCGCGGTCCAAGACAGACCTCGACCTCGCCGACGAGCGCTTCGCCCGTACGGACCGAGATCCCAATCCGCGTGCCCTCCGGGTAGACCGATTCGCCGCGCACGAGGAGGTACGCCTCGTCCATCCTCCCCTGCGGCGAGCCGACCCCGATCCCGATCGCGATCGCCTGGCTCGCGGCGGCTCCTTCGCTCTGGATCGGGACGGCCCGGGCGAGGGTCTCCAGGGCATCCGGGGGCACGGGCGCGGACCGGGCGGTCCCGTCCGTGGCTGATCCGGGAGGCCGCGGGGTTCCCGATCCCGCTCGGGGCGCGGGGGTCTCGGCAGGGCCCTGGGTCTGGGGGCCGCGGGCGGTGACGGCCGCGAGCACGCCGGCGAGGGCGACCGCGATCGCCCCGAGAATCGCGAGTGGCGCGAGCCTCGGGCGCATCAAGCGAGCGTGGAGGGGCTCGGCCGCGACGGCCTTCGAGGCCCTGGTGAGGGGCCTCACCTTCTGCGTGTCGCTCTGCCGGGAGCGGATGATCTTCTCGTAGGTTGCCGCCAGGGCCACGCTGTGGATCCGGGACTCGCTCGGCTCCACGGACAACCCGTCCGCGAGGCGGGCTTTCTCCTCGGCCTGGGCCTTCCGGGCGTCGGCGATCGTCTTGACGATCCCGACCGCGATCTCCCGGTCGAGGAACGCCTTGTCGACGACGACATCCGAGAGCCGCTTCTTGGCGAAGCCCAGACCGTGCATCACCGAGAGGACGTACTGGCACTCCTTGATCTCCTCTTCCCCGAGGATGTCGTTCGAGAGGAGGAGCCCCCGGAACTCGATGTCGTCCGGATGGTCAAGCGCGGCGAGCTCCATCGCCTCCCAGCGGAATTGACCGTACATCTGCTTCTGGAGCGCGAGCACCCGCTGCACGTCGGGCGTGCGCAGCCAGCCCCTCTCGACGAGGAGTTCCCCGATCCTCTTCGCGACCCCGACCTCCTTGAGCTTGGCCTGGCAGTGGAGGATCTCGTCGATGAGCTCCCCGGAGATGAGCTCCTTCTGGATGGCGATCTGCCCGAAGAGGAGCGGGCTCGCCCCGATCTCCTGGGCCGGGGGACCTTCCGGAACGACCTCCTTGATAAGGTCCTTCCTACGCTCCTCGTGCTTCTCGAGGATGTCCTGGACGAGCTCGCGACCGACGTAACCCTTCGCCAGGACGATCTCGCAGAGCTGCTTGTCGATCCCGAAGCGATCGAGGGCCGTCTGGATGTCGAAGCACTCGTCCACCCGCTCGGGGGAGATGAGACCCGAGGTCCGGCAGCGTTCGATGACCACGTCGTGCTCGGCGGGCGTGAACTTCACGATCTCGAAGCGCTCCACCTCCTGGCCCGCCGCCGCCCCTCCTCGGAGCGCCTTCTGGATCGCCCGGATCGACGGGCGATCGAGATAGAACTTCTCGACCAGGATCTGCCATAGGGGTATGGAAAGCCCCGCCGCGGCCACCTCCGCCTGGATCCCGAGGCATTCGTCGAGCTGTTCGCGGGAGATGAGACCGTTGAAGACGGCGACCTCCCCGAGGTCCATGGACGGGCCGGCACCCGTGGCGGCCGGCGGAGCACCAGTGGTCGTCATCGAGGTTCTCCCAGGAGCGCCTGATGGTTCCGGCGAAGAGTCTGGGCGCGGGCGCGCTCGGGTTCGGTCCGGGCCGCCTTGTCGAGCCGCGCCAGGCAGTCCTCGGCCGCCGCCCCGTCGCCGTCCGTCACGGCGAAGGCGGCAAGGACGAGGAGGTCCGCGAAGCGCCGGTCCGCGCCCGCTTCGAGGGCCATTCTCAGGAGATCAGCGCCCGCCAGATCGCGACATCCGATCTTCTCGATTCCCTGGGCTGTCCGGATCGCGATCTCCTCCTTGCGGAGACCCTCCAGGATCCCGGCCACGGAGCCACCTGACCGTAGGTTCAGGGTCACCTCCTTGCCGCGCTCCTTTGAGAGGACTCGCGGGATCCCTCGCCAGAAGTCCTCCAGGAGCGGGGCGAGTTCCGAAAGCGCGAGGAGGCTCGGCGCGTCCTGGTCCCCGGCCTCGGCCAGCGGGCGGAGCGGCTGGAGCCGGCCTTCCAGGCTTTCGTAGGCCCGCGAGGCGAGGACCTCGCGCGCCTCCTTCCTGACTCCATCCAGGAACGCGCTCCGGGTCCGGGCGCGCCACTCCTCGATCCGGCGCGCGATCGCCTCCGTTTCGAACCGGATCGCCTTGGCTTCGCCAAGCGCTCCCACCGGGTCCGTCTTCGCCCGCGCCTCCAGGCTCCCCAGGACCTGCTCCAGGCGGTCCCATTCCGCGTTCTTCTCCGGGAGAAGCAGCTCGAGCCGGGCGGTGCGGCCGGCGGCGAGCCGGAGCTCCAGGCCCGTCACCTCGGTCCCGACGGGCGCCCGGTCGCCGAAGGTGAAGACGACCTCGCCCTCGCCGCCCGGGATTCCTCCCGTCTCGAGAGCCCCCGAGGCAGTCGCCAGGATGAGCGTCCAGGCCGCGGGCTCGGCCTCGGCGCGAAGGCGAAACGCGGGATAGAGATGGGCGGGGAGGCGGCAGGGCGGTCCCTGGAGCCGTGCCGGACGATCGGGGAGGGACCGGACCTCGATCGCCCCGCCCGCGGCCTGGAACCGGGAAGCGCCCTCGACCGGGTGCCAGCCCTGCGGGTCGCCCGCCGCGAAATCCCACGGACCCTCCGGCGGCGGAGGGGGCGTCTGGAAGATGGCCGGGACGAGGACTGCCCGGTCGATCTCCAGAAAGCCATCGGCAGGCGAAGCGGCCTCGAGGGAGACCCGGAGCCGATCCAGGGCCTGGCCGGAAGAAGAACGCGCATCGAGGAGGAGGGAGGCGGTCCCGGGCTCCGCGTCCAGGCGCGCCGCGACCCCTCCCCCCGAGAGGGCGATGGCGAGCGTTCCTCGGTCCGCGCTCCCGCGGATCTCGATCGTGAAGAGGGCGCACCGGTGATCCGGGGGCCAGGCCAGGTCCTGGAAGAGCCGGACGCCCGTCGCCCCGGAGATCCGCAGGGCCTTGCCGCCTTCGGGCGTGTCGACGAGGGACATCTCGGGGAGGGTCGGGCCGGAACCCACCGGCTCCACGGTCCAGCCCGCGGGGCGGCCGGAATGACCGGCCAGGTCGAACCCTCCGGACAGGAGCCAGTTGTCCGGTCCGGGGAGCGCGCTCTCAATGAGGACCCTCCAGCGCTCCATCTTCTCGGCCTGCGACTCGAGATAACGCCCGCTCTCGGCTGAAAGCGTCTGGGCCGCCTTGTGAAAGTCCCCCATGGCCACGAGATCCTGTACTTGCCACTCGAGCTGCTTGTACGCGATCTCGGCGTCGGCCGAAACCCTGCTCGCGAGCTCGTCGATGCGCTGCCTCGCGCTCTCGGAGAGTCCCGGCGGCGTCGCCCCGGACGCCTCGAGCTCGGCCTCGCGAAAACGGCGCTCGAGAAGAAGGGCGAGGACCGCGGCCGTCCGATCCGAGGCGAGCTTCTCTCCGTGCTCGTTCCGCCGCCGGGCGAGCTCGGCAAGCTCGCGCTCGCCCCACCGCCGGGCTTCGGTTCCGGGCTCCCTATCGGTCACGTCGCGCAGGAAGGCCTCCTCCTCCTCGAACGCCTCGGGGCCGCCC
>JACQVV010000132.1 GCA_016209595.1 Planctomycetota bacterium
CCCGGATGCAAGGCGCCGCGACGACGCATACTCGTCGTATTCGGAGGAGCGGCAACGCCGCAGACGGGGCCGTATCGGCCGTCTGGCGACGGGAGGGATTTCTGCTCACGCTCTCAGTCCATTCGCCGCCAGAGCCGTTCCTCCGCCCGGCGCGCGCGCTCTTCAGCCTCGCGAGCTCGCTCCTCCGCCTCGCGAGCTCGCTCCTCCGCTCGGTCCGCCCGGAGGCGATCGGGGAGGAAGAGTTCACCCGTCCGCGAATCGCGCACTTCGAGCCTTTCCAGGACCGGCCGAAAGTCGAACGGGGTCACCTGGCTGCGATACCAGCCGTCTTCGGCCGGTTCGACCTCCCCGTAGGCCCCGGACGGACCGAGCCGGAGGAAGAAGAAGCGGAACCCGTCCGAGAACTCCATGCCGAGCGGCTGGTAGATGAAGAGCTCTTCCGTTCCGAGGTGGTCCCGGTAGAAGTCGATCCTCTTCTTGATCGATCGGCTCTCGTACCGTTCGTGCTTGACGAACGAGAGAAACTCCCCGGCGAAGACAATCCTTCCCGGTTCATCCCAGCACTTGAACGACGGCCGAGCGTGTTCTTCACATCCCGGCGCCACCAGGATGTCCGGCGCGTTGCGAATCTTCGGATCCCCTTCCACGGGGTAGACAAGCTGATCCCGGCTGACGTGGGCTGGCTCTCCTCGCCGGCGGAACCCCTCCCGGAGCGCGCTGCACGTGTCGATCATGCGCTCCGCGTTTGTTTCGTGGTCGGCCATCGGCTTGCCGTCGGAATCGGGATAGAAGACCCCATCCTGGCGGCCGGCGTCCGCGGACTTCCTGCGCATCATCCCTCCGCCCACAATCTACCTCCGCCGGCCGCCCGGATCCATGCGACCTTTCGTCCCGCCGGGCCGTCAGTCCCGTTCCCGCCGTTCTCGAAGCCATACGAGCGGGTCGGCAGCGACGGCGTCGCGCAGCGCGAAGAGGATCTTCCGGAGCCGCTTCTTCTTCGCGGCGACAGAGGGGAATCGCTTGCCCCCCACGCCCTGGAGGGCCTCGCGCGCTGCGCCGGGGAGACGTTCGTAGATCTCCCGCGCCCGCTCGGCGGAAAGCCCCTCCAGAGCCTCGCGGACACGGTCCTCGTCGCTGAAGGCGTCCACGAAGAGGTCCACCCACTCCTTGACGTCGCGCTCGGAGACCTCGAACGCGCCGCGGTCATCGAGGTAGTCGTGGGGATCGTCCAGAACCTGCTTCTTCAGCCAGGCGACGTAGGGACGGAACTGCGCCGCGGCCTCCTCCATCGACGGGTAGATCCCTCCCCGGCTCTCCGCCAGCGCCGACAGGATGTCCCGGTGGTTCTCCACGAGGATGGCCGTGCGGTCGTCCTCGGGGAGCTTTCGGAGCCGCGCGAGGTAGGCCGAGTCCTGGCGGATCCCCTCGTCGTACAGCCGTGCGGCCAGTCGATCGAAGTCCTCGCCGTCGATCACCACGGGCGGCGGCTCCGGCTGCTTTCCGTCCTCGTCGTCTTCCCCGTCCCCCGCCTCCTCCCCGCCGCCGAGAGCGGGCCCCTCCTCCTTATCGGGAGTTGCACGGCAGCGCTCCTGCCCGCCCAGGTGCGCCACGTCCGGAGGAACGGGCGGAAGCCGCGCCACCGACCACCCGAGGAACAGGATTCCCGCCAGTGCCACCAGGAGGGTGGCGATGCTCGACCAGAGCCATCTGCACATGGTGCTCTCCTTTGCTGGTGTTTCTCCGACCTCGTCCGGAGTCGCGCATTCGCGCTCCGGCCGCTCGGAGCCGGAGCGCCATGACGCGACCCCGGACAGGGAGACGAGGGCAAAGAAGAGGCCGATGGCATGGGAAGGGCGACAGCTCCGCCGAAACTGCACGGGGCGCGGAACTTCGGGAGTCCCGCAGCCCGCGCCGGCAGTCTGGGGCGTGCGATCCTGCTACGCCTGGGCGTCGACTTCCCGCTCACTGGCGAGACGTATCTTCAGGCGAGCTCCTACTCCCGGATGAGCCTCGGCGACCCTGGCAGTTCATCGAGCGGTTGCTTCGTCGTCCGGTCGAAGTAGTTCGATTCGAGGTTCTTCTCGTCTTCGAAGAGACCGGCCTTGCGAGCCGCCGAGAGGATCGGATTGATCTCGCGCCGCGTGAGCACCATCGGCGTTGAGAAGTATCTCGTGTTGAAATGGACCGGGAGGTAGCGGGTCTCCTCATCCAGGATCGCGCGGCGAAACGCCGGGTAGGTCGACCGGCCGAGCTCCCACAGGGACTCGAACTCATCTTGATACCGTTTCACAACTTCGGGATGTCGCTTGGCGCCGAACACGAGAAGATTCTCGTCGTTCGCGGCCTCCGCGGTGAGGGACCAGTTGTAGCTACCAGTGAGAAGCTCCTTGCCGTCCACGACCATGAACTTGTGGTGCATCAGACTCGCCTTGATGTGGAAGTACCCGAGCGAGTAGAACTTGTATCGGACGGGGATGTCGTTCTCCTCCAGACGCCTCACCTCGCTCGACTGCGTTCCGAACTCGCCGAAATCCACGAGGACCCGCACATCGAGGCCATCCACCTCCTTGCGGCGCTCCACGACCGCCTTGGCGATGCGGTCGAAGTTGAAGTGGGCGACGGCGATCACGATCGTCTCCTTCGCCGACTGGATGGACGCCACCACCCGGTCCGCCAGCGCGGTCTCTCCGGGGTCATTCTGACTTGTGAACAGCACCTCGATTGCTTCATCGGCCAGGAGATCGCCTCCCGGAACCCCGGCAAGAGCGAGGGTTGCGACGAGAATCAGCGCCTCCGGCGCGCGTTTTTCCGCGATACTTCTCCACATGAACCACCTCCTCATGGACGGCCCCTCTGCCGGGAACCGACCGACTTTCCAGAGACTTTCAACCTCCCGCGCGAAACTGGCGAGTTGCCGACACTTTGTCAACGTCCGATCAGCACCTTATCCACAAACAACTTGCGCTCCATCCACAACATGTTAGAATCATAGCGATTTTGTTGCCGGTCTGCGGTTCGTTCTGCTTTTCACCCGAAAGGCTGATCTGCCGGGGAGATCGGATGGGCCCCTTCCGACGTGACTTTGGTTTCCGGGCGCGCTGGACCGCATGGACGCTCGTGGCGGCTATCCTCCTCGCCTCCCAAGCGTGCGGCGATCGGCCAGGCGCGGAGACCCGCTCCCCCGCCCGGAAACCCCCTGCGAGCGACGATCTCCCGGGAGAGCGAACCTCCGAGAGTGCGGGGAGGGTCACCGGAGCCGCGCCCGAAGTCCAGCCCGTGGAGGCGCCCGAGGACTGCGTCTCGTGCCGGGTCGTCCGGGTGGTGGACGGCGATACGATCAAGGTCGAGATCGACGGCAAGGTGGAGTCCGTCCGATACATCGGCATCGACACGCCCGAGACCGTCCACCCGAACAAACCCACGCAACCCTTCGGCCCGGAGGCGTCGGCGTTCAACAAAGAAATCCTCGATTCAGGCGAGGTCCTCCTGTCTTTCGACCTCGAGGAGCGCGACCACTTCGGGCGCCGGTTGGCCTATGTCTACACCGTCTACGAGAACCGCCGGGTGTTCGTCAACCTAGAACTCGTTCGCGCCGGTCTTGCAAGGGCCAGGGAGTACCCGCCGAACGTGACGTATGCCGAGATTTTCCGCAAGGCGGAGGCGCAGGCACGGGAAGCCGGGCTCGGGATCTGGAGCGAGTCGCGCGAGTCGGGGCGGTAGCAGGCCGACTGTAAGGGGCTGTGAGGAAATAAATGCGTCAACAC
>JACQVV010000133.1 GCA_016209595.1 Planctomycetota bacterium
GGAGTACCGGGAGCGACAGGGTCCTAACAGGCCGACTGGAAGGTGCTTTGGAGGCGAGCGCGAGCTATTTCGGCCGAGATCGAGGCGCGAGGCCGCCAGGCGTAGCCCTGCTACGCCGCGGCCGAGCAACGAAGAGATCGGCCGAAAGAGCCGCGCGCAGCCCGAATGACTTTCCAGTCGGCCTGCTAAGGCAACCAGCTCGCCCTTGCCCTGCCCCGCGGGAGCGCTGTCGCCTGCCGGACCGCGAGGAGCGCGTCTCTTGCGACTCGCATCGGCCGTCCGACACCCGAGTAGCGGCGGATCCGACTGCTTCGCCCGCTGGCTTCTCGCCCAGCGTGCGAGGCCTGCGGCGACCGGCTCCTTCTTCTCCGTGACCCGGGCCGGAGGGAGCTCCTTCACATGGAAGCCGCCGCCGAGCTGCGCCTTCCCTGGCCCGGACATTGCGGTCTCCGGTTTCCAGTGAGGCGCCAAGATTTTTCTTGCGCCGAGATTGCATCGCGCTTAAATTGACTCCCTGGACAGCACGGAGGTATCCAAGTGCGCCGAGCGTCCAGGTCACTTCCTCTAGGGTCGCTCTCGCCGACCGACAAGCGGCTGGTCGAGATCCTCCTCGGCCGAGGCGATCTCTCCCCGGAGGGCGCCTGCCGGGCGATTCGCGAGAAGGCGGCCGGGAGCGCGCTCCCCTTCGCTCTTCTGCTACTCGAGGGGCACGTCAAGCCCGACCGGCTCGACGAGGCGCTCCGGCTTCTCACCGAGGACTATGAGGATATCGTCCGGCTCGGAGGCGAAGCACTTCGCCGGGGTAGCCCCGCCCGGGCCATCGCCTTCTACTCGCAGGCCATTTCGCGCCACGGCAGGGACCACGAAAGCTACCGCGCGCGCGGCATCGCCCATCTTCTGATCGGCCAGATCGATCTCGCTCTGGCAGACCTCGACCGCGCCCTCGCGCTGGACGACAGGACACCCGAGACTCACCACGCACGGGCGCTCGTTTTTCTACGCATGGGGAAGAACGACGAAGCTCTTGCGGCCCTCGACCGCGCGATCGAGCTCGCCCCGAGCGCCAAGGCGCACGTCGATCGCGGGCTGCTTCGCCAGGCCGCCGGGGACCTCGAAAGCGCGGCCGAGGACTACGCCCAGGCCCTCCGGCTCGACCCTCGGTCGCCCCGCGCGGCCTACTTGCTCGGAGTCACGCACTACCTCCGCGGCCGGCACGCGGACGCCGCCGCGAATTTCGCCACGGTCCTCGCGAGCGTGCCTTTCGACGCCGCCATGGCGAAAAACGCGAGAGCCATCGTGGCTCACCTCGTTCGGACGGGTCTCGTGTCCAAGGAATCCCTCGACCTTCGTGTCTCGTTCGACTTCTGGCCGCGTTCGCAAGAAACCTCGGGGATCCGGCGCACGGTCTCGTGCGGCAGGCCCGAAACTTCCCGGCCCCGCTGGGCAAGACCCGCCGCGGCGGGCGTCCTCGTCGCGCTCGCGGCACTCCTCGCGAGCGCCGTACTCCTGCCACGCCACGAGACCGGGGAACCCTCACTCCCGGTCGCGAACCGCACCCCGCCCGGTCCGCGGAGCGGTCCCGCCCCCCGCGCACATCGCGACCTGGAAAAGGCCGTCGAAGCTGCGATCGCAGCCGTAAGGGCCGGCGATATCCCGGCAAGCTCCCAGGACTCCGAGACTTTTTCGGGGCTCGACTACGACCTACTCGTAGACCAAGGCATCTACACCCGCGAGGAGGCGGATCTCCAGCGGGAGCTCGACCGCGCCCTGGTGGCGCGGTCTCTCGCACAGAAGTCCGTAGGGGAAAGGGGGCCCGGAGATGAACGGTAGACTGAAGGCAACGGTCTTCGTCGCAACTCTCTCTCTCTCTCTCTACTTGCGGCGGCAAGTTCTCCAGCCGTCGCCGCGATCCAGGTAGCCATCGAGGTCCGCCCTGCCTCGCCGGACGCCGAGTTCCCGGGCTTCCTCCTCGCGGGACAGTCGCTCGTCTTCGAGGTCACGGTGACCCAGGACTCGGGACCGATCCGCGAGGGCCAGGTGGCCGTCTACGGCGTCGTCGAGCCCGACACGCGCCTCGCCTTCCGCGAGGCCTCCGCGGGACGGTTCGCCTCCGCTCCCGTGCCCTTCGAGACGATCGGGTCCTTCACCGTGCGAGTCGAGGCGCACCTCGTGGACCTCCCGCCCGGCGCGGCGCCGCACGTCGTCCAGAACCTCCGGAAGCTCCGGGCGCAGATCGCCGCGTTCGAGGGGAAGATCGCCGAGCTCCAGTCCCAGCCCGGCGACCACGGCCAGGCGATCGAGGCGCTCCGGGTCGCCCTCGAGAACCGCTGGGCCGCCTTGCGGAAGCTCCTCATCACGCAGGGTGGCTTCGCCGAGAAGTCGATCTCGTTCGCCGTCCACCCGGTTCCGATCATCGTCTCCGGGAACGGCCAGACACGCACCGTGGGGTCCGTCCTCCCGAACCCTCTCGTCCTGGGGATGGCGAAGGTCGATCGCTCGACCCGGATCCGCGTGGAAGGCAGCATCTTCCGGTGGTCCGCCGGATCGGGGAGCCTCGAGGCAGCGGCCACACTGACCAACGCGAATGGCGACACATCGAACCGCTTCCGCCTCCCCTCGTCACCCGGAAAGGTCAAGATCGGCGCCCGGGACGAGATCGGAGGAGTGACTGGTCCCCAGGTGGAGTTCACGGCGACGGCCGAGGAGGAGATCCTCCCGCCCAAGCCTCCGGCCGAGCCCCTTCTCTATGTCGAGATGGTGGCCGAGGGCCGGACTGCGGCGAGTCAGACGTGCATCGTGGGGCGGGGCGAGGGCCTACTCCCCATGATCGTCCGGGTCGTCAACCTCTCGTCCCCCGGGAGCAGCGTTCCCCTCGTCCCCGTCGCCTTCGAGGTCATCGAGGGGAGCGGACTCTTCAACCACGCTGAGGGGCTCGCCATCTTCTCAAACGGTTCGAGCGAGGCCGGGATCTACTTCACGCCGACTTCCCCCGGAAGGAACACGGTCCGAGCCCGCGTCTTCCGCGAGGCGAGCGCAAGCGCGCGGACCGTTCTCTTTCACTTCGACGCGCTGCTCCCCAACCTCACTAACGAGGGCGTGTATCCACTGCCTGCCCTCCCCGGCAGCGCCCTCGATCGGCCGTTCCGCGTTCAGGCGACCGGTATCGAGGGTGCCGCACTCAAGCGGGAGACCGTGCGGTTTGAGCTCGGAGAGGACGCGCCCCCCGGCCTCGGCTTCTTCACCTCCGAAACCTCGCGGAGCGACGAATACGGATACGCGGAGTCCGTCTTCGTGGTGGACGCTCAGGCCCTCTCCCCCGAGGCGACCGAGCCGCTGACGGTGCCCGTCGAAATCTCGCTCCCCGGCTTCCGCGATGCCACGAGCGAGCCCGTGAAGGTCGAGACGTTCTTTGTCATCGAGACGAAGCAGCAGCGGGAAGCTCGCGGGGACCTCGTGCTCGAGGACGTCGTCTCGGGGAACGGGGCGATCGGGCACAAGGGCTTCCTCACCAAGGTCCCGTTTATCATCAGGGCACACGCGCCGCCCCTTCCCCCGGGAACGGAACCACCGCAGCTACTCGTCAACTTCGCCGTGATCGAAGGAGGCGGCGGGCTCCGACCGGCCATCGGCACGCCCTTCCCCGTCAATGCCGAGCGAATCCGGCAGGCATTCCCCGACCGCACGATCGGTGGCATGCTCACGCTCAGGGTCGATGACTCCGGCAAGGCCGGGGTCTTCTGCGACACGATCGACGACGACCACGCCCAGATCATCGCAGCGTTCGTCGATCTCCTCTCGTTCGAAGAGGAGGGGAAGCAGACGGTCTACGGAGCGGTCGCACCGCCGGACGTTCGGATCGTGTCCCTCGACGGGCTCCCCTACGGCAGCGTCAGCCCCGCGGATCCGGACGACATTGACCCGGACCGCGACGGGTTCCTGCTCGAAGCGCGGCTGCCGGTCGGCTTCGACCTTGTCCTCGAGGGGCGGCTGGCGACGCTCACGCGAAGAGGGGAGCTGGCCGAGGACTTCCCCGAGGCCGCGGCCCCAGTCGCCCTCGAGGACATTCGTCTCGTGGAGGTCGATAAGGACGCGCTTGGCTCGACCTGGCGGTCCGATTCAGGCAAGCCCTTGGTCGCGATCCTCGAGACGTTCCCCGATCCCTACGAGAAGCCTGCGCTGTCCGGCGCATACCAGCCCATCCAGGTCCCAAACCACGGGTGGATCGTTCCCAAAGCCATCCTTTCCGGCGCGCCAACGAATGACGTGGCGGGCCGGGTCGGGAGCGCAACTCTCTGGGTCGCGTCCGCCCACTACTACATGGGCCTGCTGCCCAGCGACAAGGAACCGCCGGCGGGAGGCGACGTCAATCCTGAGGCCCCTCCCCCCGTCCTCGCCAAACAAAGCGCCTACCACGCGGACCCGCTCGGCGTGGAGGTTCCGGTCGTCTACAAGTTCCAGTGCGAGGGCAATGACAAAGCGGACGAGTACGCATGGCAGTTCGGGCTGGACGGCGATGCGGGGGTCCCCCTGACGACCAAGGAGCCGTTCGTCTATGTCTGGTTCCAGGACGGAAACAACGACCTCTCGCCCACGGGCGACACCGAGCGGACGCCCGTGATCCTGGGACTGCTGGAGGACGACTCGGCGGACCTGCGGTCGGTCTGGAAGTTTTCCGTTCAGCCGCGGGATTCGACCAAGAGCGGGACGGAGGGGAACGTCGGAGCTCTTCTCGACGCCACGTTCCGCGTGGCGACTCGCAAGAGCCGCGGCCTGGGGCCTTCCGAGATCCCGCTGACGGCAGTGGCGCTCGCCGGGAGGTTCACGGAGCCGGCGAAGTACGACTTCCCGGACCGAGAAGAGAACAACGACGATTTCTTCGGGGATCCACCCGACGACGTCAAGACGGACGACGACGAGGACATCAAGAAGCTCGAGGATTCCTATCGCCGGTTGATCGTCAGAAACTTCAAGGAACAGCTTCTGACCATCAAGGTGAATCTCTCGGAGTACTGGGACCCCGAAAAGAACGAGCCGTTCGGCCTGGACCAGCGTGTCCTGTGGCTCGGTGCGGAGAGCACGATCGTTGCGCTCACGCTCAACCAGAAGCGCGAATACTGGGACGTCTATGACATGATCACGGTGTCACCCAGGGACGAAGCGGGAATGCGTTTCAAGCGGCTCAGGTCCTACGGCATCGCCCTGAGCAAGCTGCACCAAGAGACGCACAACGAGGCCGATCTGGCTCAAATCGTGATGGGGCACGAGTGGTTCCACGTGCGGGAGAGGAACGCCCTGCACCTGTGGGACCCACCCGGCGAGCCTCTCGACCCCGAGTTCCACGGCGCGCTCATGGGCAGGGGCATCGAGGCGTTCCGCCGCCTCTATCGAGTGGACACGGAGCCCGAGCGAGACAGGCGAGCGATCCAGGGCTACGAGGCCTTTCTCGCAGCACACGGCGAGATCGGGCCCCTCTCCCATGAGATCGAAGTGTTCGGGAGCGAGGGTGCCGCCTCCTTCCATACGTACCACAGAGTGTCCCGGCAATTCGTGAACCACTTCAACCACGCCGTGCGCGGATCCTTCAGCCGCTTCAACGCCGAGAAGGACTATCTGGTCGCTGGCAACGACCTCGACGGAGCCGTCCGGACCATGCTCCTCAGGTACTTCCAGGCCGTCTATGACATGGCCATCCAGCGGTTTCCCAGCATGGAGGGTGACCGGCTGAGTGTCGTCAGCCTGGACTTCATCGACAAGCTCAGCAAGGCCGGAACGGACGAGGCTCACCCATACGTCATCTTTCGGCCGTACTAGGAGCTACCCCGATGGGCAGAGCGATCGTCTCCAGGGCGCCGCCAGGAGGGATCGCCTTCCTGTCGCTCCTGGCTCTGCCTTTCATGGCGGGCTGCTGTCGCGATGAGCCGGGCGGCCAGGAGGATCCGGCATCTCCTCTGGACAATACCCAGACGAGTGACGCGGAGGTCCCCGCAAACCAGGGCAGTCACGATCTGGCACGCCCGGACCTGCCCCTCCCCGAGCTCCCCGCGCACCTCGGTCGAATCCATGGGCGAGTGCGGCTGGCGAGCGACAAGATTCGCGCGGTGGCGACGGGTCGAGCGAGTCCTTGGTTGACAGCGGTCTTTCTGGAAAACGTGCCAGAAAACCAATGGAAGGCTGCGCTGGGCGGCCCTCCCCCCGCCAAGAACGTCGAGACGGTGGTCTGGCGGAACTGCGCCGGGGCGGAGCACAAGCTCAACCGCATGTCGCGATACATGTTCGATCCGCCCATCGTCCTCTGCCTCCCGGGGGACAAATTTGGGATTCTAATCAAGGGGATTCCCGGCGATCACGACTTCGGCCGCATCTATCGGCCGGAGGACGGGCCCTCGGGCAAGCCGCCGGAGCGTTATGCGCTCGATTTGGCGCGGACCAGGGCGATCGCCGAGCACGGCCTCCCTTACCCGAGAGGCGAGGACTTCGTCAACATGTGCCTGATGACGCCGCAAGTCGAGCCGTTCGAGGACTTCCTGGGGCCGGCCTGGCACTTCGCTCGGCGGTCGTGGGAGATCAACCCGCTCTGGCCCGGGGCGCAGGACCGCCCGAACGTCTTTCTGAATTCGAGCGGAGGGTCTCCTGGAGATGGAGGGAACCCGGACGTCCAATCCTGCTATTGGGGGTGGGCCATGGTCGAAGGCTCGGGCGGGATCGACATGGTCTGCGTGGGTGGGGCAACCGAGCGCCTCTTCGTGGTCGGCGTCCAGAACCCCTATCATGCTCTCGTCGATCTGGTCGGGTCCCCCGAGTTCGTCCTCGATCGGGTCCCCCCGGGGCTCTACTGGCTGCGCACGTTCGATCCCTTCTTCGAGAACGTTCGCAGGCCCGTCCGGGTGCGGGCCGGGGAAGTGGCCGAGGGCGATCTAGGAATCGAGCAACGGCAGGTCTACGAGTTCTGGAGCGTAGCGATGGGGCGCGAACCCGGCGAGGGAGAGGTGTGCGACGAACTCGAAGCCGCGGAGGACTCTTCCATCTCGACCCCAGTCCGCGCGCCCATCTCGCGGGGAAGGATCGAGGGGAAGATCCTCATCCGCGATCCGGAGCTGTCCTCCCTCGCGAGGGAACGACCCCCTGTCTACCGGACCGCGGTCTTCGTCGAGAACGTGGAGGAGGACACGTGGGAGCTGGCCCCCTCGTTTCCCGCGCAGAAGCCCCTCGAGCTGTCGCTCACCAACGTGTACGCCGGGAACCCGCACATCGAAGAGGGGACGAAGTGGGTCTACGCGCCCAGCACAGTGAACGTGCTGGCCCTCCGCGACTGCCTTCGCCTGGTGGAGCCTGGGACCTACGCGGGAGTCTGGCGGGTGAGCCTTCTCATGCGAGGCATCGAGGCGTTCGAGCCGGCGGGCGGACGAATCTTCCCCGGCCGTATGGAAGCCTATGAGGAGATGCTCAACGTCCCCGAGAGGTTCCACTACTATGCGAACGACTCGGTCGATCCGTTCCTGACCCATCCCCTGCGGCGTTCGATCGAACAGAAGAAGACCAGCGACTTCGCATACCCGCTTCTGCGCGTTCAGGGATGGGGACGCGTGGAGTGTCTCTACCGCGCTCGAGAGGAGCAACTCGCATCATCGAGGAATGCCGCGCGCCGAGCGAGATGCCCAGCCGCAGGAGATCAGGCGCCCCTCTACGTCGTCGGCGTCCAGAACCCCTACCACGCCCTCCTCGACCTCCACGGCGACGGGACGTTTCGCCTCGAAGGTGTCCCCGCGGGCACGCACTGGCTCCGGACGTTCGACGCGCACTTCGCGACCGTGCGACAGGAGGTCGTGGTCGAGGTCGGGAAGACCGCGCACGTCGAAATCGTCTTGACAGCGCGGCGGAGCGAGTGATTGTTGGGGCGACGCGGCACGAGGTTGCGTCGAAACCCGGCGGCGACCGGTGAGTTCCGTACGGGTGCAAACCGGGTACCCTGGTAACAGATCTGACCGGGAGCTTGGGTTACAGGTTGGACTTCGGGTATGTCAGCGCGCCGGAGGGCGCGCCCATGCCATGGAAGGAGACC
>JACQVV010000134.1 GCA_016209595.1 Planctomycetota bacterium
CGGGATGATCCAGCAGACCTGGAGCTTCTTGGCCCCGGCATGGACCTCCTCGTCGAAGTCGATGCCTGGTGACCGGTGGAGCTGGCTGACGATCACCCTCTCCGAGCCGTTGATGATGAACTCCCCGCCCCCGATCATGAGCGGGATCTCGCCCAGGTAGACCTCCTCCTCGACGGACTCCTCCTTCACGAGCCGGAAGCGCACCTTGAAGGGCGCCCCGTAGGTGAGCTTCAGGCGCCGGCACTCGTCGGGCGAGTACCGCGGGCGTCCGAGCTCGTGCCCGAGGTAGTCGAGCGTCATCTTCTCGTCGTAGCTCTTGACCGGGAAGAGCTCCTTCAGGATCGCCTCGAGTCCCTGGTTCCGGCGGTCGATCGACGGGCGGTCGAGCTGCAGGAAGTGGTTGTAGGCCTTGAGCTGGAGCTCGACCAGGTTGGGGACTTCGACGACGGTCTTGTGCTTGGCGTAGTCTCGGATCTGCATCTCATCCTCGCCTGGAGGCAGAGGGGAAACGATCGGCGGAAAGAGGCGACCGGCCGGCCCGGGAAACGGCGACACGGAAAGGGCGCGCGTTCGCCCTCCCCGTGTGCCTCGTTCTCAATTCCGGATGTCGCTCGTACTCGATGGACCCACGCACCTCCCGGAGCGCTTCCGCGACCCCGGACATGGCAAGAGCCGCGCCCGGCCCAGCCGGGGGCGGCCGCCGCACTACTTGATCTCGACGGTGGCCCCTTGCTCCTCAAGTTGCTTCTTCCACTTCTCCGCGTCCTGCAGGGAGATCTTCTCCTTGATCGACTTGGGGACCTCGTCGACCAGCGCCTTCGATTCCTTCAGGCCCAGCCCGGTGATCTCCTTCACGACCTTGATCACGGGGATCTTCTTGTCGGCCGGAAGGGTCTGGAGGACGAGGTCGAACTCGGTCTTCGCGGGGGCCGCCGGGGCCGCCTCGCCGCCGCCCGCCCCGGCGCCGGGAAGAGCCATCGCCATCATCGGCGCGGCGGCGGTGACGCCGAAAACGTCCTGGAGGAGATCGACGAGCCCGGAGAGCTCCAGCGCCGTCAGGTTCTCCACGATCTTGACCACGAGGTTCGCCCGGTCGGCTCCCGGGAGCTTCGAGGCGGCGTCAAGCACCTTCTGCACGTCGCCGGTCACCTCGACCCGCTTCTTCGCCTTCTTCTCGCCCGCCTCGGTCGCCGTGGCGGTTTTCTCTTCAGCCATCTTTACGACTCCTACCCTTGGGTGGTTGTTTCTCTACTTTTCTTCGGCCTGCGCGGAGGTTTGAGCCGCCTCCGGGCTCGGCCCATCGCCGGCCCCAGATGCGGCCGGACCGGAATGGGACACGCCCTCCTGCGCCTCCTTCTCTCTCCGGATCTGATCGAGCGCGCGGACCAGCGACGCCGGAATCTGGGAGAGCGTCCCGACGAGGTTCGCGAGCGGCGCCTGGAGGCAGCCCGCGAGCCGGCCGAGCAAGGCCTCGCGCGAGGGGAGCCTCGAGAGCTTCTCCACATCTTTGGGACCAATCGACCTCCCCTCGAGTACCCCGCCCCTTACCTTGAAGACGGGGACTTCCCGGGCGAGCCTTGTCACGGCCTTGGACAGGGCCGCCGCGTCCGTCCCGCCGACCGCGGCTGCGATCTGTCCCGCAAGGAGCTCGTCGGACACGGTGACGGAGAGGGACTCCAGCGCCTTGCCGGCAAGCGAGTTCTTGATCACGCGGAGCCGCATCCCCTCCTTGCGGAGCGCGCGCCGGAGACCGACCGACTGCGCCGAGGTGACACCCCGGTATTCGACGAAGAGGATCGCCGGGCGCCCGCGGAAGAACTCCTCGTATTCGCTGGCCATCCGTGCCTTCAGAACCCTCGACATCGCGCTTTCTCCGTTAGACCGCCAGCAGGATGCCGGGGTTCATGGTGGTGGTGAGGACGGCCTTGCGGATGTAGCCTCCCTTGGCCCCCGGAGGCTTGGCCGCCTTGATGTGGTTGAGGAAGGCCTCCACGTTCTCGACGATCTGCTCGTACTGGAACGACTTCCTCCCTACGGGAGCCGCGACGTTTCCGCCCTTGTCGTTCCTGTACTCGATCTTCCCCGCCTTGAACTCACTCACGGCCTTCGCGACGTCGTCGGTGACGGTGCCCGACTTCGGGGAAGGCATCTTGCCCTGTGGACCGAGGACCTTGCCCAGCTTGCCGACGACTTTCATCATTCCGGGCGGCGCGATCGCGATGTCGAAGTCCGACCAGCCGCCCTCGATCTTCTTGGCGAGATCCGCGGCCCCGACGAACTCCGCGCCGGCCGCCCTCGCCTGCTCGGCCGCCTCGCCCTCGGCAAAGACGAGGATGCGGACCGACTTGCCCGTCCCGTGAGGCAGGCTCACCGTCCCGCGCACCTGCTGGTCGGAGTGACGGGGGTCGATCCCCAGGCTCATCACGACCTCGATCGTCTCGTCGAACTTCGTGTCAGGGAAAGCCTTCAGGATCTGGACGGCTTCGGGCACCCCGTACCGCTTCTTGATGTCCCGGAGCCCTGCTGCCGTGTTGTAGCGCCTGCTGTGTTGTTTCATCTCTCGAACTCGTCAGTCCACGATCTGGATGCCCATGCTGCGGGCGGTGCCTTCGATCTGCCGCGCCGCCGCGGCCTCGTCGTTGGCGTTCAGGTCTTCCATCTTGGTCCGGACGATCTCGGCGACCTGCGCCCGGCTGACCTTGCCGACGACCTCGGTCGCCGCGTTTTGCGCGCCCTTGGCGATTTCCGCCGCTTTCTTGAGGAGGACAGCCGCCGGCGGGCTCTTGGTGATGAAGTCGAACGACTTGTCCTTGTAAACGGTGATGATGACGGGAAGGATCGTCCCTTTGATCGCCATCGTCTGGTCGTTGAACCGCCGCACGAAGTCCATGATGTTGACGCCGTGCTGGCCAAGCGCCGGGCCGACGGGCGGCTGGGGGTTCGCCTCGCCGGCCGAAACCTGGAGCTTGATCTTGGCATGCACGACCTTGCTGCCGCCTCCGGCGGGTCTCGCCGGTCCGCCTCTTCCTCCAGCGGGTGGAGCTTTTGCCATCTCTTTAATCGCCCCTAGATCGCTTCCACTTCCCAGTATTCGACCTCGATCGGCGTCGCCCGGCCGAAGATCGTCACGATGACCCGGATCGTCCCCTTGGTCGGGGAAACTTCCTCGACGACGCCCGTGAAGTTCTCGAAAGGCCCGTTCTTGATCTTCACGCTCTGGCCCTTCTTGAACTGGATGTTGAGCTTCGGCTCCTCCGTTCCCTTCTCCGCCGCACCGAGGATGCGTTCGACCTCATGCTCCGGGAGAGGGTCGGGCGCGTTCGTCGCGCCCCCCCCGACGAAGTCCCCAACGCCCTGCGTGCCCCGGACGTGATAGATTGTTTCCTCGTCCGGGAGCATCTGGACCATGATGTAGCCGGGGTAGAGCTTCCTCTCCTTGACGGTCTTCTTGCGGCCCTTCATCTCGGAGACGAGCTCGCTCGGGATGAGGACCCGGAGGATCCTCTCCGTGAGCCCCTCCGAGCGGGCCATCTTGTCGAGGTTGCGCTTCACGAAGTCCTCGCGCCCCGCCTGGACGCGCAGGACGTACCAGCGCGGCACCCGCGGAGCCTCTGGAACGGGAGCGACCGTCTCCGCCGGGGGAGAGGAAAGTCGTTCCTCCGCCTCGGGCGCCGGGGCACCCGCTGCCGTCGCCGGAACGGCCTCCTCCGCGGGAGCCGCTCCCGGCTCGGCCGGAGCCGGCTCGGCGGGGGCCTCGGCGCCAGCGGGCTCCGGAGTCGCTGCCAGGGCGGGCTCCAGTTCCGCCGCACTTTCCAGCTCCGGGAGCTTGGCACCGGCCGGCTCTGACTCAACGACCGGAGCGGGTTGGGGCAGGGCAGGACTCCCGGGCTCCGGCGCGGCAGCCGAAGCGGTCTCCGGCTCCGCGACAGTTCCGCATGCCGGATCGTGCGTCTCGGGCTCCGGAGCGTCTCCTCCGGCCGCCGCGGGCTCGGCGCCGGGTGCGCTCGCGGTGCGCACCGCGCCCGCGCCGGTCTCGCCAGCCGTCACATCTGTCTGGATGTTGTCCTCCTCCGACATCGTCACCCTGCCGTTTCTAGAGGATCGCCTTGCGCACGAGGTTGAGCAGGATGTCCACGGCGAAGAGATAGAGTCCAAGAAACAGGGCGACCAGGATCACGACGACCGAGGACGCCTTGAGCTCCGACCAGGAAGGCCAGGAGACCTTCCGGAGCTCCTTCTCCGTCTCGACCAGGAACTCCACTGTCTTCTCGTGGTTTCCGACGAACTCCCACGCGAGGTAGACGGCCAGGAGGGCGAGCCCGACCGTGAAACACAGGGTCGGGGAGATCGGGATTCCCATCTCCATGGCCGGCACGAGGTTTCGCCGCAGGACCTCACCGGGGAAGAGCCAGAGGACTTCGTCCATCTTGCCCACGGTGTGGTAGACCCATACGTATAGCTTGTGACAGCCGAAGAACGCGATGAGAAGGGCCGCCACCGCGGTCACGCGGCGGCACCAAAGTCCCTGATCCGACTTGTAGGCGAAGATCTCCACGCGGTTCACGCCCAGGTTGTCTGGTTCGTCTCTCGATCTCCCGACCTGGAGCCCATCCACAAACCCTCCTGCCGCAGGGCTCGGTCCTGGCGTGTGGATGGGCTCCTAGCAGGGCAGGGAGGGCTCGAACCCCCAGCCTGCTGATTTGGAATCAGCTGCTCTACCAGTTGAGCTACTGCCCTGTGTTTCATAGCACGACGCGGGGCGGGGCGGCCGCGAGCCCCCCCGCCCCGCCCTCGCCTCGCCCCTATTTCTTTCTTTCCTTGTGGCCCGTGTGCTTCCCACAGCGGGAGCAGAACTTCTTGAGCTGGAGTTTCCCTTCGCCTCCTCGCGTCTGCCGCTGAGTGCGGTAGTTCCGCTCCCCGCACTCCCCGCACTCGAGCGTCACGTATTCTCGCATCGGATGACTCGTTGATTCGGTGGAACAAAGGCGACCTTCGCGGCCGGCAGATGCGATACGGCGGGCTCGCCCCGTTTCCCCTTCCTTATCAAGGGGCCGTCCGGTGCGGACCCGCCAACGCTATGCTCAAGCTGCTGATGGGAATCGAACCCATGACCTCATCCTTACCAAGGATGTGCTCTACCGATTGAGCTACAGCAGCGATGTCCAGGGACGAGTGACGAACTGCCACTGTACGGCCAAGCGGCCAGGCTGTCAAGAAAAAAACAGCCCACGCGCCCCTTTGGTTCAGAATTCGCTTGGAGGGGTCGTGCAAGCCACAAGATACTGAGCGCATGGAACTTGCGGGCGCGCTCTCCCTGGATTCTCTGGAGCGGGTGAAGGGAATCGAACCCTCGTAACCAGCTTGGAAGGCTGGCGCTCTACCATTGAGCTACACCCGCAACAGGCTTCAGGGTTCAGCCTTCAGGCTTCAGAAAAAGAAAAGGCGCCTGCTCCCGCGCTGAAGCCTGAAGGCTGAAGGCTGAAGGCTGAAGACTGTGGAGAGGGAAGGATTCGAACCTTCGTAGGCTGAGCCATCGGATTTACAGTCCGACCCCTTTGGCCGCTCGGGAACCTCTCCGATCTACGTCCTCGAAAACTCGCGCTGGAGCTAGCGAAGGGAATCGAACCCCCAACCATCCGCTTACAAGGCGGATGCTCTACCGTTGAGCTACGCTAGCGAGGCGAGCGTCTTCGATTATACAACCGACCCGGTCAGCCACAAGTTCCTCATTCTTCGAGATCCCGCCGCAGGCGCGGCAGGTCGGGATGGTCCGGAGCCAGACCGGCGAGCGTCTCCACCTCCTTTCGGGCTTCACCGACTCGGCCCGATGCGAGAAGGATCTCGGCCAGGCGGGCGTGGGCCAGAATGAAACGCGGGGCGGCCGCCACGGCGGCGCGAAGATCCTCGAGCGCGCGCTCTTCGACCCTCGTTCCGGAAGGATCGGCCTTCCACAGGATCCAGCCGTGCTCCGCGAGCAGATGGGGCCCCTCAGGGTCGATCGTGAGCCCTCGCTCGATGGCGGAAAGAATCCGCCGCCCATCGGCCGTTCGATCCAGGGCTCTTGCTCGCGCGAGTTCGATCCACGCGCGCGCCTCGCGGATGGAGTCGTCGGCCCCCGCCAGGTCCCCGAGGGCCAAGAGCGCCGCGTCGGCGGAGACGAGCGCGCGCTGCCACTGGGGGCCATCGAACCCGTCGACGGCTCCGGCGAGTTCGGCCCACGCCCC
>JACQVV010000140.1 GCA_016209595.1 Planctomycetota bacterium
AGCATGGAGTTCCCCGACACCGTCATCTCGATGGCGATCGAGCCGAAGTCGAGCGCGGACCGCGACAAGCTCCTCCAGACGCTCGAGCGGATGGCCAAGGACGACCCGACCTTCACGTGGCGCATGGACGAGGAGACGGGCCAGACGATCGTCAGCGGGATGGGGGAGTTCCACCTCGAAATCCTGCGAGAGAAGATGCTCCGGGAGTTCAAGATCGCCGCGAACTTCGGCGAGCCGCGCGTCGCGTACAAGGAGACGATCCTGCGCGCCGCCGACGGGGACGGGAAGTTCGTCAAGAAGCTCGGCGACAAGGGGCAGTACGGCCACGTCGTCCTCCGCGTCGAGCCGAACCCCTCGAAGACGCAGGTCGTCGTCGAGAACCGCCTGACGCCCGACTCGGTCCCGAAGGCCTTCCACGCCGCCGTCGAGGAGGGCGCGAAGTCGAGCGCCCTCGGCGGGGGGAAGTGGGGATACCCGCTCACCTACGTCAAGATCACGCTCGTCGGGGGCTCGCCGCATCCGACCGACGCGACCGAGGGGGCCTACGTCGCGGCCTGCGCGATGGCGCTGCGCGACGCGCTCGAGAAGGCGGGAAGCTCCATCCTGGAGCCGCACATGAAGTTCGACACCTACGCCCCGAGCGATTTCCTCGGAGAGGTGCTCAACGACCTCAACCGCCGCCGCGCGGAGATCACGCAGGTCGACTCCCAGGACGCGCTCTCGATCGTCCACGGGACGGTGCCGATCGCGGGGATGTTCGGCTACGCGACGACGCTGCGCTCGCTGACGCAAGGGCGGGGGAGCTTCACGATGGAGCCCCTGGACTACCGCCCGATCCCGCCCGACGAGCGGAAGCGGCGCTTCGGGGACGAGATGTGATCCGCGCCATCCTGGAGTCCTCCCGCGGCGACAGAGGTCCGTTCGGCCGTCGATGAGCACGCAGGACAGAGAGCCCAGTTCCCCGCACGTGACGCGCCCCGATGCCGGTGCCGCGACGTACGAGAGATGGGAGCGCTGGGCGCTCCTCGGCGTCCTGTTCCTCGGCGCGGCGACGCGCACGTGTCAGCTCGACTGGGGCCTGCCCTACGAGCTGCATCCCGACGAACCCGGATACCTGCGCTGCGCGTTGAGGCTCGCCGAGGAGGGCGGAACGGACACCCACCTCTTCAGCAGGTCACACATGATCACCTCGCTGAATCGCCTGGCGATCGGGCTCGTCGATTGGACGACCGACCCACCGGGCAACCTGCCGAGAGACCGGCTGACGTTGTGGTTCCTCAGTTCGCCGAGGCCTTTCTACCTGGCGGCGCGCGGGATGACCGTTGCCCTCGCTCTCGTCACTCTCCTGGTCCTCCATCGCTTCGGCAGGAGAATGGGCGGCCCGGTGGCGGGCCTCGTCGCCGCGGGCCTCGTCGCGGTCCATCCCCTCCACGTCGAGCAGAGCCGGCTCGTGGTCCCCGACGTCCACCTGCTGCTAGCGATGTCCTGCGCCCTGTCCCTCGCCCACCGGTACCTGACAGGAGGACGCACCAGCTCGCTCCTATGGTCCTTCGCGTGGGTCGGCGTGGCCGCCGGCGCCAAGTACAACGGGGCGTCGGTCACCCTGGCGCCCGCCTTGGCCCTCCTCCTCGAGTTCCCGAGGATCGGAGGCCGGCGGGCCATCGCCCTGGGAACGGCAGGGTGCGCGCTTGCCGCAACCGGATTCGCGCTGGCGAATCCGTACGCGGTACTCCATCCGAAGCTCGCCTACATTGGATTCTCGTATCAGATGCGCCTCGCGGCCGAAGCGCACTTCTGGGCTGCGCCCGTGTCCGCCCTGAGGGAGTACGCAACCGTCCTGGGGCCCGACCTGGGCCTTGTGGGCGCCCTGGGCGCCGTGTTCGCCGTGGTGCGCCCCGGAAGCGGAAGCCGCGCCCAGCACCTACCCACCATCGCATTTGGAGCTGCCTTCTTCTGCTACATGGCGAGCCGCCCCCTCCACTATCCGCGCTACATCCTCCCGGTCGTTCCCGTGCTAGCCCTCTTCTGCGGTCTCCTCGTGGCTCGGGTTGCGGCGCGATCAAAGCATGCTCACGTCAAATGCGCCACGACCCTCCTGCTACTCGCGGTGCTCGCTGTGCGAGGCGTCGCGGAGTACGTCGCGAGTACGACCGTCCGCGGGCGCGAGGACACGCGCGTCCGAGCCAGCGTCTGGGCGCGTTCCGCCCTTCCGATGGGAGCGGGGGTAGCGACGGAACCTCGTGCAGTACAGATCCCATCCCGATCTGCGTTCGAAGCCGCAGGGATGGATCCATCCTGTCGCGAGGCCGCCCTCGCCGAATGGGGTGGTAGGGCGTACGACGTTACGGTGCCCTGGAACCTGGGCGAACGGACACTCGCCGAATACCGCGCGATGGGCGTGCGGTACCTGTTCTTGGCGGATTGGACCTGGGATCGCATCCGATCCCGCGAGGGCTACGCAAGGCAACTTGCGAATCTCGCCGAAACCCTGGAAGCAGCCAGGCCGACCGTCACCTTCGAGCCACGTGATGAAGCCGGGCGCGCGACCGACGGTCCTGTCATCCGGGTCTACGAGCTACCGGCGCAGTGAGGCGGGACACTGGACAAACTCCCTCGGGTTTCCGTACGGTGCCCAGACGATGCCATCCGAAACCATTGCGCTGGCGCGTTCGCTGAGGGGAGAGCCCCCGCCGTCGACGCTCGAAGGCTACCTGTCCCGGTGGGAGTCCTTCTTCGATCGGTACGCGCTCGAGGTAGAGCGCTGGCACTCCAGGAATCTCGGGTACCACGAGGCGATCTCCAGGCTCGCGGGGTTCTACGTCCCCCCCGGGGCGCGCGTCCTCGAGATCGGGAGCGGCACGGGCGACCTGCTCGCCTCGCTGAGGCCATCGTACGGCGTCGGCGTCGACCTCTCCCGCGGCATGGTCGACCTCGCCTCGCGCCGCCACCCGGAGCTCCACTTCCGCCAGATGCCCGCCGAGAGGCTCGACCTGCCCGGAGAGACGTTCGACTACGTCGTGCTCTCCGATCTCCTCGGGTTCCTGTTCGACATCGGAGAGGCCTTCCGGCGGATCCGACGCGTCTGCCACGCACGCACCCGCGTCGTCATGCACTGGTACAGCCGCCTGTGGCAGCCGATCCTCGCCGCCGCGGAAACCGTCGGGAAGAAACACCCGCTCCCGCTCCTCAACTGGACGACCCCGCACGACGACCGGAACCTGCTCCACCTCGCCGAGTTCGAGACCGTGCGGGAGGGGCAGCACATCCTCGTGCCCGCGCGCATTCCGCTTGTCGCCGCCTTCGCGAACCGCTTCCTGGCTCACCTGCCCGGGCTGCGATCGCTCTGCCTGACGAGGTGGATCGTCGCGAGGCCCCTCGGGCTCCTCGTCCTCGACCGCGCGCCCCGCGTCTCGGTCGTCTGCCCCTGCCGCAACGAGGCCGGCAACATCGAGGAGGTCGTCCGGAGGCTCCCTCGCATGGGCGCCGGGACGGAGCTGCTCTTCGTGGAGGGGCATTCGAGCGACAACACCCTCGACGAGTGCCGCCGCGTCGCGCAGGCGTCCCCCGATCGGGAGATCCGCGTGCTCGTCCAGGAGGGG
>JACQVV010000158.1 GCA_016209595.1 Planctomycetota bacterium
CCCCCGGGGGGCCCCAGGGGGGCGGAGCCCCCCTGGAGAGGAGCGGAGGCCATGGATGGCCGGAGCGACGAGTCGTCGGGCCCTCTGGACACGATCCGCGGCGAGTTCGAAGATGGATCGGGAGGATCGACTTGAGCGAGCTGGACGGGGTTCTCGAAGGGCTCCTGGGATGGAGCGCCGCCGCCGTGGCGCTCTTCCTGATCGTCCGGGCTCCGATCGTGGGGGTGTGCCTCCTCATCTTCCTCTCCCCCCTCAAGACGTTGCCGGGGACCTACGGCACGATCACCGTGGCCAAGGTGGTGGGCGCCGTGACTCTGGCCGTCGTCCTCCTCAGGCTCATCATCGATCGAGGAAGGGTGCGCCTCACGCACTGCGAGCTACCTCTCGTCATGGTCGTCTTGGTTCTCGTTCTCGCGATCGGCGGGAGCCCGAATCCCGAGCGCGACGCGAACTTCCTGCTGAGCTACCTCACCCTTTTCTTCCTGGTCTTCCTCATCGTGAACGCGGCCCGGACGCCGCGCGAGCTCCACTGGGTCGGCTGCGCCTTCCTGGGATCGATCCTCCTCCCCGTCATCTCCGCGCTGATGCAGGGCATGGTCGGCGAAGACATGTTCGGCGTCACGCCCTACAGAGGGACGAGCCGGGTCCGGGGCACTTTCAGCGGGCCGAACGGCCTTGGCCTCCTTCTCGCCTGCGGCGGGACGTACTGTTTCGCCTTCCTTTCGATGGCCTGGGACCGGCTTCGCCTCTCGCGGAAGCTGCTCGGCACCCTCTTCTTCCTGTCGATGCTGTGGGCCGCCTTCTACACCCAGTCGCGTACGGAGCTTCTCTGTCTTCTCGCGGGCCTCCTCTACGTGTTCCTGCGACTACCCACCGAGCGGCTCTTCAATCCACTGGGCTGGCGCCCCAAGCGCGCGAGGCTCGCGCTCTGCGTCCTGACGCTGGCCGCGGGAGGCGGGTACATCGTGTACCAGTCGGCGCTCTGGCAGGAACGTCTGACGAAGCTCACTGGAATCCTCGAGGAGGGCGGTACATCCACCGAGACGCGCCTCAACGACGTCGAGTTCGCGTGGAAGAGCGCGCTCTCGAATCCGGAGTTCGCCCTGCTCGGCCCGGGGCTCGGCGCGCACCGTGCGCTGGCGGCCCAGGTGCGCGGGGAGCGGATGGCCCTTTCAGGAGTACCCCACAACATCGTCCTCCACTTCTTCGTCATGGGCGGGGTCATCGGGCTGCTCGCCCTCGCTCTCGTCGTGCGGGCACTCTGGATCCACGCCTCGTTCAGCATCGTGCTTGCCAGCCAGGCGCCGGACGTGATCGGATGGCACTGGTTCGCCGCGTGGGCGACCCTCGTCGCCAGCATTCCGGCGCTCATCTTGCAGGGCGCGGCTATGTCCAACGAGATCTGGCTCCTCACGGCAATCGCGTTTCTGGGGAAGAATCTGGCGACCGAACACGCCCGGCAGGCCCTCGCCGGATGAGGCTCCTCATCGTCGGGGAGTATCCGCGGGCGAACCTCCCCGGCTCGGGACTCATGGCTTATCACCTGGCGAAGAACACGCCGGCGGAGGTCCTCTTCATCACGATCCACAGCGCCACGCACGGACCGCCGGTGGGTCCCCCGGCGCATGTGCGGCTCCTCGACCTCGCTGTGCCGGACGTCTACCTGCCAGAACGCCTTCGTCCGGGGTGGCGCGACATTCCCCGCTACGCGAGGAAGGGATGGACGATGGCGTACTTCCTGCTCCGCGCGTTCCCGGCGGTCCTTCTCTTCCGTCCCGACATCGTGAACGTCTACTCGGTCACCGATTTCCCGGTCGGCGCCTTGGCCCGGCTCTTGCTTGGCGCGAGGCTCGTAGTGACCTTCCGTGGCACGGACCTGAGGCGGCTCATTCACGTCCGGACCCTCCACCCTCTCTACCGCCTGGCGACCGACGGCGTGACGTGTGTCTCGGAGGACATGGTGCCCCAGGCGCGGCGGGTCCTGCCGCGGCTCGATCCCGTGCTCGCCCCGCCCGGGGTCGACGTCGAGGAATTCGGCGTCCATGTGGAGAAGGAGAACGAGATCCTCGCCGTGGGTCGCCTTCGCTGGCAGAAGGGGTTCGACGTTCTGCTCAGGGCCGCCGCGAAGGTGCTTCCCGCGCACCCCGGCTACTCGCTGGTCGTGGTCGGAGACGGGCCGCTCCGGGAGGAACTCGCCGGGCTTGCCGAGGATCTGGGGCTTTCCGGGCGGCTGGTGTGGATCCCGGCGCTCTCGCGTTCCGAGATCGCCCGGCGCATGGCACGCGCGCGTCTCCTTGTCCTCTCCTCGGTGTCGGAAGGCACGCCGCTTGTGGTCATCGAGGCTCTGGCCGCCGGTACTCCCGTTCTCGCGACCGACGTGGGCGGCACGCGCGCGGTCGTGGGTGACTGCGGCGTGGTGGTCCGCCCCGGGGACCCGGAGGCGCTCGCCGCGGGGCTCTCCAGACTTCTCGCCGACTCGGGACGGCTCGCCGCCCTCGCGGAGGACTCGCGCAAGCGGGCGAAATCCTTCGACTGGAAGGAGCGCGTGAAGCCCTATCACGAGCTCTTCGAGGAGCTCCTCCGGGGCCGCCGCCGCGCTACGCGGCGGGCAGGACGGCCGACTTCAGGCTGAGCTCCGGTTCGAGCGAGAGATCGATCACCCGACCGGAACCGCCGCGGAGCCAGACCTGCGGCGCTAGCGGATTCTGGGAGTTCGTCGCGACCACGACCGCGTCGGAACCGTCCGAGAGGAGCACGAAGGAGCCGACCGGAACGAGGCCCGCCGCTCCGAGGAAGACGCGCATCGGAAGGGGATCCCAGTCGCCGGTCGCCGTGACCTGGATCAGGACCCCGAGGGCGTGGAAGGGATTGGAGAACTCCGGGCGAAGCACCGTGAGTGCCGAAAAGCGGAGCAGGAGATCCGCCGTGTCCCGCGCCTTCTCGCCAAAAGCCCGATCGACCTCGGCGTTCGAGGCGCTCCCCCGCCGCTTCGGCGAGGGAAGCGCGCGAAGGGCTTCCGGAACCTGCGGGAACCCGTCGAAATGGGTCGTGAGCGACCGGAGCGCCGATTCGTCCCCTGAAAGGAGCGGGCCCGAGAGGAGAAGCACTTCCCGCGCAAGCGTGGCGATCTCCTCGACTCGCCTCTCGTAGTGAAGCCCCAGCTCGACGGCCCGGAGCACCGCCCGGAACGGGACCTCGACAGGCGGTGGGGCGGGAGCCTCTCCGTCGCCGTAGGCGGCGTAGAGGCCGAGCGAGCGAATATGGAAGACGAGGTCCTGGATCATCTCCGCGAGCTCGTCCTGCCTCTCCCAGGGATGGTCCTCCTTGCACCAGGACGCGAACTCCGCACGCGGCGAGCCGGGACGTCCCTGATCGCGGCTTCCCCCTGGCGGGACTTCGTCCCGCCCGATGACACCCGTGTCCAGGAGAGTCTTCCAGCCCTCTTCCAGCTCCGGCTCGGCATCCGGCACGGGAGATGCGGCAGCGCGAGCTGGCCGTTCCGCGTTCCGCCCCTCGCTGCGCTCGGGGTGAACGGATTCGCGTTCCGCGCCCGATGGCGTGCCCGGATCCGTGTCGAGGAGCGTCCGCCCCGTTTCCTCAGGTTCCGGCGCGGCGCCCACGCCGCCGATCGCTGGACTCGCGGCTTCCCGTTCCGCGCTCCGTCCCTCGCTACGCTCGGGGCGCACTGTTCCGCGTTCCGCGTTTGGCGGACTTCCGCTCACCCGGTCCACCTCTCTTGCGAGGGCGCCGAAGTAGACCTCGCGGTAGAAAAGCGCGATCGAGGAGGCGGAGAAGATGCCCGCGGGATCGAGCCCCGCGAAGGCGTCTCCCGAGGGTCGCGGCCTTGCCCCCTCCGGCGCGGAGTCTGGCGTCGCGCGTGCTATGCGGTCGATCTCCTCGGCAAGCCGGCGTGAGTAGGCTTCCCGGTAGAGCCTCTCCAGGGCTTCGGTCGTGAAGACGCCCGCTGGATCGAGGCCGCCGGAACCTGAGCTCCGGGGCCCGAAAGGCACGCGGATGGATGGTGCGTTTCGTGTGTCGTGCATCTGTCGGGGAGGAATCAGGCTGGTTCCCTTGTGATTTCCAGCGTATCATCCTCGCGTCGTAAACGCCAGGCATGAAAAGTGATCTAGCGCAAACACCCCCTCGCAAGGTCATCTTCCTGATTGCACAGATCGGTCTACTCTGTTAACATGCCTACGTGAGATCGAGAAGAGTCTCCCTCGCCGTCAGGCTCCTCGGAACCGCTCTGGCCTCGTTGTTCCCTTGTCAGGAGGCCGGGGCCGATGATGAAGAAGGTGGCATCGAGGGCCTTTCCCTCTCGCGGAGCCTTGACACGATCGATCTCGAGAGCGGCATCCTCGTCGTCGCCGGACAGGGTCTTTTGGGGTATCGGTCGCTCGCGGATTACGCCACGCTGGGTATCGAGCCGCCGGCCCGGTTGATGGAGGAGATGAGGCTGGAGGCGACCGTACGTCTCGCGAGCAGGGCAAGGAAGATGGAGGTCGAGGAGAAGCTCCCGACCGTCGCGAAAGCCGCCGGGGGGGAAGCCGCTCGCGTCCAACGTCTCAAGCGCGCCAAGACGGCGGAGGAGGCCGAAGTCGAAGCTCTCGTGGATTCCGCCTGCGACCTCCTGCTGGCGGCGAACTTCTCCGCTGCGGAGAAGTTCCTCGCTGCTGGCTTCCGCATCAACGATCTCACGTTCGAGGAAGCCCTCAAGGTCGGCACGGCGAGGCTGGGCGAGGCCGGGGTCGTGGATGTCTCCTTCCCGAGCCACGTGGTCCGCGTGACAGAAGACGAGGCGTTCTTCTTCTTCGTAGCGAAGATCTGGTTCGTCAAGACCGGGCCGACACGAACCCGAACGCTATCCGGTCGAGTCGCGTTCCGGCGGGAAGGAGAGGCATGGCTAGCCGTGTCAGCCGAGGTCCAGTAGTCTTCGCCTTGGTCGCGCTCTTCCTCGCCCTCGGGGGATGCGCCCAGGACGGGGAGACCCTGAACGGGGAAGGGCCCGCCCTTCCGGCCCAGAGTGCCCCCCCTGGACCGGCCGCGGGAGACGATGCCCTCCGAGCCCCGCCCGTGGACCCCTCCCAGGAAGAGGGCCTCGCGCGCGAGAAAGCCCTCGAGGAGCTCACGCCCGAGCGCCGGCAGGTCTTCTTCCCTGCCGAAGGCGAGGCCGAGTACCGGATCGCGCCCAACGACCGGATCGAGATCAAGGTCTACAACGCCGCGGGTCAGAAGATCGAGATCGAGGACGTGACCAAGGAGACCCGGGTGTTCCTGGACGGGACGATCTCCCTGGGATTCCTCGGCCGCCTCCGCGCCCGGGGCAAGACGCCCTCGGCGCTCGCCGAGGAGATCCGGGGCCTTCTCGCCGAGTTCGCCAAGGAGCCGCGCGTCTCCGTGAACGTCCTGGAGTTCACCAAAGACAGGGTCGTGGTGCTGGGCGACTTCGCGAAGTCCGGGACCGTGGAGTTCACGCCCCCCAAGAGGCTCCTCGATATCCTGGGCGAAGTGGGATGGAGCGCAGCGAAGGAGTCCCAGCAGCGGGTCGTCGTGGTCCGTCAGGGGGTCCCCTTGGCGGTCGACGTGGTGGGCATGCTCCGAAACCACGACTTCGAGAAGAACATCCTCCTCCAGGGAGGGGACCTCATCACGGCGCTCCCGAGGAGCCCGATCGTCCTTCTGGGTGAGACGGTCTCCGGGCCTCGCTACGAGATCGCGGATGCGACGCGCATCTCGCTCCGGGCGGCCCTGGGAAGGGCGGGAGGCGTCACGTTCAAGGCGGACCTAGCCGGCACCACGCTGGTGCGCGCGGACGGCAAGGAGTACGCCCTCGACTTGAACCAGGCCGCCTTCGCGCCCGGCGAGGAGGGCCGCCTCGAAACGCAGCTCTACGCCGGGGACGTGGTGGTGATCCCGACCCTCGCCGAGAACCAGGCCTTCGTCTTCGGGATCGTCGACCGCCCCGGGATCGTGAAGTTCAACGGGGCGATCTCGGTCCTCCAGGCGCTCGCACAGGCGAGCCCCAAGGATCTCGTGGCGGACCTCTCGCACGTCGCCATCATCCGGGGCTTCCCGCTAGCGCCCGCGGTCGCCTGGGTGAACATGAATGAGATCGTGGAGGGCCGGGCCCCCAACCCCGCGATCGGCCACGGCGACGTGATCTTCGTCTCCAAGGAGGGGATCTTCGAGGTCATCGACTACGTCAACCGGATCATGCAGCCGACCTCCCAGGCCTTGGGCGTCCTCCCGCAGTACGGCTACCAGCCCTTCGAGAACGAGTGGTGGACGATCCGAGGGACAGACCTCAAAGGAGGCACCTCGGTGCGGACCCGGTAGCCATGCAGCCGGAAGCGCGGAAGGACCAGCTACCGTACGAGCGGATGGGGGCCATCCCCTTCGACCCCACGTCCGGGCCGCACCGCCAGAGGAAAGCGCGGGAGAGGACGCCCCCGGCGCGCGAGGCAACCCGCGACCCGAGCCCCGCCGAGCTCCGGCGGACCGGGGACGGAGATTCCGCGCGGCTCGCGCCCGCGAAGCACGCGGAAGAGAGGCCAGCCCCGCCCATCTCGAGCGCTGTGATCGAGACCTCGTCGGGCGCCGGTAGCGCCACGCGGTTCCTGATCTGGCTCAAGGGCCACCTCGCTCTCTCCGGAGCCGTGCTCATCGTGACCGGACTCGCCGTCTTCGGAGGCTCGCTCTACTTCTCGCGACCGGTCTACCGGTCCGAGACCACGATCAAGTTCAACTTCGAGACACCGCCCCTTTTCGCGCGCCTCGGGCTCTCGGGCGACCTCCTCGGCACGAGCGAGCTCGAAGAGGAGAAGGAAGTCCTCAAGAGCGACCACGTCCTCAAGAAGGCCTTGCAGGAGGTGGACGATCCGTCGCTCGGGATCAATGACCGGACGCCGCCCGAAGAGGTCGAGAGCCGGATCCGGGACCTGCGCGAGCGGATCTCGTTCGAGCACGGCAAAGACGCGAACATCCTCGTGATCCGCGTGTCCGCGACGAGCCCCGAACCGGCGAAGAAGGAGCTCGACGCCCTCGTACGGGCCTACATCGCCTACGACACCGAACGACAGAGGGAGAACGACACGAAGCAGGCCAAGTTCCTCGAGGGGGAGATCGAGCGCCTCAAGAAGAAGATGGAGGAGATGGAGGACGTCGAGACCTATCTCAAGGAGATCGACGGGCTCAAGGCCGACACCGAGGCCATGGACCGCGAGATCGAGGCGAAGGACAGGGAGATCGAGCGGCAGAAGGCCGAGATCGTCCTGAAGAGGGAGCAGCTCGCTCGCGATTTCACCTTGCGCTACCCAGGCGTGATCGAGCTCGACGAGACGCTCGCTCGCCTCGACGAGATCCGCGTCGAGAAGGACATCCTCGCCCTGGGCAAGTTCCAGGACGAGACGCTCGAGAAGGCGGCACTCCTCCGCTACGAGGCGTTGCTCGCCGTGGAGAAGAAGAAGGCGAATCAGGCGCGGATCGAGGAGGTCCAGGACTCGATCAAGAAACTGGGCTTCTCCGACCCCTCGCCGGTCGTGGTCCGCCAGCAGCTCCAGAGCATGCGGGACGACTTCCAGCTCTACAGCCGGACCCTGTCCACTATCCAGCTCTCGCTCGCGCGGAGCTCGAACGACAAGATCGAGGGCCTCCGCGAGCAGGCCACGGTCCAGAACGTGCCCGTCCTGAACAGTCCCGGCCAGACGCTCTCCGTGGCGAGCCTCGTGACGCTCGTGTTCGCCATCCTCGTCCTTCTGGGCTTCCACGCGGCCAACCCCTCGCTCGTCGATCCCCGGGACATCGAGCGGCTCCTCGCTGTACCGCTCCTAGCCACGATTCCTCGGGTCGAGCCGCTCGGCCGGTCGTCGTCCAGCCCCCAGAAACCCAAGGACTTCTTCGCCGAGGGGCCGTCGGTGGTGGCGGACTACTTCCGGATCCTCGCCGCGAGCCTGCGGAGCCACCTCGGCGAAACGCCCTACCGGCTGGTCGTGACGAGCGCCGACGCCTGGGAGGGGAAGAGCACGGTGAGCCTCAATACGGCCATCGCCTTCGCGGAGATGGGCTACGACACCATCCTCGTCTCCTGCAACCTCCGCCGCCCGAGCCTGGAGAGCTTCCTGGAGCCCGGCCAGGCGAAGCGGGGAATCATCGACTGCGCGCGGGACGAGAAGCTCCGGCTCAGGGATCTCCTCGCACCGACGAGGTACAAGCGCCTCTCCGTGATCCCCTCAGGCGAGGTCGGAGAGGAGTCCGGGGTCGCCACGAAGTTCGTGAGCTCCGTGCGGTTCCGGGAGTCCCTGGCCGACCTCCAGTCGATCGCGGACGTCATCGTGCTCGACAGCTCTCCCGTCCTCCTCGTCTCCGATCCTCTGATCCTCGCCGGTCTCATGGACGGCGTGATCTTCGTCTTCCGCGCCGGCGTCACCTCGATGCGAAAGGCCGAGCGCGCCCTCTCGCTCCTCGCCCGGGCTGGCGTCCGGGTCCTGGGCGTGGTCGCGAACTCCCGGTACGTCGACAGCGCGTCCTCCTACAGAAGGCCCTACCGCAGGTCCCCCGGCAAGACCCCGACGCAAGGAAAACCATGAGCCCTCTCGAAGCGAGTTCCGCGCCGCTCCTGGCTCACTGGAACCTGAAGCGGCACGCCTTCCAGGATACGCCGGACCCCTCTTTCTTCTTCCCGGGGGGGCCCTACCGCGAGACCCAGGAGCGCCTCCGCTACGCGCTCCTGGGCTCCGACGCGCCCTTCGCGGTCCTCATCGGGCCCATGGGCTCTGGCAAGACGCTTCTTTCGGAGGTACTGGCCGGCGAGATCGAGAAGCGCGAGCTCCCCGCGGTACTCGTGCGCTGCGTCACGGGTCGCCCCGGCGACATCTGGAGCCAGATCGGCATGGAAACGGGACGCGACATGAGCCCGCCTCACGGCGTCTCCCCCGGACGGCATGCGAGCCTGGAGCTCGCCCGTGCCGGCGAGACGCTGGGCAAGACGCACCGGATCCTTGTCGACAACGCCCAGCAGATGCCGCAGGACGACTTCGAGGAGCTCCAGTGGCTCTCGGAGGGGCCGGGCGGAGCCGGCGTGCGCACGCTTCTCGCCGGCACGGAGGAGCTCGCGGATCGCGTGGGGCGCGTCCCCGCGATTCGCGACCGGGCCTTGATCTGGACGACCCTCCGCGGGCTCACACCGGCCGAGACCTCCGACTACCTCGCCCACCGGCTCCGGGCCGCGGGTCACGCCGGCGGCGAGATCTTCGACCCGGCCGCCGTCCGGGTGGTTCACCATTTCGCGCGCGGGCTTCCGCGGACCGTGAACCGGTTCTGCCACCTCGCCCTGGAGGTCGGCGCCCTGACCGGCGCGCGTCGGATCGGCGTCGAGGAGATCCGGCGCGTGGTCCTCGACTACTACACCCAGCGCGTACGTGTGGCCCCGCTCCTTGCCCTCGCGGAAAGCGACCGCGGAGCGTAGCATCATGAGTCCGGAGCGGACGGATCCCTCGTCCCAGGAATCCGGAGCGTTCGCGGGGTTCCTCCTGGAGAGCGACCTCCCGATCGCGGGCCCCGGCGAAGATCTCCACCGCCCGCCATCTCAGCCCCCCATGTCGTCGTCCGCGCCCGCCCCCGGAAGCGCGCGGGCCACGGCCTCGATCCCGTCGGGCCCATCTCGCTACTCCCGGGAAAAGAAGCTCGGCGAGGGAGGCATGGGCGTCGTCCTCGAATCGTACGACGACGCGCTCCACCGCGTGGTGGCGAGGAAGCTCGCCCACGCCGAGATCGCGCGGCGGCCCGAGGCCCTCGCCCGCTTCCTCGTCGAGGCACGCGTCCAGGCCCGCCTCGAGCACCCGAATATCTGCCCGGTCTACGACATGGCAGTGGGCGAGGGAGGCGAGATCTACTTCACGATGAAGCGGGTCCGGGGAAAGGCCTTCTCCGACATCCTCGGGGAGGTCCGCCAGGAAAAGGCCGAATACCGGCTGAGCTACATCCTGGGCATCTTCCTCAAGGTCTGCGAGGGGATGGCCTACGCTCACGCGAGCGGTGTCGTTCACCGGGACCTCAAACCCGCCAACGTCATGCTCGGCGAGTTTGGCGAGGTCTTGATCCTGGACTGGGGGGTCGCGAAGGTCGGCGAGGAGGAGGCCGGCGCCTCCGCCGGGCGGCCCGGAGGCGAGATCGCCACGACGACCACCGCGAAGACCACGGCCGGCCAGGTCCTGGGCACGCCCACCTACATGTCCCCGGAGCTCGCCTCCGGAGAGGCGCACGTGGCCGACGCGAGGAGCGACATCTTCACGCTGGGCGTGATCCTCTACGAGATCCTGACGCTCGAGCTCCCGTTCCGGGCCCGCTCCGTGATCGAGATCCTCGACCAGATCATGCACGATGCTCCCCATCCGATCGAGAAGACGGCTCGGGGCAATGAGGTGCCCTGGGAGCTCCAGGCCGTGGTGCTCAAGTGCCTGGAGAAGGACCCATCCCGGCGCTACCAGGGCGTGAACGAGATCCGCGCCGACATCGAGGCCTTCCTGGAGGGGCGCACGCTCGCGGCCGCGAGGTATAGCCTCCGCCAAATCCTCGCGAAGTGGGCCCGCCGCAACAAGAAACCCCTCGTGGTCGGCGTGGCGGCGGTGCTCGTCATGGCCGGGCTCGTGGCGGGACTCCTGGTCCGACAGGAGCGGGAGCTCAAGGAGCGCGCGGATGCGCTCGCCCTGGACGCCGAGGCCGGCGCCGGGAGGGCGCGTTTCCTGCTCCAGAAGCGCGACTTCGAAGGGGCGCGCGGCGAGATCGAATCCGCTCGCGCGGCCTACCGCTCCCTTCGCGAGCTCGCTCCCGACCGCGAGGGCGTCGACAACCGGATCGCGGAGCTCGCGCGGCTCTCGATGGAGGTCGAGCAGCGAGAAGAGAAGATCGAGCAGGCAAAGGAGGCGCGCTCGAAGATCGACGAGGCCCGCGTGGCGATCGTCGCCCGGGAGGCCCTGCGCCAGAAGAGAAACGAGACTCTGCAGGCGATCGAGGAGGAGTCGGCCGCGCTCGCGGGCCACGAGCCGTGGTCGGTCAAGCGGGGTATCTGGGAGAAGCGGCGGGAGGTTGAGAAGATCGAGAGGGATCTCGTCCGGACCGAGATCGACATTCGGCAGGCCCTCGATCTGGCGCGCGACCTCGATCCCGAGAACCCCGACCTCGCCCGGGCCCTGGCCGAGTTCCATTTCGGCGAGTGGGGCGCGGCTCTGGCGGCGGAGAAGTTCGACGAAGCCGAGCTGGAGGCCGAGTTCTGCCGCCGAAACGACCGGGACAAGGTCCACATGGCCGATCTCGATCTCTCGGGCTCGCTTTCGATCCGGGAGACCGCCCCCGGGATCGAGTTCGACCTCTTCTGCTACCGGTCGCTCGCCGATCTCCTCCCTGGAGGCGAGGAGCGGCTCGTCCCCGTGGCCTGGAAGGCCGCGGAGGACCCGAAAGCCTGCGAGGCGTGGCGCTGGATGCCGCCCGGAGAGGAGCCGGCGGGCGAGCCTCTGACGAAGCGGGACGTGGACCGGCTCGAGCAGGAGCTCGAGGCCACGCGCCTCGCCTGGGGAGAGGGGAGGCGCGAGTGGGCCTACGGCGAGATCGTCCGGATCGTTTCCGCGCTCTCCTCCCGCCCTCTCCTTCACCGCCAGAGCGTCCTCGTCACGGCCCTGGTAGCCCGCGCGCGCTCCGAGGCCGAGCTCGGCCGATTCGACGATTCCCTCGGGACTCTCGCGAGGCTCTCCGGGCAGGGCTTTTCGTCGTGGCAGGACCTGGAAGGCGACCCGGCCTGGGCGCCTCTCCTCGCCGCCCGGCCGAGGGAGATCGAGGCGCTCCGGCGCGAGTCGCCCTTCTATCCCCTCCACTTCGGCGAGGAGTCGCGGCTCGACCCCGCTGCCGGAGGACCCATCTCGGTCGGCCGCGGCAGTTATCTGCTCGTGTGCCGGCTCGCGGGTCACCGCGAGATGCGTTACCCGTTCCGCATCACGTGGTCGGAGGACATCACGATCGCGCCCGAGCCGTTCCGGGCCGCCGACCTGCCCGAGCGGATGCTCTGGATCGCGGGCGGGAAGACGATTGTCGGAGGGCCCGGGGATCTCCTCGGGGCGAAGGCAAGGCGCGCGGTGCCGATCGCGGGATTCGCCCTCGCCCGTTTCGAGACGACGTGCGCGGAGTACGCCCGGTTCCTCGCGGAAGAGGGGGACGAAGCCGGGAGCCTTGCGCCCCGGGAGGGAGGCCGGCCTCTCTGGCCCGCGAGTCACGACTTCCCGGAGGGCTGGGGAGAGCACCCGGTGGTCGGCGTGAGCTGGCAGGACGCCTCGCGTTACTGTGCGTGGATGACCGAGCGGTCCCGCAAGGAGGCGGTCGCGCGAGGCGCGGTGCGGTATCTCTCCTACCGCCTCCCCACGAGCCTCGAATGGGAGAGAGCCGCGCGGGGAGCCGACGGCAGGGAGCACCCGTGGGGCGACGCCTTCGACTGGACGTTCGCCAAGCTCGGTCCCAGCCGGGGAGGGATCCTGCTCGTGGAGCCGGTCGGCCGCTTCGCGCGCGACGAGTCGCCGTTCGGGGTGCGGGATCTCGCGGGGAGCGCGCGCGAGTGGTGCCGGGACCTCTTCGACGACATCGAGCGAACGTCGATCGAAAACCTCAAGGTGCACCGGGTCGTGCGCGGGGGCTCCTGGGTCCGCCACGCCGCCGGAAGCGCGAGCGCGGCTCTCGTCGCCGCCGCACCTCCCGACCACACCTCGAGCGAAATCGGCTTTCGCGTGGCGGCCGATTTCCGCTCGATCGAGGGTGAGTAGACGCCGCACCGTCACGGCCCACGGCCACGGGGGGCTGTCGCGATCCGGACACTCAACCTCCGCGCTTCGCGGGTGGAGGATTTCGCGTCCTATTCCTCGCCTTGCGCGCGTTCTCGCAACCACCTGACGAGCGCCGAGAGGTCGATCCTCCCGAGTGTCTTCCCCAGATCCCGGCGGTTCACTACCCGCAGGATGACGACCCTCTTCCCGTGAGGCCAGAAAATGATTCGGTAGTCACCGGTCTTGATCTCCCAGAACTCATGGCCTCGTAGCCGCTTGACCTTGCCCGGGGGCCATGGAGCCGACTGGAGGAGCTCGATGTCTTCGAGGATCTGTCGGGCGTTTCTCTTCGGAAGAGCGAGGAGGTCCCGCTGAGCGCGGGGCGCGTAGACGAGTTCGCGCTCATCCACGACGGCGCTCGACGCGCTTCTTCATGGCCTCGTGGTCGATCCCGCCCTTCACTCTGTACTCGGCCCGCGCGGCCTCGACTTCCTTGAGGAGCCCGGAATGATGGGCCAGGATGAAGTCGTCCAGCAGGTCTTCGTTCAGGTAGAGAAGCGCGGCCGCGGGCTTGCCGCTCCTGGTGAGGACGACGTCCTCCTCGGCAAGAGCGTCCAGGACCTGCGACGGACGGATTTTGAGTTCCCGCAGCGTCACGAACTTCACGATCGCGTCTCCCGTAGCCCGTTCGGGCTACAGGAACTGTAGGGTCAAGGGAGGGCGCGGTCAAGGGAATCCACGCCGGGCGCCTGGATGCGGGCGTCCCTCCGTTCGAGAGGAGACCCGGAGGAAAGCCCTGGCCGGATAGAATCGGTCCGATGTCGAAAGCCCCGGACGCCGTCCTCTCTTCCCCCGTTCCCTTTCCCGCGGGCGCGGGTCCCGCGAACCTGGCCGAGCTCGTGTTTGCCCCGCGACCCGGCGAGGATCCGTCGTCCCAGGTCCTCCTCGGCCATCTGGGGAAGACGGCGACCGACGTCTCGCTCGCCGACCTGCGGCGCGGCGCGGTCTCGCTCGCGGGGAAGCTCTCCGCCCTCGGGATCGGCCCCAAGGACACGGTCGCCCTGATCCGGCTTCCCCGGACCTCGGAGCTTCCGATCGCGCTCGCGGCGGCCGCGCTCGGAGCGAGGGGGAACCGGACGCTCCTTCCCATGTACCTGGAGCTCGACGCCCTCGGGACATGGCTCGAAACGTCGGACGTCCGCGCCGTCCTCTGGAACGTGGGCGAAGCCGCGGTCGGGAGCCGCGAGGCACGACTCGCCGCCGATCTTGCCGCGCTCCTGCGCGAGAGGCGAGTCGGCGCCTGGTGCCTCCACCGGGACCTCGCGGTCCTCGACCCCGCGCCCGACCCCGATCCAGGCCTCGTCGCCTCGCTCCGGGACGGCGCGGGCCGCGAGACCGAATGCGTCATCTTCACGACCTCGGGTTCGAGCGGCCGATCGAAGCTCGTGCTCTACCGCCAGGGCGCGATCCTCGCGAGCGCCGCGAGCTGGCAGGCCGCGGGGCTCTTCGACTCGGCGAGGATGGGCGGGCGCGGAATGAGCCTCCTCCTGGCGCACTCGATGGGCCTCCGCGCGATGTGGAACGCGATCTGGACCCGCCGGCCGCTCTGCCTCGTCACCCCCGAGTGGTTCGAGGAGAATCCCGAGGGCGCCCTCGGCCAGATGGCGCGGATGGCCCCAGAGCACGTCCTGGGCGGCCCGGCGGTCTACCGGACGTTTCTAGCTCTGTCGCGCTTCTTTCCCGAGGCGGCCAAGGAAGCCCTCGGCTCCATCCGAACGGTCATCTCCTCCGGCGCGCCGTGGGACGAGGAGCTCGCGCAAGCGATCGAGGCCGCGACGGGACTGGCTCTCCACGGCGCCTTCGGGACGACCGAGACCATGCAGGTCGCCTCGACGCTCGCTCCGGGAATCTCCCCCGCGGCGCGCGGCACGCTCGGGAATCCCCTTCCGGGAGTGGAGCTCGGACTCGTCCGCGACGAGGGGGAGCTCCACCGCCTTCTCGTCCGCTCGCCCTTCGGATGCGCGGGTACGCTTGAGCCGTCTGGACTCGTCCCCGCCGCCCAGTGGTTCGAGACCGGGGATCTCGTCCGCCGGACACCGGGAGGCCTGGTCCACGCGGGCCGCGCCGCGACCGACTTCGTGAAGGACGGCTTCGGCGTGAAGATACCGTACGCGCGAGTCGCGGGGTTCTACGCCGGCCTCGCCGATCCCGTCGAGTCGATCGAGTTCCTGCCGCTTCGCGAGCAGCCCGGTGTGGGCGCGATCGTGTTCGTCCGAGGCGCCGCCGCCGGTGAGCGTGTCTTCGACGCGGAGATCCTCGCCCTCGTGGAGAGGATTCTCTACGGCCGCCACGCGGAGCTCCGCGAGCGGGTCGAGGAGTTCGAGTTCCGCCACCTGACGATCGCCCGGTTCGCGTGCGTCGGCGGACCCGCTCCGCGCACGGCCAAGGGAACGCTCCGGCGGGACGCGGTCGCCGATGTCGCCGATACAGTGCGGACGCCGTACGTCGAGGCGGCGGGCGTCGTTTCCCTCGACCGGACTCGATTCGCCTGAAGCCCCCCTACGACTTCGGCCTCTCTCAGGAGGACGAACGCTCGGAGCTCGCCGCGCTCCGGCCCGGTCCGACCGACACCGTCCTTGTCGTCGCGAGCGCGGGCGACATGCCCCTTTCGCTCCTCGCGGGCGGTGCCGGAGCCGTCGTCGCGATCGATCCGGCGCCAGGGCAGCTCGCGCTCGCCGCGCTCAAGGCCTCGGCCGTCGCGGTCCTCGACCGGGAGGACGCGATCCGGTATCTCGGTTTCCTCCCCGCCCAGCCCGGGCATAGATCCCGCCTCCATCGCGAGGTCCGGACACGCCTCGACCCCGAGACCCGGTCCTTCTGGGACGCGAGACCCGATCTCGTCCGGTCGGGCGCGATCCACGCCGGCCGATTCGAGCGTTTCGTTCGCGCCGTGATGGGGGTCGTGCGGCCCGTCCTCGGGCGACGAGCGATCGAGGGTCTCTTCGAGTGCGCCTCGCTCGCGGAGCAGGAGGAATGGTTCGACCGGAGGCTCGACGGGAAGCGCATGGTGGCCATTTTCGCGCTCGCGTTCGCGCCGTCCGTCTTCCGGCGGCGCGGGATCGACGCGCGCTCGCTCGCCCACCGCGACACGGCGCGGGCTCCATCGCAATCGTCGCTCCGGCCATCCCTGGCCTCCGCTCCTCCCCGAGGGGGCTTCGCCCCCTCGGCCTCCCCCAGCGCCATCCTGGCGCCCGGGGGGGAACCCCCCCCGGACCCCCCCAAGGCCTGCACGCTTGCCCAGGTCTACCACGAGCGCTTCCGGCGGATGTGCACCGCGACTCCAGCCACCACGAACCATTCCCTCCAGACCATGCTCCTCGGCCGCGTGCTGGGCCCCGAGGCCGTTCCCGCGTATCTCACCCGAGAAGGTTTCCCGGCCGCCCGCGCCGGCCGGCTCATCCTCGTTCGCGCGGACCTCGCGGGGTGGCTCGCCGCGGCCTCACCTCGATCCTTCGGCCTCGCCCAGCTCTCGAACACCCCGGACTGGATGAGCCAGAGCGAGTTCGAGCACGTCCTCGCGCTCCTCGCCTCGCGGATCGGCCCGCCGGGCCGTGCCGTCTGGAGGCTCCTCCACGCCGATCGTCCGATTCCCGCCGGCCTCGCCGGCCGGATCGACGTCGACGAGAGGCTCGGCCAGGCCCTGGAGCGGACCGACCGATTCCCCTTCTACCGGATCGTCCCGGCCACCATCGTCCCATTGCAGAATGCGGAATGCGGAATGCGGATTCTTCCATCCGCAATCCGCATTCCGAAATCCGCATTCGAACGGCGCATTCCCCCTCCCGGTGGGCCCGTCTAGCCGTGATGGATCCGCTTGTCCTGCTCGATCGGACCCACGGCGAGCTCCTCCTCGCCGCGAACCGGGCCTCGCCGATCGTCGCCGACTTCACGTTCGTCTTCGAGCGGGCCCCGGACTTCTTCGCGTGGACCGATCTCGTCTTCGACCGCGTCCGCTACGGCGGCGCCTTCCACGACGGCCGGCTCGTCGCCTACGCGATGACCGGCATCGTGGAAGGGTGGACCGGCTCCCGATTCGGCCCGTTCTTCTACCTCGGCGACGTGCGCGTCCTCCCCGCGGCCCGCGGCGAGCGAATTGGCGAGCGACTCGCTGCGTGGCTCCTGGAGGGCCTTCCCCCCGAGGTCACGCTCGGATACGGCCTCGTGAAGGAGGGAAACCGTCCCGCGGAGCACGTCCTTGCGACCGCCGACCGGCGCGGCATCCGCATCGGAATGCTCGCCCCCTTCGAGGCGGTGAGCCTCCTTCTCGTACGCCGCCCGCGCTTCGCGCGCTCGGTCGAGGTCCGCCGCGCCAGGCCGGAAGAGATTCCAGCGGCCGCGGCGCTTCTCGAACGGGCTCACGAGGGACGCCTGTTCGCGCCGCCTCCCGGGCGCTGGATCCTCCCCGGGGACGAGGTGTGGGTGGCGCTACGGGCCGGAGAGGTCGCCGGCGCGATCACCGTCCGCGATCTCGACCGCGCCCGGCGCGTCCTCGTCCTCTCCTACTCGCTCCGCGGGCGACTCCTCCGCCTCGCCTACGCCGCCGGGACACGCCTATTCTCCGGCGGCCCACCTCTCCCCGCGCCCGGTGAACCTTTCAGGGCCCTCACGGTCCGCCGACAGGCCGTGGAAGGGAACGACCCCGACATCCTCCGGGATCTCCTCGCCGCGGTCGTCGAAGCGGGGATCGCCGGGGGCTACCACCTCGTCCACGTCGGCTTCGCCGCCTACGATCAGCCTCGTCCCGCGACGGATGCATTCCTCGCCAACCGGTTCCGATCGACGATCTACTCTTTCGATCGCCGGGGCGATGCGCAGCTCGCGCCGCCCGCGGTCGACCTGGCGATGATCTGACGGGGCAATGGAGGAC
>JACQVV010000146.1 GCA_016209595.1 Planctomycetota bacterium
GGCTGCGCGGGGCGCTTTCGGCCGATCTCTTCGTTGCTCGGGCGCGGCGTAGCAGGGCTACGCCTGGGGGGCACCCGCGAAGCGGGTCCGCGCCTCGATCTCGGCCGAAATCGCTCCCGCTCGCCCTGGAAGCGCTTTCCGCGACAGGCTCCTAGCGGTTCTCCCGCCACCACTGGATCCAGGGTCGCGGTTCGGTCCCGAGACGCGTCTGCGTGATGTTCATGAGGGCCTGGTAGCACCAGAGCTTGGTCGACTGGCGGGGGAGCCCCTGCGCGAGGTAGGGGACGGAGGGGATGCCGATCATCTCGACCGTCGCGAGCGCTGTTGCCCGGAGCGGGTTGTCGTCGGCCGTGAGGAAGGGGACGGCGAGCGCCGCGGCCCGCCCGTCGCCGTACAGGCCCAGCGTGAGGAGCGCTTCCTGCCGCTCTCGCTGGTCGGAGGCCTGCACCGCGTACCTTCCGACCCCCTCGACAACCGTGGATCCCGGCCAGCCCTTGAAGACGTCGAAGACGCGCTTCCTCCACCCGGAATCGAAAGCGGTCTTGATCTCGTCCCGGAAGCCCTTCATCGCGTCCTGGCTCCGCTCGTTGACATTGGGGAGCGGCTTCTCGCGATCGAGAATGATCTGGAACAGGGCTTTCACCGTCCGGGGGTCGGGACGGGCGGCGAGGATCTCGAACAGGACGTCGAGCTGATCGTCGCGCGCGTCCGCCACAGCCTCGCCGATCTTGTCCAGGACGCTCGTGTGCTGGGTCCCGACGAGCCCGTCGCGGGCAGCGGAACGTACGCTTTCGTCCCCATCCCCCAGGAGGAGCTCGTAGAGGCGCTCGACCAGAGCCGGGCGCGGGACGTCGGGGACGCGGACGGCCGCCCACGCCCGGTGCCGAGGATCCTCGGCCTTCATGAAAGCCCCCAGGACCTGGGTGCGAGCGTTCTTGTCGTTGGGGAGGATCGGCACGTGCCACGCCGGTTCGAGCGGAGCGTCGTGACGCGGAACAGGTTTCGGAGCGGCATCCGGCTTGGGACCCGGGTCGGGCTTCGGCCCCGAGGAATCTCCCTTCGGCTTGCCCTCGAGTTCTCCCGGAGCGAAGAGGGGCTTCATCTTGCTGATCCAGAAGCGGATACTCGAGAGCTCGATCTTCATCGGCTCCGCTCCCCGTGGATCGAGCTCGGCGAAACGGAGAACGAGCGCGTCGATCTCGTCGAGCTGGGCCAGCGCCTGGTCGTGTTTCAGCTCGCCCTCCTGGACTCTTTTCAAGAGACCATTGGCCTTCTCGACTCCCGCGGCGCACTGTTCCTCGAGCCGGGCCGCGTCGTCCTGCGCCCACGCCGGCAGAGTGGCAAGGAGAGCAAGAACGAGTGTGAAGAGGGACGAGGTGAAGCGGTTCATGGACTTGTCCTCCATGCTATTCGCGCTTCCGCAGGCGAAGCGACTCGAACTTCCCCTCGCCGCCCTGGACGCGGAGGCCCGTCGTCGCCAGACGCTGGTAGCGGGCCGGAACTCGTACGACCGGGGTCCCGTCGAGCGACACGGTGGTTTCGCCGTTCTCGATCACGAGCCCGATCTCGTGGGCGCCGCGAACGGGAAGGGGGACGCGAGTGTCCTCGGCCCAGCGGGTGAGCGCGCCCTCCCCGTCGGCATGCGCGACCACGAATTCCTCGTCGATCCCGGAAACGTATGCGATCCGGTCCCCGTCGAAGAAGACGCCGGCGAACCCGCCTCCGGGCGCGGTGATCCGGACGGACAGACCGTCGTACCGCCACGCTTCCTGGAGAGGGGCGGTCGCGATCGGCCCTTTCCCGGGATCGAGCGAAAGCGGCGAGAGGTTCGCGCCGGGGCGACCAAAGGTCGCGCCGTCCTGTACGTCGGTCCACACCGGCTCGGACCCGGGTCCTGGGGCGGGGTCGGCCCCGCCGGTTCCCGAACCCGGGTCCCCCGTCCCCGAGCCCGGATCGTCCGTGCCCGAGTCCGGATCGCTGTCGCCGCCAGATGGGTCACGGTCCGGGTCCTCGCCGTCCGGCGGTCCGTCGGGGAGATCGCCGTCGCCGCCCGGATCGTCGTCCACGGCCGCGATCGGACCGGCCCCGAGCGGCTCGGTGGCGAGCTCGAACGCGATCTCGTTTCGGAGGGGCCGCTCGACCCCCAGGGCGCGCGCCACGTCCTCCGCGGACACCGAGGCGTCGTGGAGGACGGCCATCGAGCGATGGACGACAGCGAGCCGGAAGAAGAAATAGGCAAGGTGAGCCCGGAGCGCGGCGGAGGTCCTACCGCGCCCCGTGACGGCGGCCTCGAACCGCGCATGATCGAACCCCGCCGAGCGGAGCGACTCCCTCGCCAGCCGGCGGAACTCGCGGCCCGCGTCCTCGGGGGAGCCGTTCTTTGCGTAGTGATCGCGGAACGCGGCCTCCGAGTCGAGGACGACCCGGGCGACGAGCCGGACGTCGATCGAGTCCTTCTCACCGGCGCTCGCCTTGGGAAGCGCGGCGAGATCCGCGTCGAGACCCTTCCGTTCGGCGTCCGGCGCGAGGCAGAGGACGTCCCCCTCGTCCACGTAGCGCAGACACTGGCGCAGGAGCGACTCGGTCTGCTGGCCTGGCCCGAGCGAGCCCTTGAACATGGTGAAGCTCTTCGAAGCAGCCTTGCTCCCCGCCTCGAAGCGGCCCGCCAGTTCCGTCGCCGGCGAGATCGCGGCCGGTTCCTCGACCTTCCCCGCGCCTCGATTTCCGCTGCCCATCTCGGCCGACTCCGAGCGGAAGACGAAGAGGAACGCCACGACGCTGGCCGAGAGGACGACCCCGGCCACGATGACGGCGACGAGCGTCGTCGTTCTCTGCGATCGGGAACGCGCCCCGGAGGAGGGCCTCCGGTCGCGCATGCTCGACCCGCGCGGCGAGGCGCCCCGGCCGGAAGAGGAACGACCGGGCGCGGGGGAGCCGCGGGGGCTCGAGGCCCGACCGGGCGCGGGGGAGCCGCGGGGGCTCGAGGCACGACCGGGCGGCGCTGCCGGCCCGGGCCGTGGCTCTCCCGACTGAAACTCCGGGACGCTGCCCACAACCTGCCACGCCGCCATCCCTTCCCGCCACACGAGCGCCTGTCGTGTCACGACGCCCCGGACGATCTGATCAACGATCTGTCCGTCCGTATAAGGACCGTGGCGCTGGACGCCGTCGTTCGAGAGGTACCACCGCGCCACGAGCGGCGGCGGCGACGACGCCGCCACGGGGAGGGCGGCGGGTACCGCGGCCGCCGGCATGGAGAAGTACTTGCGGCAGTGCGGGCACCCCACGGTGGCACCCGGGGGCAACCCTCCGGAGTCGACCTGCCCGGAGCAGTGGGGACAGGCGAGCAGAGTGCTCACGGACTTCTCTCCCCCTCGAATCGGTCGGTGATGCGGCGCGACACGCGACCGCTGGATGCTTGCACGTTCGGTCAGAATGTCAAGCGGAAAACGGAAAGCCATCGTGGAACGATGGCCGTTCAGGCCCTCGCTGCGCACGAGGGACCGGCTCCGGTCACGCGGCGCGGACGCGGCCTTTCGACCAGAGGCCCCACCAGGACGTCGCCTCGGAGCCGAAGCAGATCGCTGAAAACGCGCGCTCGATCGCTTCGACTCGTTCCAGGACGCGCCCGAGGGGACAGGCCTCCCCCTCCTCGGTCACGAGCCAGTCCACGCGACCGTTCCATCCCGCCTCCGCGATCGCTTCCGCCCACTCCTCGTGGCGCCCCAGCGCGATGGCGTGAGCGAGTCGCTCCTCCCAGGCGCGTTGCGCCAGAACAAGGCCCTCATGACGACTCAAAGGGGAACACAGTACGATCTCGTAGCCTTTGACAGCGCGATGGAGGACCGCGCCTCGCGGCCGGAGCCAGCGCGACTTGTCGAAGCGGGAGCGAAGCCAGAGTCCGGCGAGGTAGAAAGGGAAGAAGATGAACAACGCGTACGCGACCGACAGACCCGCCGCGCGAGAGGCCACAAGGACAGACGCGAACACCCGGAGCGACCAGAGGCCCCGGAGAAGCTGCACGAGAGCGGTTCCGCGCGCGACGATTCCGTGAGCCTCCATCGACTCCGCCACCCGGCGGGCGAAGGCGGAGGCGACCGCGCGCCAGAAACCGGCCGCTCCCGGTGCCAGACGGGTGGACAGCCCTGACGGCAGGATGCGGTCCAGGAGGAACCGGTCGTGCTCCGCCAGTCCTGCCCGAACCAGGTACCGCGGACCGGCAAGAAACTCGAACCGCCCCCGACCCAGCTCCCGGAGAACGAGGAACCCCTTGACGGCCAGCCCGACGATTTGACCGACCAGGAGCTGGAATCCCAGCTCCCCCACTCCCCGGAGGGGGCGCGGCAGCCGCCGGTCCGGACGCAGCGCGAGGCGCGGCCCGAATCGCACGAGCCCGATCTCGAAGGCCCCGAGGTTTTCCGGCGCACCGGTGGCCGGGATCGGCTTGTCGAGCAGATGTCGGGCGGCATAGTTCCGGCGCCAGAGGAAAAAGACAAGCTCTACGAGAAACCAGGGGAGGAGCACGGGGGCGAGCTCACGGAGGAGGAGCGCGACGCAAGAAAGAAAAGCAGAGAACGAACTGGACCGCTGCCCGCCGCCCGGCGCCGGCTCCTCCCAGGCAAGATCGATGCCGGACGATTCGAAGGGCATGAACGGCCCCCCGCACTCCGCGCGGAAGCGGCGGGAATCGGCTCGCTCCTTGGGGATCCACCGGACTCCGATGGGCGAAAGTCGCGCCAAGCGCGCGCTCGAGGGAAGCTCTACCTCCACCGACGCGCGCCGTGGACCGGCGATGGCGACGTCAAGCGGCAGCTTCCACCTGAGCCCGCGCTCCCCGCCCCCGGGAGGAACGACCCCCTCGATCCGGTAGGTGATCCGGTAGGTCTGCCGCCCGCGAACGGGACGCCCTCGCTCGCCGATCCAGACGGCCGGGGCGTCCGGGTCCCCGTGGACCTCGTGCAAGCGCGCGATGCCACCAAAGTCCTCTACCGAGAGAATCCGCACGCGCGTTCCCTGTCCGGGGTCGCGCGTGCGCGCTCCGGCCCCGCCGCCCAGGTCGCTCGCGTTGACGATCCGGAGGAATGCGGGCGAGTCCTCGTGAAAATCGACGTCCATCTCCTCGGAGACGTCAAGCGAGCCGTCCTCGCCAACCACGATCCGGATCGCGAAGGACTCGATCGAGTATCCCGGGTCGGCCTCCTCGCCCGCGTGGACGAGCGAGGAGGCCGCCACGAAGGCCGCGAAGAGACACCGTGTTCTCATGGGAGGGCTCCTAGCGAGGCTCCGCCTCAAACCGTCGAGGCGTGTTCGTTCCTCGGCGCATTGAACTTCGAACTTCGAACTTCGAACTCCCAACTTCGACGTTCGACGTTCAGCGTTCGGCGTTCAGCTTCGTGCCCGTGCAAACTTGCTCAGTTCTTCAAGATTCTTGCGGTGTAAGCGCTACTAGTCCGAATCCCCGTCCTGAACCATATCGGGGTGGAAGTCGCCGTTGTAGACCTGGACCTGGCCATCGACCTTCACGACCTTGGCGTCGAGCTCAAGACTCGCGTAGCCGCCCGTGGCCTCACGCTCTTCCACCGTGGCTCCCATCCTCTCCAGCTCCGCCTGGAGATCCGTACCGGTGATATCAGCCCTGGCGAGATCCCCCTGGAAGATGGCGACCAGGTCGTTGTACTGGTCTTCCGTCGCCGTAGGCACCCTGTAGGTCGTGAACGTCTTCGTCAGTACGCCGCCTTTCGCGTCCACTACCGGCACCATCGGTCCGGTCCCGACTCCGGCTTCTCCCGCGGTCTGAACAACGATCTCCAGGCCGCCGGACATATTCCCGTCGTCGTCGACGATCTTCTTGAAGATGTACTGGCGAAACGCGCTCCCCTCTCCTCCGACGGTCCCCCCCAAACCCGCGTTCCCCTTGACCTGAAACTGCATGATCTCCTTGCTAACGTCCTCCCCACCCTCGCGGCTCGTCTCCTTCCCCCAGGTCACCTGGACCGATCCTCCGAATTCAGCGATCTTCTCGATATTGAGATTGGCGTCGACTTGACCGCCGCCCTGGTATCGCTCAAGGGTCATGTTCCTCGCGGGATCCTTGTCGAGGTGCTTGAAGGCGATCGCGAAGTCCCTCGCCTCAGGCGTGGAGTTCTCGATGAATCCCGCCCCCCTATCCAACGCCTCGCCCCCGGCGCGCGCCGTCTCCGCCCCCCAATCCCAGCCGACCATGTCGGCCAGGTCGCCCGCCACCTTGGCGCCCTTGGCCCCGGTCTTGGCCACGGTGGAAATACCCTCGCTCATTCCGTCGATGGCAGCGGCCGTGAGTTCATCGGGGAGGATGTCCAGAAGCTCCTGGGCGGCCGCGAGCACGCCTGCCCCCGCGGGACCCGCGGCACCCGCCGCGGCGAGGAGCGCCGCCATTCTGACCATGTCGCCCGACTTCTCGGGATCGAACTCGTAGGAGAAGCGCACCTGGCCCACGCCAGCGGCGCCGGCCTCGGCCGTGCCCGCCAGACCCACGGAGGCGCCGAGGGACCCTTCCCCCACGACGGTCACCTCGTACTTGTACGTACCGTCCAGATTGCCATTCTCATCCAGGTTCGGAGTCTGTGAGAGGAAGACCATGTTCTTGTCCCCGAGGTTCACGTTGACCCCCTTCACCGGGATCTTTATCTTTTTCTCGATCTTGAAGCCGATCGTGCGCGTCTCACTTGGATCTCTCTCGCCAGGAAAATGGTCGTCGAGGGCTTCGAACACGTCGTTCACGAGCTCGTCGACCACATGGTCGCTCCGTCGCGTCGCATCGAAGGCGATCCGCTCGCTATTGTCCAGCGCGTTCTTGGCCTCGTCGAACGCCTTCTCCGCGCCCTCGAGCTCGCGCCTGGCAGCGTCGACCTCCTTCGCTGCCTGTTCGGCCTCCTCATCGAGGGCAGCGGTCCGCTCCTCAAGTTCGGTGTCGGAGAGCCCGGACACGCCTAGCTGTCTCTCCTTCTCATGGCCGGCCACGAGCTCTCTCTGGATCGCCTGGAGCCTCTCGTAGAGTGGGTTGTTGCCAGATTCCCGCTTGTACTGCTGGAATTTCAGATTGGCCTCCGAGCCGAGCTCGAGGCGCTTGCGGCGGAACTCCCGGACGCGCTCGAGCTCCTGGGCGGCCGCGTTGGCCTCCTTGAGCTTCCGCTCGGCGGTCTCGAGCTCCGTCTGGGCGCGGATCTGTGCCTCCTGGGCCTCGCGAACGGCTTCCAGGTCCGCGAGCGCGGGTGGGATGAACGACAACGGCAGAACGACCAGGGCGAGAATCGTGCGGTGCATGGCAGTTCCTCCTCTCGAGCTTGCGCGCTAGGGATTTGAGGGGTTGGCGTCGAGCTGTTCGATCTCCGGCACGGCGACGCCGCCGTAGCCGTGGATGACCTCGGTCGAGAAGAACATGACGGCCAGAACGAGCGCCATCGCGACGAGGACGACAACGATTGCGTACTCGGTGAGGCCGGCGCCGTGGCGCGTGGTTCGAACGTGTTTCATGTCGGTTTCCTCCGGTCGATTCAGGTCGTGGGAGGGATTCAAGCACGGCGCGTGCCACGCGGCGCCGAAATCGCAATTCCAGATTCCCGCGCCACTTCGGTCTTGGGCCTTCCGGCCCGACCCCCTCGAGCGTGCGGCTAGCGCACGGTCGGGCGTAGCAAGACCGCACGCCTGAAAACCGGGACGCGCTCTCTGCGACCGTGCGAATTCGCACGACGGGGCTGCCCGAGGGGTGTCGCAAAACTCCTCGGAGCGAGTTGGTCGGCCTCTGCGCCCGAGTCCCTCAAGAACCGGAAGCGGACCTTCCGCATGACCGGGCAATCGAGGACGGCCGGACGCTCGTCGTGGTCATGGCTGGGCCACACGAGCGCCCCGCTAGAAGGTCTCGGGAGCGGTCGGATTGCCCGGAGGCCCGGATCGTGCTACCTTCTCGAAGACACGAATCCTCTCCCCTTGAAGGTGCCACCGTGAGACGCCTCGCGATCCCGTTTCTCATCGGCTTGTCCGCCGGCTGCAACAGCGCACCTGATCCGGCGCCCCCCATCACGGTTCTTGACAAGACCTGGGGCGAAGGATGGGAGGAGAGGCAGGAATATTCGAAGGCGAGCCCTTGCGGCCCGCATGACCCCTATGGCTTGCCAGCGCCATGCGGCCCGCAAACGCCGTGCGGCCCGATCGAGGGCCGGATCGCGTATTACAAGGAGCACGTCCGAACGAAGGACGAGGAGGGGAATCTCCTCCCCTTGAAGGACCAGGTCGAGTTCCAGGACGTCTCTTCCAACGAGCCGACGGGCGAGGCGCCGCCGGGTGAGGGTGAACTCACGTTCGTCGACTCGAATGGCCAGGCACGGAGTCTCGCCGAGTTCCGCGGGCGACCGGTCATACTCGTCTTCACGAGGGGCTTCCCCGGCTACATCTGCCCGCTGTGCACGACCTACACCGCCCAGATCGCGGCAGCATATCCCGAACTCAAAGCGCTGGGCGTCGAGGTCCTCCTCGTCTTCCCCGGGGACAGGACGAAGGTCGATCCCTTCGTCAAGGCCTGCCGCGCGATCCTGGAGGAAGAGGGACAGGGATCCCTCCCCTTCCCGGTCCTCCTCGACCCGGACCTCGCGGCGGTGGACCAGTTCCATCTAAGAGCCGATCTCAGCCGGCCGGCGACCTACATCATCGACGGGTCCGGCCTCGTCCGGTACGCCTACGTGGGAAAGCTCCCCCACGAGAGACCGGCCGTCGAACGGCTCCAGGCGGAGCTCTCGCGAATCATCGGGGGAGCGGAGTAGGACGTGCCAGAGCCCGGCCAGGAATCCGCACCTCGCCTCCTCGAGGCGGAGATGGTCGAGGCCGCCCGGCGCCGGGGCCTCCTCTCCGACGATGACAAGAAGACGCTTCTCGTCTGCCTGGGGCAGCCTGAGGCCGAGACCCTGGTCGATGTCCTCGTCAGCAAGATGGCCATGGCTCCCGAGATGGTCAAGGATCTGGAGAAGGAGGCCTGCCGGACGCTCGTGCCTGGCTACGAGATCGTGGAGAAGATCGGCGCGGGCGGGATGGGGGTCGTCTACAAGGCCATCCAGAAGCGGCTCGAACGGGTCGTCGCCTTGAAGATGATCATCCCCGACAGGACGGTGGACCCGCAGGCAATCCGCCGTTTCGAGCGAGAGGCCTTCGCCATCGCGCGCCTCAACCACCCGAACATCGTCGCCGCCTATGACTACGGCGAGGCCTCGGGTCGCCTCTGGCTCGCCATGGAGTATGTCGAGGGGATGAGCGCGGGCGCGGCCCTCTGCCGCTTCGGCGCTTTCCCCGAGGCGCGGGCGCTCGCGATCGCTCGCGAAGTGGTCCTCGGCCTCTCACATGCCCTGGCCGCCGGGGTGATGCACCGCGACGTCAAGCCCGACAACATCCTCCTTTCGACCGAGGGCGCGAAGGATGCGAGCGGCGTGGCGGGCTCGGTCAAGCTCACCGACCTCGGGCTCGCAAGGCTGGGCCGGCAGGTGATCGAATCCTCCGCGACCATCACCCAGAAGGGGCATGTCGTCGGCTCGCCCCACTACATGGCGCCGGAGCAGGTCGAGGGCGAGGACTATGACTTCCGGGTCGATATCTATGCACTGGGCGCCACGCTTTATCATCTAGTAACTGGTGTCTTGCCCTACGCTGCTAGTTCGATCATGGGCGTCTTGAGGAACAAGGCAACCCGCTTGCTCGATCACCCTCAGGACGTGATCGAGGGGATCTCGGACGGCATGGTCCGCGTTCTCGATCGGACGCTCGCGCGGAGCCCCGAGCACCGCTACCCGAACTACGAGGTTTTTCTGGCCGATCTCGACCTGCTCCTGGCCGGGAAGAAACCTCTGGCAGCGGGCCTCCCTCCTGGTGAGTCGAGTCTTGCCACCAGGACCGGAGCGAAGTCCAGGCACACTCGGGCGGCCGATCATCCCCTCCCCGCGCCGGGCTCGCTCACCCGGATCACCCCACCCCCCGCACCCATCCGGCGTCGGAGGACGGCCCTCTGGATAGGGTGCGCCCTCCTGGTCACGGTGGTGCTTGCCGTCGTCGGCGTCGCCACCCGGGAGACCTCCGAGGGAGAGCCTGGAGGCCCGGCCCCGGGTCCGGGCCCGAAGGACGAACTGGAAGCCATTCTCGCCAGCCTCGAGAAGGTCCCCGAAGCGAATCGCCTGGACGCCCTGGGCAAGGTCTACGGGAACATCCTCACACGGCTCCGCGACCTTCCCAACGAGGAGCGGAAGGTCTACAGCATCCGGCTCGACTCGCTTGTCGAGACCGCTCTCGCCTCCGCCACGGCGCTGTCGCTTCCTCCCATACGGGATGCCTACCGCGAAGGCCGGTACGAGGATCTCCAGCGCCTCGTCGGAGAATCGCTCGATTCCTACGACCTCTACCGGCGGAAGCCGCCAGCCGAGCTCGCGGATCTTGGCGCGAAGGCAATCGCGGCTCTCTCCGAAGATGCCGGGAAGCGCGAGCGCGAACGCTGGGCCCTGATCGAGGCCGAGTCGGGTCCGCTGGCGACCCTGCGCCTCCTGGAGGGATTCGAGGAGGAGTTCCCCTTTAGCCCGGTTCTGGGCGAGGTTTCGACCAGGCGAGCCGAGGCGGAGCGCATGGCGCCATGGCTCACGATCCAGACGGACCCGTCTCCTGCCAGGCTTATCCTCGACGGCAAGGATCTGGGCGCGAGTCCGTGGTCGGGCCACCTCGAGAAGGGCCGGTATCGACTGGCGGCTCAGGCGGACGGTTTCTATGAGACCGAGTGGATCCACGAGCACTCGCTCGATACGGTCTTTCCCGTGCGCCTCGACCCGAGACCGGCCAGGGAGCTCGTCGAAGCCGGCGCCGAGGAGGCGCGCTTCTACGCATCGGGGCTCCCGACCTGGGCTCCAGTCGGCGAATGGAGGATCGATCTCGAGAACTCGGGCATCGTCGGCCACGTCGAGTCCGCGACGAGCCGGAGCTACGTCAGCCGGGACATGGAGAAGGCGTTCCATGAAGAGCCGTTCCAGACCGCTCCGGGGTGGTCCTTCACCTGGGAGATGGGGGGGGACGCGACCGTGGAGGTCGAGATCCTCCACGGTCCGGACGGGCGCTCAGTGGTGGTCGGCGTGGCGGGAGAGGAGGCCCATCTCGGCCACCGGGATCCGGAGCGGCATCTGGATATCGTTGCGAGGTCGCATGCGGGCGAACCCGTCCAGGGCTGCCATCCCATGAGGCTGGAATGGCACGGCGACGTACTCGTCGCCTACGTGAGCGCCGGGGGGAGCTGGAGACGTCTGGGCTCCTTCCGCCCCGATTGGACACCCGCGGGCCGGATATGGGTCTTTGCGATCGAGGGAGCGGGCGAGGGCAGGTTCCGCAACTTCGTCCTTCATCCCATGCGCTAAACGCCAACATGGGCCGCACCTGGGAATCTTGCTACGCGCGCTCGAAGAAGCGCCGGTGGAGGGTCTGGACGGCTCGGGCGGCGTCGCCGTCCTGAATGATGATCCCGATGTTGATGCGGGTCGAGCCCTGGGAGATCATCTCGATGTTGACGCCCGCATCGGCGAGCGTCTGGAAGAAGACCGAGGCGATCCCGGCGGTCTCGCGGAGGCCGTGGCCAACGAGGTAGAGGATCGTCCGGCCGCTCCGGTGCTCGACCTCCGCGAAGCCGCGAATCTCGGCGAGCGCGGGCTCGAGGTTCCGTTCGCTGTCGGTCGTGACGGAGACCGAGACCTCGGACGTGGCGACCATGTCGATCACGACCTGGTAGCGGTCGAAGATCTCGAAGATCCGCGCGAGGAAGCCGTGGGCGAGGAGCATCCGAAGGCTCGTGATGTTGATGACATGGATGTTCTTCTTGGTCGCGATCGATTTCGCCACCGTGGGCGCTTTCACGCCCGCGCGGACGATCGTGGTCCCACGGATCTCGGGGCGCATCGTGTTGAGGACGCGCACGGGGATGTTCTTCTTGATCGCCGGGACGATGGTCGCGGGGTGGAGGACCTTGGCGCCGTAGTAGGCGAGCTCGCTCGCCTCCTCGAAAGAAAGGGTGTCGAGGAGGCGCGCGGCCGGTACGACGCGCGGGTCGGCGGTCATGACGCCGTCCACGTCGGTCCAGATCTGGATCTCCTCCGCCGCCAGTCGCTCGCCGAAGAGCGCCGCCGAAAAGTCGCTCCCGCCGCGGCCGAGCGTTGTGATCTCGCCGGCGGGAGTCTTCCCGATGAAGCCAGTGGTCACGAGCGTCTCGCCGCCCGCGGCCGCCTCGCCCACGAGAC
>JACQVV010000170.1 GCA_016209595.1 Planctomycetota bacterium
CCCGCGTGCTCGCTGTCTACGCTTCGCGGCCAGGGTCGCCCCTGGACCACGCAAGACTCGCTGCCGACCCGCTGGCTAGGCGCTTGTCGGGCGGGGCTTGCACCCGCTGGGTTCCAACTCCGAGTTTCAAGGTTGCATCGGCTCCTCCCTATCCTCTCGAACCAGGTTTCGCCTGGCGCACTGACACCGTTTCCACGGACAGGATACCGCCTCCCCGGGGATACCGCCTCTCGGGGGGATGTCGCATCTGCGAACGCGTGGCTGTGAAATGTCCGTGTACGCCGCTGGGCTGGCGCAAGTCCTCAAAGGTAGCGAAGTGTGTCCCAATTTGGCGCGGCACGCCAAACCCCTCGCCTCGCGTCCAGCGAAATGAGGGTAGATTCAACTTCCATTTCGTCGTCGAAGAGAGTAACTCTCATGCCTTCAAGTAGCCTAGCGAGCAGACCTGGGTTCCTTTGCCCCAGCCAATAGGCGTTGATCTCCAACAATTCCGAGTTTTCGCCCTCCCTTGCATTGAAATCGACATAGAGCCGCTCGATGGCTGTCATTCTTCGCTTTCTCCACGTCGAGGTCTTCCGGGATGATGTGGATATGGGTTGGGGCGGCGGTCGAATGCGCACGACAAAGCCGTAGCCAGCTCGAAGGACAGTGGTACCGGCGTGGTAACCGTTGCATGGTAACCCGCTCCTGGGCTCGGGACGACCAGAATCACGACGCCAACTGCAGCTCCGGCCGCCTGGAGCCGCGCTACGGTCGTTACGCTTATTGTGACATTCGGAAATCGGCCAGCGCGCGCGAGATCCTCTACCGAAACCCCGGGGGCTGACTGGACAGAGAAGCCCAATACCCCAGGCACGCCCCTGTGTTCGGCCGAACCCGCTTGAAGGTTCTCAGGTGTCGCCATTCCACCTCGGACCACGTAGATTGGGGGGTCTTCCCGGGGAGGAAGACGTGGTGGGCTTTCTGGCGGTCGCTTCAGTTTGTCCGGTTGTTCATGCGCAAGCTCGGCCAGGACCAGCAGAATCGCGATTGTGACGGCAACCGCCGGCCCACCGGCTCCCGGTCCTCCACGGACTTGAGGGGGAGCAGTAGGCGCAGTAGTAGTGCTGCTGGCCTGCGTGCTTGACAGTCCCATGGAGGCCAGCTGCTTCTTCGCCCAATCCCCGACATTTGCGAGGCTTTCGCGCGCTTGCACGGCGGCGATTGCCGGAGGGAGTGTAGCCGCCTGGACAACCACCTTGGCCTGCGCCGTGGCAACCTGTTTCACCACAGCGGGTGCTGCCTGAACGACGCGCTTCGTGACCTCGCCTACGACTGCATGCGCCGCTCGAGCCGCAAGAATCGCCGCACGTCGTCTGGCCTCGGCAACCCACGCGGGCTCCCACCCGAGCCCCCCCGGATCCACCCCATTTATCCCATTCGCCCCCACAAACCCAAACCCATTGCCGTTGTTCCCCGGGTCATACCACGGACTCTCCCGACTCACCCACCTCCCCTGCTCAGGATCGTAATACCGATGTCGGAAGTAGTATAAGCCACTCTCGAGATCGAGCCTCCTCCCCTGGAAGAAGTACGAGTTCTCCTTGACCCGCGGCCCCTTCCTCGCCTTCCCCTCCTTGTTGAGGAAGGTCACCTTCCCATAGGCGTCATACCGGAACCGCTCGGCGACCTCGCCGCGCTCGTCGGTGAGCGCAATGACATTCGCCGGCCGCTGGTCCTCGTGGTAGAAGAAGACGCGCCCCTTCTTTCGGTCGCCGTCGCCGCGTCCCTTGCCGTCGTAGACGACGATCGCCAAGTGCTCGTCGATCCAGCGCCCATCGACGTACTGCACGAGGACGTTGTCCTTGGAATTCCTCTCCTCGACGTCCCGCCAGCCGGAGTAGAAGAAGAAGGTCAGCCGGCCCGGCTTTCCTCCCTTTTCGAGGTCCGATGAGTCGTCGTCATCGTCGTCGTCGCCCCCGTCGTCGTCGTCCTGGGCATCCATCTCGTCCAGGCGGTCCTTCGTGACAAACTTCGAGATCCGCCGGCCGAAGGCGTCGTAGGCGTACCGGGCAACGATCTTCTTCTTGTCGAGAGTCCGGACTTCCCGCAGCCGGTCGAGGGCGTCCCAGACGTAAGACCTCTTGCCGTCGCCCTTCCGGTTCCCGTTCTCGTCGTGTTCCTGGGCCTTCGAGGCGAAGCTCGTGTACTCGTTCATCTGGTTCACGAGGTTCGTCAGGACCTGGCCGCCGGTGGCGAACGTCTTCCAGTTCCCGGCGCCGTCCAAGGACCAGGACTGGCTCACGGTGTCCTTGTCTCGCGGCTGGCCGTGCCCGCGCCGGGGATTCACGTTGTCGGTGAACTCGACCACCCGGTATGTCGAGTCGTACTTCGCGACGAACCCCCTCCCGCCGTCGTGCGTCCGCGATTCGGTGAGGATCATGTTCTCGCGGTTGTAGGTATAGTCGAAGCCCGCGACGAGCTCTTCCTGGCGCTTTCCCTTCCCGGGCGCCTTCACGTGGCGGAGGTTCACCACGCGCCGGAGGCCGTCGTATCCAACGTCGTTACCCTGCGAATCGAGGAAGGTGAGCCGCGTGCCGTTGGGGTAGAGCCGCTCCAGCGTGCGAGAGGGACCGATGTAGCGGTAGTCGGCGATCTCTTTCCCGTCGAAGACGAGCTTCCTCACCCGGTCGAGGGGATCGAGAAGCCCGTAGTCGAGGACCCGCCCGTCCGGGTAGGTGACCTTCTTGATGTCGTCGTCGGCGACGTAGGCGTAGTCGACGGCGCGGCCGTTCTGGACCTCTTCAAGGAGCCGCGACAGGGAGTCATGGTGCCGGACGACGTCGCTGTCGTCGTCGCCTGTCCCTGGATCGTTAAGGTCCTGGGCCCGGCGGAGCCTCCCGGCGCCGTCGTACTCGAAGGTCTGGAGCGTCGTCCCGACGATCCCGGCGGCGAGCTGGAAGCGGGACCGAACCAGGCGGTTCAGGCCGTCGTGCTCGTTCTGGCGGACCGTCCCGTTCGCGTCAAGCGTCTGGACGAGGTTGTGGTCCCTGTCGTACTCGTAGACGTTCGCGGTGCCGTCGGCGAAGATCTCCCGTACGACCCGGTTCAGGGGATCGTACTCGTGGGAGGTCCGGTTGCCGTTGTCGTCGGTCTGTGAGACGAGGCGGGAGTTGGCGTCAAAGGAAGAGAGGAGCGTGATCAGGCCGTCGGGGTTCGCGGAGTTCGTCGTGTCGAGCGGGTTCCCCCCTTGGCCGTCCCTGCGGAGCGCCGTCCGGGACTCGAAGAGTCGCCCGAGCCCATCGTGGAAATACTCGCCGTCGTTCCCGGTCGTGTTGATCCTGTCCTTGGTGAAAAGCCCGAGCGGATCGGGGGAAAGAGGCCCCTGGGCGTCCGAGTGGCGGATCACGAAGTCTCGGCTGTCGTAGACGAGGCGGCGCGTCTGACCTACGGGGTCGGTCGTCCGGATCAGCCGGTCGAGCGAGTCGAAGACGGCGAGCCACTCGAAGGTTTCACGGAGACGCCCGTCGGGAGTCTGCTCACGTTCGACGACGCGAAGGACGTTCGAGTTCTTGTCGTAGAAGAGCTCGACCTCGTTTCCGAGGGGGTCCCCGGTGACGGTCACCCGGTTCATCCCGTCCCACCTCGTGTGAAAGACCTCGAGGTCGTCGGTGGTCGTAAAGGTCCGTCGCGAGCTCCGGTCGTACTCGAGGAGGGTCGTGACCTTGTTGTCGCCCGGCGTGAGGGCGCCTTCCTGGAGATCGGCGGGGCGCTTGAGCCTCCCACGAGTGTCGGCGTCGACGAAGAGCTCCTGGTCGAGCTGGAAGGCGCGCGAGAGTTCGTCGTAGCTCGCAAACCCCCGGGCGAGGAGAATCGCCCCGGAGCCCGAGTCGTCCGTCGGGCTCGGGCCGGCTGGGTGGCCGAAGAAACTTGCCTCGACGACGTTCGAGGCGGGGTCGTAACGGCTCTGGGCCCGGTTTCCGAGGGCGTCGATCGCTCTTACGAGGCGATCGAAGCCGTCGTAGACGAACCGGGATCTCTCCGGCCCTTCGCCTCCGGTGTTGTCCTGGGCGTCCTCTGCCGCGACGAGGTTCCCGTTTTTGTCGTAGAAGAACCGGTTTGTCGAGGCCTCGGGCGACCCGAAGCCGAGCGTCCGCGAGAGGGCGAGATCGCGCTCGTCCCAGGCGGTCGCCATGACGTTTCCGGGTTCCGCTCCCGAAACCGCAAGCGGCGTCAAGAGCTCGACCGCGTTCTCGTTCGGGTCGTAGCGGATCCGCCAGGTCTGGAAGATCCCCTCGGAAATTTCGGCGCGGAGCTCGATCGGGTTGTCGAGGATGTCGTAGAGGACGAGCGACTCGATCGAGGTCCCGAGCGTATCGACGTTTCCGTCGCGATATTCGAGGAGCGTCCGCGCGACGCGGTCGTTCGCGTCGTACTGGACGTCCGCCCGGTACTTGAAGGAATCGATACCCGCCTCGAGGTTCATGCCGCCGGGTACCTCGGACACGTCCGCCGCCCGGATCACTCGCACGAGCTGGTTTAGTTCGTTGAAGACCATGTCGGTCGCGATGCCGCGGCCGTCCACGACGCGCCGTGGGTTCCCGACACGGTCCCAGAAGAACCTCGTCCGGATGCGCTCGGGCGGCCGCACGTCCCGGCGGCGTCGCGGGCTGTCGTCGTCCGCGTCCACCGTGACGGAGCGGAGATACCCCCCGGCGACGGGGTCCCGGCTCGCGCTGTAATCCAGGCCATCCCCGTCGGGGTCGGCCTCCGGATAGTAGTCGAGCGTCGTGACGTTCCCCTCGGGGTCCGTGATGCGGATGTACTCCTCGATCTCGTTCAGCGCCATCGTCTGAACGACCCGCTGCACGAGGCCCCCCTCGACGTCTTTCTGTTTCCCCGAGGGCGCGAGACGTACCGACGGAGACTCGATCCGGATGAGGCAGGCGCAGTTGTCGTCGATCTCGCCGTCCTCGTTCAAGTCGCCCAGACCGACGTCAAGAAGCGCAAAGGGAATCCCGAATGTCGCAGCCTCGGTCGCGACGTCGAGCCCCGCCCTGCCGGGCAGCGCGTTCCCGGACTCCTGATATCCGTAGAAGATCCTCGTCGTGTAGCGCTCGGGCGTCGCCGTCCCGCCGTTCTGGGGGACGTAGGCCGGGTCGTTCCCGCGGAACTCGATCGCCTCGGAGACCTGGTTGTAGAGGGGCTCGTACTTGTAGCGGACGACGAGCTCGGGCTGGTCGGCGCCGCGCGCTGCGTCGGGGAGATGGCGGACCGCGAGGAGATTTCCCCGCGAGAGCCGGGAAGGATGGTCCGTGTCGTACTCGAACCGGGTCTCGTTCCCCTCGGGGTAGACGCTCCTTGTGCTGCGGCCCTCCTCGTCGAACTCCCAGCGGGTCTCGAAGAACGAAGGATCGTCATCGCGAAGGCCGCGTGTGCGTTCGCGCTTTCCGACGATGCGGCCAGCCTCGATCTCGAACTCGGTGACGTTTCCGTTCCGGTCGGTGAAGACCGTGGTCCTCGTCCCGTCCGGGTTTTCGACCTGGGCGTAGGCGAGATCGCCACCGGCGGGGACGCCGTTCTCGTTCGTGCCGCCCCAGGTCTGCCGGATGACGCGGTCCGCTTCGTCGTAGACGTTCACGAGATTCGGAACCCGAAGTCCCGTGTGGTTCTCCTGCGGTGCCGTCACCGTGAGGAGGTTGTGGTTCTGGGCGGCGTCCGCGAAGCCACTCGAGTATGTGAAGGACCAGGTCTTGCCCGCCGGGAAAGGGTTCCCGGAGAAGGAAACCACGGGGCTCCGGATGGAAAGGAGATCTCCGAGCTCGTTCTGCTCGAAAACCACCTCACGCCCGGCGAAGTCGCGGATCTTCGTAAGGAAACCCCGGTCGTCGTAGAGGAGGTCCACAGAGCGCCCCATCGTGTCGACGATCTGGACGAGTTTCCCTTCGCCGTCATAGAGGAAGTCCTGCCGGTTCCCGTTCGGATCGATCTGGGCCGCCAGCGCGAGATCGGTTGCCAGACCTTCTTCGCCATGGAAGAGGTAGCGGAAGCCGTTCGGCCAGCGCAGGACATAGGTCCCGTCGGCGTTACGAACGAGCTTCGTGAACTGCCCGGTGGGGCTTATGAATCCTCCGTTCCCGTCCGGAAGGTAGGCGTCTCCCCGGCCGAAGCCACTATAGAAGAGGATGCGCTCCCCGTCGCGGTGGAGCCGAGACCAGCAGTCGAGCTCCCAGCCGTACCCGAGGCGACTCTGGTACTTTATTCGGGACCTGTAGGTTGCCTGGATCGTGAGGTCGAAACCTCGACTCGGAATGCTCAAGAGCTTCGCGAAGTAGAGGTACTCCAGGCTCGAGAGGTCGACAGGGTCGGAGCTCCATTCCTGAGACGGGAGCTGCCACCGGTACCTCTGGATACCCGAGTAGTTGCACCACGCCCCTGGCGAGAGGCTCTTCGCGCTCGTGAGGTTGGTGACTTTCGCGATCGTGTACGCGGGGTTGTTCTGTGACTGCTCCGTCTCGGTCGGTTCGCCGGCGTTGTTCTCTACCCGGCGATCGAAAACGATCTGCCCCGCCGGCAGGAGCTGGATCTCAAACTCGAGCAGCCCCACCAGGACGCGAGTTTCGAAGGGATCCGGTAGCGTCGAGTCCGGAGGGCAGTAGGCCGGCACCGACGGGTCGAGCAGGCCGGAGAAACTGAACACCTCTTGGATGAGGAAGATCGCGTGGAGGCTTCCCTGGTTCCGCAGGGCCGCGCCCGGGAAGGGAAACTCGAAGCCGCTCTTGTTCTGGTCGTCCTGCTGGCCGAGGAGCTCCCCGCCTGCTCCGAACAAGACGTACTGCGTCTCCCAGTTGATGTCCACTTGGGCATACGGCAGGAAGTCCCGGAGCTGGGGAAGGTAGACCTCGCTAAACTCGGCGATGAAGTCCTCGAGCTCCGGGTTCGTCCTGATGAAGCCCTCGAACTTGGAAAGCGAGTTCAGCTGATCTTCCCGAACCGAAATCAGCCCTTGCCGGTGAAAGATGAAGGGGTCGAACTCGCCTATGCCCAGAAGCGCCGGCGTTGGCGCGAACTCTATGTCCTGGATGTCCAGGCTCGGGAAGAGGGGGACCGCGATGGCGCACGCCTTGACCAAAGCCGCGTCATCGTTGACCTGGCCGTTCAGCGGATCGGCCGTGAGGACCTTGACCCTCAGGGAGGGCGTGGGCGGGACCAGGACCAGAGCGCGGATCTGGGACGGGCCGTCGAGGACCGTCGCGAGGACGCTCCCCTGGGAGAGGACGACCCTGGAGGTCTCGTTGAACCGGCTCTCGGGATGGCGGATCGCGATCCACGTGGCCACGTCGGCGGGGATCGAATTCGGGGTGACCTCGAGGGTCTCGGCAGCCCCGGCCGGCGGGATGGGAATGCTCGCGAGGGCGCACCAAGCCGCCAGGAGGAGAAGGAGGCGCTTCTTAGCCATCGCTTGCCCGTTCCGCCACGTACGCGCTCGCCTCATACCACTCGCCGCCCAGCCCCGCGGCACGGGCCGCCCTCTCCAGATCCCCGAGGAGTGGTACGTCGTCGGCTCGTCCGTACCTTGCCAGCCCGGCAAGGAGCGCCCGGCGGAGATCGTCGGGGCCGACGTCGAAGAGCTCCGCGAGATCTCTTTCCCGGCCTGGATAGGCCGCCTTGACGATCTCCAGGGCGGCCTGAGCACGCACGGCCGGTTCCTCGGCGGCTCGGGCGAGTTCCTTAAAGTCTGCCGGATCGGCTTTCCCGCTCGCCGCGAGCCTTGCAACGGTAGTGGCAGCGGGCGAGTCAAGGCTCGAGGCCAGAGCGGCGCGTCGCGAGGCGAAGGCTTCTCGTTCCTCGGGCGTCAAGCAACGGCCATACGGCTTGGCGAGAGACCCTCGGTCGCTCGGCGTCGCCTCAGGCGCTCGCACAACTCGATCGGGCCTGGAGTCCGTACGCAGAGTCTCACCGGACTCCGCGGGCTGCTCGGTCCCAGGATCGGCCTGGGCAAGACGCGCGTCACCAGGTTCCGGCTCCGTCGCCGAGAACCCCAGGACCCAGACGAGCGTCCCCGCCGCCAGGACGCATCCGCCGATCGCCAGCCCTGCCTTCGCGTCCACCTCGATGCCCTCGCAGGTCACCCGCGTGGAAGAGCACATCGAAGACAGGGAGCGATTATCACACTTTTCGCATTTCTGTCAAGATCATCTTGGGCTCTATCGGCCCCGAGCCTTGTCGATTTCGCCGGATTCGGCCGGCGCGCCGCGGGTCTCCCGCGCCTCGCCGTCCCTCTGCCGCTCGACCCAGGCGAAGATCAAGCGGTTCGAGACGACGGCCCAGAGGACGAGGAGAAGGGCGGCAAGGAGCCACCGCGAGCCGCGGCCCCGCCGCCAGGAGCCAGACCGCGAGCCGGTCTCGAAGAAGTACTGGCGAGGCGGCCTTGGGGGCAGGCGCTCTTCGCCCCGCCGGTCAGGGACTCGATCGCCGTAGCGCCTCGCGAGCAGGGTGAGCGCCACGAGGATCTCCTTCGCCGACGCAAGACGCGCATCCACCGGGCGCCTGTAGTAGTGCCCGAGGAACTGGAGGTCCTCTTCCCGCATCGGATCCGCGGCCGCGACCTCCACCCCGTTCCCGCACAACCGGAGGGGAAGAAGGCGCCGCTTGCCCAAGAACTCAAGCGGAAGGCCGGCCAGGAGCCCCAGGTCCAGAGAGAAGCCGGAGAGCCGTATCGAGTCGACCCCGAGCTGCAGTCCGCGTGCTCTCAGGACGTCCTCCTCGCTCACGCAGCCAAGGCTAGCGAGGATCTCCCCGAGCCTCCCTCCCCTCTCCTTCTGAACGAGCAGCGCCCGGGCAAGCTCAGGGTCCGTGATCGCCCCTGCCGAAAGGAGGATCGCCCCTATCTGCCGGTCGTCTGGCTCTCGTCTTCTTAATCTGGCGACCATAGGCCCCGTCCGAGTTCCTGGGCAACCGTCGAGAGACGCGCGAGGTCGTCGTCAAGCTCCGGGCGAGCCGACGCGGCGGGGGGTCGAACGACTTTGACGAAGCCCCAGAGAGCGAGCTCCCCCTGGACGAAGAGGAAACGCGTCTTTCCAGCCTCCTCGACCGGCGCGTAGACGAAGGCGAGGACCTCGCCCGCCTCGTTCTCGCCCTCGCGGGCAAGAACGAGCGTCACCTTTCGCCCCAGGACGAGCGTCCTGTTGGCCTCTCGCGCCTCCTCGAAGAGGGGCTCGCCTGGCGCGGGGGCCGCGACACCTGCATAGCGGACGACGCGGCCGTCCCCGAGGACGACGACATCTCCACCACGCACCTCCTCGACGAGGTCGCTCCCGGCGCAACCCGCTATCAGAGGAAGAAGGACGGCGATGGGGGCGGCGCGCATCACTCCAAGATCCTCGCGACGAGGTGGACGGTTTTCGAGGCACGTACGAGGGTGAGGCGGGCGACGCCGGGGGCGGCGGCCGCCTGAAGATCCTCGATCGTCTCCACGCTCCTGCCATTTACCGCAAGAAGCCGGTCTCCTTCTTCCAGACCCTCGACGGGAGGGTCGCTCACGGTGAGGCCCATCTCCCCTTGCTGCCACCGGGATCTTTCGGCGAAGCGCGACGACGGGCAGGTCGGTTCAGAGGCCGGAAGTCCGGCTCGGGCCGCGCCGGCTCCGCCGAGCGAGGAGAGAAGATCCTTCTCAGGGAACTGGAGCGCTTCCTCGCGCCCGCCGGCGTCGAAGACAACCCGTCCGCCTCCCACGGCCACGAGCTTCCCCATCCCGTCGGGGAGGGAATCGCCCACGAAGAGGACCTGGCTCTTCCCGTTCTGGCGATCGCGGAGGACGCAGGAACCGCGGGAACCGGACATCATGCCCGCAAGCTCGAACCGGGAGGCGAGGTCGGGGCGCGGCAGGGTTGGCTCCGGCGCAGGGGTCTTCGGGGGCGGCCGAGGGGGCAAGCGTTCCTCTGGCCCAGCGGGCGGCTCGCCCGTCCGGACCTCCCAGATGGGGGCCACGTTCTTTGATGAGTAGGGATCCTCCCTTTCGCCGGGAGCCTCGGCGGGGGCAGCGAGGGGCCTGGGGCCCTGGAGGGGGTTCTGCCGCAGGGCGAGCACAAGGTTGACGACGGCCACGGCCGCCGCCACGAAGACGAATGACAGGACGTAAAGGAAGCTCCGCATCCGTTCGACGCCCCGTTGCGAGAGCGGCGCCAACCGGCTACCTCCCCTGAACTCCCGGGGCGGGGGCCAGGCGCTCGAGTTCCTCCCGCGCCTCCTCGCGCTCTCCGCGGGCGTGTTCTTCCAGGGTCGGCGCCCCCTCCTGGTCGAGCACGACGGGCCGGAGAAGGACATAGATCCTCGTCACCTCCGTCCGCGTCGAGGTGCTCCGGAAGAGATAGCCCAGGATGGGGATGTCCCCCAGGAGGGGCACCTGCTCGGTCACCTCGACGTCTCGCTTCCCCACGAACCCCCCGAGGCAGACCGTCTCCAAAGATGACAGATACCGCTCTCCGGCCCCGAGACGTGGTTGCATGCAATCCCGGACGCGCCGAGGCCGGGGGGCGAGAGCCCGCGCTTCGTACCGCAAGCGACCGGCGGAGCGAGCCAGGGATGGCGAGCGCAGCCGGACTAATGAGCCAGGGGCCGGCGGCGCGGACCGGGGGTTGCCG
>JACQVV010000142.1 GCA_016209595.1 Planctomycetota bacterium
CGTCAACACCGAGGCCGAGCGAGGAGCCGCCAGGCAAGGCGCGACCCCGGGGTCCTCACGCAACGAACGTTGCGTGGGGTAGGGCCGACGAAGGCAACCTAGCGGAGCCGGTTGTCGAGGAGGCGCAACGCAGCCTGGCGGCGCCGCAGCCGGCCGAATGTAGCAGTTATTTCCTCACGGCCCCTAAAGCCTGGCTTACGGCCGGGCGACCCCGTACTTCGTGATGAGCTTGTGGAGGTTCTGCCGCGCGAGGCCGAGAGCACGGGCGGTCGCGGCGACGTTCCAGCCGTGCGCCTCGAGGGCCCGCCGCACGTAGCCTTCCTCGAACTCGTCGATGGCGCGGCGCCGGGCCTCGCGGAGCGGGTGCTCGGCGCTCTCGGTGCCGAGTTCCAGGATGTCGGGTTCCAGCTCGTCGGCGGTCCCGAGCGCGACCGCGCGGTGAAGGCGGTTTTTGAGCTCGCGGATGTTGCCGGGCCAGGCGTGGGCGAGGAGCGCCCTCTGCGCGGCTTCGGAGAGCCGGATGGGGGGCCGGCCGGTCTCGGCGGCGAAGCGGTCGAGAAAGTGGCGGGCGAGGGCCAGGACATCGCCGCCCCGGTCCCGGAGCGGCGGGACGTGGAGCCGCACGACGTGGAGGCGGAAGAAGAGGTCCTCGCGGAAGGCGCCTTTCGCGGCGAGCTCGCCCAGGTCGCCGGTCGTCGCGGCCACGACCCGGACATCGATCCGGCGCGCTTCGGTCGCCCCGACCGGGCGGACCTCCCGCGTCTCGAGGAACCGGAGAAGCTTCCCCTGGAGGGGGAGCGGGAGCTCGCTCACGCGGTCGAGGAGTACCGTGCCGCCGTGGGCGACGGCGAGGAGTCCGTCGCTCGCGGCCCCCGCGCCGGTGTAAGCCCCTTCGACGTGGCCGAAGAGCTCGCTCTCGAAGAGTCCTTCCGGGATGGCCGCGCAGTCGATCTCGACGAACGGGCGGTCGCGGCGGCCCGAGAGCGCGTGGAGGAGTCGCGCCAGGTGGCCTTTTCCGGTGCCGCTCTCCCCCTGGAGCGTCACGGTCACCTCGCCCGGCGCGACGCGCCGGAGCGCATCGAGGAGTTTCGTGAGCGCGGGGCTCTGGCCCACCACGGCGTCCCCGCCGCTCAAGGCCTCGGCGAGGCTCTTGTTCTCGCGCTCCAGGTGTGCGCGGCGTTCCTCCTCGTCGCGCGCGCGCTCCAGGGCGAGCGCGGCCTGGGCCGCGAGCGCCTCGAAGAGGGCGAGATCGGCCTCCTCGAACCGGCGGACCGAGCCCTTGCTGTCCACGTAGACGACACCGAGGCGCTTCCCCGCCGCGACGAGGGGCGCCGCCATCACCGCGCGAAGCCCCAGGGTGCCGGCGGAGGTCGCCATCTCGGCGGGAGTGAGGTCGGCCGAGAGGACCCGCGCCTCGGGGCGGCCGGTGCGGTAGACCGAAAGCGGGAGGGAGCGCGAGTAGGGACCGGGTTCCGCGCTCGCCTGGCCCTCGCCATCGATCGCGAAGCGGGGCTGAAGCTCCCCGCCGCCAGCCGCCACGAGGAGAATCGCCCGCTCGGTCCCGGTCGCCTGGACGATCGCGGCGAGGACGCGCCGCGCGAGCTCGTCGGCGGGGGCGGAGGAGGCGCTTTCGCGGACGAGGTTCGCGAGGGCGAGGAGGTTCGCGTGAGTCCGCCACTCCCCCGGACCCTGGAGGCCGTCGAGGGGGCCGATCGCTTCCACGCCGGAGAGGAGCGTCTTCGGGTCGCCGCCGTCCCGCGGGAAGCGCGCGGTGCGAACTCTCGCTGCAAGCGACAAGGCACGGCCCGCCTCGTCCGTCCAGAGAGAGAGCGAGCGCTCCATCTCCTTCAAGGCTCCTTCCTCCGGGGACGGGAAGAGGAACCCGAGGTCGTCCGCGCCGAGCCTGCCCCCCGCCGCGGCCCAGGGGCGGACGCGACGGGCGAGCTCGGCGAGTGCCCGGTCGGCTCGGGCGTAGCCCGACTCCCGGCGGAGGCGCTCGAGCCCCTCCACCTGGACGCGGACCAGCGCGAAACCCGAATCCCCTGCGCCCGCCGGCTGGATCGCGGCTTCGAGCGCGCCCAGGAACGCGCGCCGGTCGAGGAGGCCCGTGACCGGGCAGAGGAGGTGGCGGCGCAGGACATCGAGCGCCCGGGGGAGGACCGCGGTCGCGGCCTCGCCGGCGGCGAGCCGGCGTTCGAGATCGGCGAGCTCGTCCATGGCTAGAGCGGCCAGAAGACGGGAATGAGAAGGGTGGAGAGAACGACGAGTAGCACGTCCAAGGGGACGCCGACCCGGAGGAAGTCCACGAAGCGGTATCCCCCAGGGCCGTAGATGAAGGCGTTCGTCTGGTAGCCGAAGGGGGTCGCAAAGCACGCCGAGGCGCCGAAGACGACCCCGACCACGAAGCCGACCGGGTTCGCACCGAGCTCGGCGGCGATTCGCGCGGCGAGGGGGACCATGAGGAGCGCGGCGGCGGTGTTGTTGATGAGCTCGGTCAGGACGCTGGTCGCCAGGATCACTCCGAGAAGGACCCAATGAGGGCCGTACGGGCCGAAGACCTGGGCCACCAGGCCGGCGATCTGGGTCTCGACACCCGTCTTCCGCATCCCTTGCGAGAGCGCGATCATCCCGGCGATGAGCACCAGGATCGGCCAGTGGACCGACTGATACGCCTGGCGCATGGAGACCGTTCGCGTGGCGAGGAGGACCACGGTCCCGGCCATGGCGAGCACCACGATGTCGAGCGATGCGTGGAGCCGCACGGACGCGAGGGCGACGACGAGGAAGAAGACTCCGGCCGCAACGGGGGCTTGCCGCTTGTTGATCGCGTGCTCCTCGACCCCTTCGAGCAGGAGGTAATACGCGGAGCCCCGGAGCTTCCGGATGGTCTCCGGCTCCCCCTGGACGAGGAGCAGGTCGCCGACGGAAAGGACGAGGCCCGTGATCTTCTCGCGCAGGTGCGCGCCGTGGCGCTGGAGCGCGAGGACGTGGCAGCCGGTCTCGCGGTGGAACTCGGCCTCCTCGAGCGTCCGGCCTACGAGGCGCGAGTTGGGGGTGACGACGAGCTCGGCGAGGGTGAAGGTCTTCGCGCGCGCCTGGAAGTCCGGCGTCACCCTCTCAGGCGGAGTCTCGATCCCTGGGGCACGCTGGAGGTCGAGGACCCCGGACACGTCCCCCTTCACGAGGAGCAGGTCCCCCTCGGCGAGCGCCCGGTCGCCGAATGGCGGCCAGTGGATCTCCTCGCCCCGGATGAGCTGGAGGAGTCGCAGGCCCTGCCTTCCCTTCAGGGCCTCGTCGACCGGGCGGCCGGTGAAGCGCGAACCGGCCGGGATCCGGATCTCGGTCAGGTACTCCTTGTGACGGCCCGTGCCGAGCGACGTGGCCACCGTCTGGCGATCGGGGAGGAGCCGCCGGCCGATGAAGAAGAGGTAGAGAAGGCCGGCCGCGCAGTAGATCGCTCCGAAGGCCGTGAAATCGAACATCTCGAAGCGCGAGAGTCCGATCTCGCCGCCGTTCTTCTCGAGCCACGCGTTGACGGCGAGATTCGTTGAGGTGCCGATGAGCGTGATGGTTCCCCCCAGCGTGGTCGCAAAGCACACGGGCATGAGGACTTTCGAGGGCGCGAGATGCCGTTTCTCGCAGACGGCGAGGAGGATCGGCACGAAGAGGACGACGACAGGAGTGTTGTTGATGAAGGCCGAGAGGCTCGCGACGGCGAGCATCGTGACGGCGAAGAGCCTCGCCTCGTTCTGTCCCGCGAGCCCGATCAGCCGGGCCGCGAGCCAGTTGACCGCGCCGGTGCGGATGAGCCCCTCGGACAGGACAAAGAGTAGCCCGACCGTCACGAGCGCGGTATTTGCGAACCCGGACATTGCTTCCTCGGGCTCGAGGACCCGTCCCAGGCAGAGGACGACGATGATCCCGAGCCCCACCACGTCCATCGAGACCTTCTCGGTCACGAGGAGGATGATGGCGACGGCGACGATGCCCAGGACGAACCAGCCGGCGGGTTCCATTCCGCGATCGTACGCGGCGCGCACGGGGCCGGTCAATTAGACTGGGACGGAAACCATGGCGACACGCACGGTCCTCTTCGTCGGCTTCCGGAGCGGGGCGCTCGCCGCCGCGCGGAAGCTCGGCTTGGGCGTGCTCCTCCTGGACAGCGCCCCGCCCCGCGCGAAGGCAAGCGCGGCGCTCGCCGGTTTCGCCCCGGCCGACCTCGCGGGCGACCCGATGGCCGCGGTCTCCGCCGCCCGCTCGGTTCTGGGGTCGAAGCGTCCGGACGCGGTCGTCGCCCTCACCGAGAAATCGGTCGTCCCCGCCGCGGCGGTCCGGGAGGCCCTCGGCGTGCCGGGGGTCTCACTGGATGCGGCGCTTGCCTGTCACGACAAGGTCCGCATGAAGACGCTCGTCCGCGAGGCCGGCATCCCGTGCGCCGACTGGGCAGAGATCGGCGAGGGGACCCGGGCCGACGATCTCGTTCGCCGGCTCGGGCTCCCTCTCGTGGTGAAACAGCGCGGGAGCTCGGGTTCCCGCGGGACGGTCGTCGCGACCGACCTCGACGCCGTCCGGGGCGCGCTCCAGCCCGGTTGGATGGCGGAGCGATTCGTCTCCGGGGTCGAGATGAGCGTCGAGTCGATCGTCGCCGGCGGCGAGGTCCTCTTCCAGAACCCGACCGAGTACCTCGTCCCGCTGTGGGCGCACGTCGTCCCGGCCGCCCTCGCGTTGGACGAGCTCGCCGCCGCCGGCGATCTCGCCCGTCGCGCCCTCGCGGCGCTCGGCATGGCGCGGGGCATTGCCCACCTGGAGCTCTTCCGCACGAGCGAGGGACCGGTCTTCGGAGAGGTCGCCGCGCGACCGCCCGGGGGCTACATCATGGACGCGATCTCGCTCGCCTACGGGTTCGATCCGTGGGAGGCGCTCCTCTCGGTCGAACTCGGGGAGGTCCCGGACCTCCCGCGCGAAGCCTCCGGACACGCGGGCGTCTGGATCCTACACCCCGGGCCTGGAGTCGTCGCCGCCGTCCGCGGTCTCGCCGAGACGAGGAGCGTCCCTGGCGTGGTGGACGTTCGCTGCCGGGCGAGGCGCGGCGACCGCGTCGAGGAGCGCGTGGGCTCGGGCCAGGACGTGGGGCGGATCCTCGTCCGGGCCGCGACCCGGGACGCCGCCGCCCTCGCCCTGCGGGAGGCCCGGGAGAAGCTGGTGATCGAGATGGAGCCGGGATGATCCGGCGGTGGATCATTCCCGAGCCGCCCGCCCGACGGTGGAAGGGTTCTGGAAGAGCTCTTGCTCGGCTAGGATCGGCCTGCCCGGCGCGTACCAATCATAGGTGGGTCGGGTCGTCCCGTCGCGGAAGAGCACGCCCTCTGGGCTGAAGGGGATGCCCGCCTCGTGGTTCTCCCGGCGGCAGGAGAGGGCCTCGATCCCCCAGTCCGCGAGGGGCCGGACCTCGCCCGGCTCGCTCCGTCCGTTCGCGTTCGCGTCGCGCCACAGAGCGAGGCCCGCAAGCTCCTGCCCGGCGAGCCTACCGTCGCCGTCGTCGTCGAGTGCGGACAGGGCCTGATACCCGTCCTCCCAGAACACGCCGAAGGTGACGTTTCCGAAGAGACGGTGGCCGGAACGGATGTCGCCCTTGCCGCACGGATCGTAGACCAGCCAGGCCGCGGTGTCGCGGATCCAGCCCCATTCCTGCATCACGCCGCTCCCCTCGAGGTCGAACGGAACGCGAGGTTCGGGATCGACGAGGTCGCCCAGGGCGAGACCGCCGGCGAGGGGGACGAGGATCGGCGATATGGGGAAGTTGGGATCGAACGGGAGCCCTTCCAGATGCGCCTTGCGCTCTTTGAGCAGGGCGATCTCCTCGGCGTCCTTCTCGGGATCGAGGAGGGGAAGGAGGCAGCCCGCGGCCTCGCACGCCACGAGAAACGTCCACATCGGCCTCACCTTGAGGTCCTTCTCCTTCTCCCACGCGCTCTCGAAGACGCGCCGGAAACTCGCGATCGCGGGTTCCTTCTCTCCCTTCTCGGCGCGGCACCAGCCGAGCGCGAGCTGGACCAGCATGTCCTCGGGAGCGAGCTCGGCCGCCTTCTCGTAGGAGAGGATCGCCTTCTCGAGGTGGGCCAGGGCCGCCTTCCTTCTCTCCTCCTCCTCGGCCGAAAGGGGCGTGACAGGGGTTTTCCATGGCTCGCTCCGTGGAGCCGACTCTTCGCCCCAGGGGGAGAGGAGTGTCTCGGTCTTCAGCGCGTACGCGATCGCGTGGACCCGGCCGAGCGCGGCGTGGCGCCATGCTTCCAGGGGCTCCTGCTGGATCATCCGCTCCAGGTTGGCCACGAGCCTCTCGACGGGGACCTCCACGTCGGGTGGCATCGGAGCGCCGCTGGCGCCCGGAACCGCGAGGAAGAGGAGAAGTGCGGCGAGGGCAAGGTCGAGGTGCTTCATCTCCGGTCTCCTTACTCTCCGTTGCCACCCTGCGCGCGGCAGAGGAGCGCCTCGGATGGGATCTCCTGCTTCGCGAGCTCCGGGCCCTCGTAGGAGACCCGGACCCCTTCCGCGCCCCCGTGCTCGAAGAAAGTCACGACGAGGGGATAGACCCCCGGCGCGAGGCGGATGAAGCCGCCCGTCTCGATCATCCCGTGCAGGCCGTCGTTGTCGGTGACGAGCCGATCGGCGACCCAGACGCGGCTCCCGTCGTCGGATGCGCTGTAGAAGGCGTACATCCCCTCCCGCGGGATCCGGACGAAGCCGCTGAACCGGAGGCCGAAGAAGTCGCGGGCGCCGGAATAGGCGTCGAGAGAGATCCGGTCCGCGCGCCCCACTCCCGTGGGGACGAGCCCCGAGAAGTCGGGGAGCGCGGTCCACCTCCCGGCGTAGGTCTCGAAGGAAAGGCCCTGGACGAGACCCTTCTCCTCCACGGGCGTGGGAAGAACCCACGGGGCGAGCGGCGTCTCGATCGCGAGCGCCGCGCCATCCCGCTCCAGGTCGATGGGCAGGGTCTCCCCGGCCTTCCGATCGACGAGCGCCAGGTGGAAGTCGAGGCCCTGGCGCACGGCGAGGCCGCCGGCGCGCGTCACGACGTCGCCCGGCCTCACCCCGGCGCGCTCGGCCGGCGAGCCCGCCGTGACCCCCGTCACGACAGCCCGCGGCGCGAACGTGTCGACCTCGAGCCCGAGCCGGAACCCGTGGCGCTCTTCCGCCGCGAGGATCCGGGGGAGCATGAGCCGTGCGCGATCGGCGGAGATGGCGAAGCCGATGTTGTCCGCCTCCTGTTTCTTGGAGACCACGACCCCGATCTGCTCGCCCAGCGCGTTGATGAGCGGACCGCCGGAGTTCCCGGGGTTCACCTCCGCGCTCGTCTGGACGAGCCATGGGAGGAACGAGGTCGTGGTGGCGGTGGCGCGGTTGAGTCCGCTCACGATCCCCGTCGAAACGGAATGACCGAGCCCGTGCGGGTTCCCGATGATGAGGACCGGCTCGCCCAGCATGAGATCGTGGCTCCGCCCCAGGGGAAGCGGCGGGAGAAGGCGGCCGGCGTCGATCTTCAGCAGCGCGAGATCCTCGCCCGCGAAGCGCACGACGACTCGGTACCGGTAGCTCGTCCCGTCGGAGAGCCGCGCGTCGCCGGCCGCCGAGGCGCCGACGACGTGGTCGTTCGTGAGGATGTAACCCGCCTCGTGGATGATCGCTCCCGCCCCCACGCCCATGGCGAAGACGCCGGGCTTGTCCGTGGGCGTGTAGGTCACGAGGTCGACCACCGACGGGAGACACTTCTCGACGAGCTCGACCGTTGTCGTGCGGCGCCGGGGGTCGGGGGACTCCTGAGAAAGCGCCGGCGAGACGAGAAAGGCCGCGATCGCTCCGGCCGCCAGCACGACTCGCGTCACGCCCCCGGCTCCTCGAGCCGGAAGCCGACCTGCAACGCGACCTGGAAGTGCTGGATCTCGCCCTCCTTGATCCAGCCGCGGATCTCCTTCACCTCGAACCAGTCGAGCCCGCGGATCGTCTTCGACGCGCGGCCGATCGCGGTCTTGATGGCGTCGTCGACGCCGATCCGGCTCGATCCGACGAGCTCGACCTTCTTGTAGACGTGGTCCCCTTGCATGGCGCATCCTCCCTTCGTTTCCGGAGAGGATACACTAGCTGTCCCTGATCGTGGAGAATCGACCCGTGAAACCACCCTGGTGGCAGGACATGGTCCTCTACGAGGTCTACGTCCGTGGGTACTTCGACTCGAACGCGGACGGGATCGGGGATCTGCCGGGCCTGACCTCGAAGCTCGACTACATCCGCGACCTGGGCGTGAACGCGATCTGGCTCCTCCCGATTTTCCCCAGCCCGCTCCGGGATGACGGATACGACGTCTCTGATTTCCGCGGGATCCACCCCGATCTCGGCACGCTCGACGACTTTCGCAGGCTCCTCGACCGCGCGCACGAGCTCGGCCTCCGTGTCCTGGTCGACCTCGTCCTCAACCACACGAGCGACGCCCATCCGTGGTTCGTCTCGGCCCGGAAGGGTCCGGGACATGCCCATCACGACTGGTACGTCTGGAGTCCCGCCCAGGACAAATATGCGGGGGCCCGGGTGATCTTCTCCGACACGGAGACCTCGAACTGGACTCTGGAGCCAGCCTGCGGGCTCTACTACTGGCACCGCTTCTACTCCCACCAGCCGGATCTCAACTTCGACAACCCCGCCGTGCGCGAGGAGATGCTCGACGTCGTCCGCTGCTGGCTCGACCTGGGAGTCGACGGGTTCCGCGTCGACGCGGTGTCGTATCTCTTCGAGCGCGAGGGAACGGAATCCCAGAACCTTCCCGAAACCCATGCCTTCGTCCGGGAACTGAGGCGGATGGTTGACGCCTACTCGCCCGCGCGCGCCCTCCTGGCCGAGGCGAACCACCCGATCGAGGATCTCGCCGCGTTTTTCGGCCAGGGCGACGAGTTCCACATGGCGTTCCACTTCCCCCTGATGACGCGCCTTTTCCTGGCCATCCGACTCGAGGACTCTCGACCTCTTGCAGAACTCCTGGCCAAGAGTCCGTCTCTGCCTGGCGGCTGCCAGTGGGCGATGTTCCTCAGGAACCACGACGAGCTGACTCTCGAGCATGTCACCAAGGAAGAGCGCGAGTACCTGTGGCGCGAGTACGCGGCGGAAACGGCGAGCCGACTGAATCTAGGGATCCGGCGCCGGCTCTGGCCGCTCCTCTCCGGGGGTCGCCGGCAGATCGAGCTCCTCCACGCGCTCATCCTCTCCCTGCCGGGCTGCGCCGTGCTCTACTACGGAGACGAGATCGCGATGGGCGACGACCCGCGACTCGGAGATCGGATGGGCATGCGCACGCCGATGCAGTGGACCGCCGGCTCGAACGCGGGTTTCTCGCAGGCGGAGGCGCCCCGCCTGTACGCCCCTGTCGTGACGGGTCCGGAGTGGCACTACGCCGGGCGCAACGTCGCCTCGCAGGACCGCCAGCCGACCTCCTTTCTCAACTGGCTGCGCCGCATGGTCAGGAGTCACCGCGCCGATCCCATCTTCCGGGGGCCGGGTCTCTCCCTCGTTCCGGCGGACAACATCCACGTCCTCGCCTTCGTCCGCGAGCGCGATGACGGCCGCATCTTGTGTCTCAACAATCTCTCCCGGTTCGTCCAGCCCGTGACCGTCGATCTTTCGGAGTGGAAGGGGCGCGTCCCTCGCGAGTTGATCGGCGGCGCGACGTTCCCCGCGATCGGGTCGGACCCCTACCTCTTCACGCTGGGGCCTCACGGCTTCTACTGGATGCGACTGGAACGCTCCTGAATCAGAAACCGCGACTCCGAATCGCGGTCTAGATTCTCCTCCCGTCGCCGAAGAGGTGGATCACGTCGCGATCGACGGAGAACGGGACTGTTTCACCGATCCGAGGGCTCTCCCCGGGGGCGAGCCGCACGACAATCGTCGGCCCTCCGAGGTCGACATGGACGTAGCGGTCCGATCCGAGGTTCTCTACGAGCTCGACGCGGCCGCGGCCGTCCTCGCCCCCCAGCCGCGACCGGTCGGGACGGAAGCCGAGCTCCACTCGTGGGCAATCGGGGACTTCGACGGGAAGCTCAACGCCAGATCCCAGGAAACGGCCGGACTCGATCCGCCCCTCGAGGATGTTCATGGGGGGAGCCCCGAGGAAAGTCGCGACGAACGGGGTCGCCGGGCGAAGATAGACGTCCTCGGGCGTCCCGGTCTGCTCGATCCGGCCGCCTCGGAGGACGACGATCTTCTCTCCAAGCGTGAGCGCCTCGACCTGGTCGTGGGTGACGTAGACGACCGCCTTTCCGAGCCGGCGATGGAGCCGGGCGATCTCACGGCGCATCTCCCCGCGGAGACGGGCGTCGAGATTCGAGAGGGGCTCGTCGAAGAGGAAGATCCGGGCGTCGCGAACGATGGCGCGACCGATCGCGACCCGCTGGCGCTGGCCGCCCGAGAGGTGGCGGGGCTTCCGGTCGAGGAGTGGCTCGATCGCGAGGAGTCGAGCCGCCTCCTCGACCCGGCGGCGGATGTCGGCCCGGGGCACGCGGCGCATTCGCAGCGGGAAGGCGATGTTCTCCCGGACCGTCATGTGTGGGTAGAGGGCGTAGTTCTGGAAGACCATCGCGACGTCCCTCGCCTGGGGTTCGAGGTCGTTGACCCGCCGGCCCTCGACGATTACGTCGCCCGAGGCAGGGCGCTCGAGTCCGGCGATGGCGCGGAGCACGGTCGACTTGCCGCAACCCGACGGCCCAAGAAGCACGGTGAAGGAGCCTTGCGGGGCGACGAGGTCGATCGCGTCGAGCGCGACGACTTCGCCGTAGCGCAGGGTCAGGGAGCGGAGTTCGAGGGCGGGAACGTCGTCCGTCACGGATCTACCCCTTCACCGCCCCGGCCGTGAGGCCGCGGACGATACGTCTCTGGAGGATGAGGACGACCAGGATGAGAGGAAGGGTGGCGGCAACCGCCGCCGCGGCCAGCTCGCCCCAGGGCACCTGGTACTGCCCAGGGAACTTGGCGATGCCGACGGGCAGCGTCTGGACGGCCGGATCTGTGAGGATGAGGAGAGCGAAGAAGAACTCGTTCCAGGCGAAGATGAAGACGAGGATCGCGGCCGTGAAGACGGCGGGTGCGGCGACGGGGAGGAAGACGCGGACAAGGGTCGAGAGGTGCCCAGCGCCGTCGACCCGCGCGGCCTCCTCGATCTCGACCGGGATCTCCCGGAAGAAGCTCGTCAGGATCCAGATCGAGAGAGGAAGGGAGAGGCCCGTGTACGGGAGAACGATACCGGGGAGGGTGTTCACCAGGCCGACATCAAAGAGGAGTCGATAGACCCCGCCGACGAGCGCGATCTGCGGGAACATCGACGCGGCGAGAACGAGGGCGAGGACGGTCCGGCGGAAGCGAAACTCGATCCGGGCCAACGGGTAGGCGGCGAGGGCCCCCAGCGCGATCGAGAGGACAGTCGTGGCAAGGGCGACCACGAACGAATTCGCGGCGTACTGAAGGAAGTCGTGTTTGGAGAAAACGACGTGGTAGAAAGTGAGGTCGAACTCGGGGCGCAGGCCAGGCGGCGAATCGTCGATCTGGTCGGGGCTCTTGAGCGACGTGAGGGCGATCCAGAGGAAGGGCCCCAGACTCGCCAGAGCGATCAGGATGCCGGCAGCCCAGAGCCCCAGCCGTCTCATCGCGCGAGCCCCTTGGTCCCGATCGCACGGACGGCGAGGACGGCCAGAGTGGCGGTGATGAGGAACACGAGGACGCTCACCGCCGAACCGTAGCCGAAGAGCTGTTCAGGGAACATCGTCTCGTAGCCGTGGAAGGAGAGCACGTTCGTCGAACCGGCCGGGGCGCCTCGGGTCATGACATAGACGAGGTCGAAGACGCGGAAGGCATCGATCGTCCGGAACAGAACCGCGAGCAAGATCGCGGGGCGTAGCAGGGGGAGCGTGACGTGCCAGAAGCGCCGCCAGGCCCAGGCTCCGTCGATTCGGGCCGCCTCGTGGAGCTCGTCGGGGATCGCCTGGAGCCCGGCAAGCAAGAGAAGGGCGGCGAAGGACGTCGTCTTCCAGACGTCTGCGAGGACCAGAATCAGACGGGCAGAGCCCTGGTGCGCGAGAAACGCGTCGTAGTTCGCGATCTCGTTCCCGTGGAGGAGGAGGTTGAGGAGCCCGTACTGGTCGCTCGCCATGTACTTCCACATCACGGCAGTCACGACGGTCGGAACCGCCCAGGGGACAAGGACAGCGGCCCGGAGGAGACCCCGGCCCCGAAAGGACTCGTGGAGGACGAGGGCGATCGCGAGCCCCGAGAAGACCTCGAGGGTCACGCTCGTCCCGACGAACAGGAAGGTGAAGACGAGAGATTCGCGGAGGAGATCGTCCTCGAGGAGCTCGCCGTAGTTGTCGAGCCCGGCGAAGCGTCTCTCGGCGAACGGAGTGTCGTGGTGGAGACTCGCCAGGACGGCGGCGGCGATCGGGTAGGCGAGGAAGACGCCGATCGTGAGCAGCGCCGGAGCCGAGAGGGCCCAGGCGAGCCTCGTCTCGCGCCCGCCTGGCCTCACCGGAGCCGCTCCTCGGCCCGCGCGATCCGGCGGGCGGCCTTCTGCGCCAGGGCCTCGAGGTCCGAGTCGTCGTCCCCCACCGCTTCGTGGCCGAAGCGCTGAATCGCCCGAGAGATCTGGGGGTAGAGGGGTGAACGGGGGCGCGGGACCGCCGATTCGAGGGCCTGGCGAAGTCCGGAGAAGGCCGGGTTCGACCGGAGGACCTCCGGGTCGTCGTAGAGCGACCGGCGGGCAGGCGCCTTCCCCTCGCGAACGGCGAAGAGTCGCTGGACGGTCTCGCTCGTCATGTGGCGGGCAAACGCCCAGGCCATGTCGGGACGGCGGGATGCCGCGTGGACGCCAAGGCTCCAGCCCCCCAGGCATGAGGCGGGTTCGTGCCCCTCGAAGGCGGGGAGCCGGGCGAGGCCGACCTTCCCTGCGACGGAGGAGGTCGAGGGGTCTTGGAGCACCTTCCAGGCGTAGGGCCAGTTGCGGTGGAAGATCGCCCGTCCGCTCCGAAAGAGATCGAGGGATGCCTGCTCGTCATAGGTGAGGACGCCCTCCGGTGCCGCCTTGCCCACGATCTCGTCTCGCACGAACCGCAGGGCGGCGATCGTTCGTGGGTCCTGGGGATCGTCGAGCCGACCACCATTCGAGACCACGAACTCGAGCAAGTTGCAGACGAGCCCTTCGTATTGCGAGAGCTGGGCGCTGTAGCCGGCGAGCGCAGGGTCGGCCTGGGCGACCTCGATTCTCTCGACTTGCCGGACCATCTCGGGCCAGGTGCGTGGAGGTTCCAAACCGTGTTTGTCGAGGAGGTCTTTCCGGTAGTAGAGGAGCCCAGCGTCCGTGTTGAGGGGGACGCCGTGGACGTGTCCTCCCCAGGTCAGGGCTTCGATCATGGCCGGAAAGAACTGCTCCCGCTCCTCCGGGGAAAACCGTTCGTCGAGCGGCAGGGTCCACCCTGCCGCTGCGAACTCGGTCTGCCAGATGACGTCCATGACGAAGACATCCACCGAGGGGTCCCGGTTCCTGAGCTTCTGCGTGAGGAGGTCGTGGAGGGCCGTGGAGGAGTTAGGCCCGATCTCGAGAACGACCTCGAGTCCCGGGTGCTGCGCCTTGAACGAATCGATCGCTTCCTGCCACGCGGCGGGTGACTCCGGTCGCCACAGAACGACGCGGATCGCAGGCGAATCCTCCCAGAGACGCTGGCAGGCGACCATGCCGCCCGCGAGCAGGGAGACCGCGAGCACGCAAGCGAGGGGAAGAGACCGGGTCATCGGACGTAGAGCGTCCGGGTCGGGTAGGCGAATGCGATTCCCTCCTCCTCGAATCGGCGCATCATCGCGAGATTGATCGATTCCTGGGTGTCTCGATAGAGCTTGTAGTCGGCGCTTCCAACGTGGTAGACGGCGTCGAAGATCAACGCCGAGTCGCCGAGTTCCTTGAAGTTGGCCCGTTCGAATCGCGCGTTCCCGAGGGATCCGACGATCTCCCCGACGATCCGCGGGATCTTGGCGAGCTTGTCGTGCGGAGTCTCGTAGGTTACGCCGAAGGCGAACTCCACACGCCGTTCCTGCATGCGCTTGTAGTTCCGGATGCGGCTCCCGAGCAGGTCCGTGTTGGAGAAGATGATCTGCTCGCCGGATAGGCTGCGGATTCTCGTCGTCTTGAGGCCGATCCTCTCCACCGAGCCGAGGTACTCACCCACGACGATGAAGTCGCCCACGGCGAAGGGCTTGTCAAGGAGGATCGAGAGCGAGGCGAATAGATCGCCCAGTATGTTCTGCAGCGAGAGCGCAACCGCGACCCCCCCGATGCCCAGGCCGGCGACGAGCCCCGTGACGTCGAAACCCACGTTGTCGAGGAGCACGAGGAGGACCACCGACCAGATCGAGACCTTGCCGAGCCAGCGGATGAACCCCATCGACGTGGCCGCACCGGGGTCGTCCTTCTCCTTCTTTCGGACCTTGGATTCGATCCACGCTCCCAGGATCGTCTCGCCCCACAGAGCTCCCTGAAGGAGGAGCGCGGCGATCGCGATCGTCTGGAGCCACCTGTCCGCCTCGTCGGGGAGCGACAGCACTCGGGAGCCGACCCAGACGCCGATCGCAAGGAGGAAGAGGAAGTGGGTCCGCCGCAGGACGCCCATGACCTGATCGTCGATCTGGGTCGCGGTGGTTCGAGCCCAGTCGAGAAGCCGGCGGACGAGCAGGAATCGCAGGGCGAAGAGGAAGCCGAGCGTCACGGCCAGAACCGCTAGCCCCCCCAGCCAACGCCACACCTCGTTCCCCAGAAACGTTCTTTCGAGAAGTCCCATCGACGCCCCTCGAGGCAGCCCAAGCGGATGAACCGCCCAGGTTGACAGATTCGCCTACCCAGAAGTCGTTTGTGTTATAAGCATTCGTACCCAAACCAGCCAGGGCTTTCCGATGCCTCACCAACAAGAACGGGTTGCTGGACCAGCCTCGGCGCAGGGGGTGCCGGCATCCGCCGCCGGGAGGGTCCTCGTGGCGCTCCGCCGGATGGTCCACGCCCTCGACCTTCACTCGCACGATCTTGTCGAGGAGTTTGGCATCACCAGCCCGCAGCTCTTCTGTCTCCGAGCGCTCGTCGAGTCAGCCTCGCTCACGGTCTCGCAGCTCGCGCGACGGGTGTACCTCTCCCCCGCAACGGTCGTCGGGATCCTCGATCGGCTCGAGACAAAGGGCTGGATCACAAGGCAGCGGGACGGCACGGACCGCAGGAAGGTCCAGGTAGCGGCGACAAAGGACGGGACGTTGCTCGTCGAGCGTGCGCCCTCACCCCTTCAGGCCCGACTCGCGGCTGCGCTTGCCCTGCTATCGGAACACGATCAAGAGGAGACGGCCCTCTCTCTCGAGCACGTCGTCGACCTGATGGACGCCGCTCACGTGGAGCCCGCCCCCATCCTCGAGTCACGGCATGCCGGCGGTCCGTCGCGAGGGGATCCCGAGGAGTCGCAGCCCTCTCGACGGGATGCAGCAGGTGAACCGTGACTGGGCTACGTTGACTACTCGACCGACCCGGAGGTTCCCCTCGCGGCCTCCGAGCGCGCCTGGGCACGGGAGGTGTTGAAGGCCGCCGGTCGCCGCTAGGAGCGCTTACACGGTGGGAATCTTGAAAAACAGAGCAAGTTTGCGCGAGCTGTCTACCCCCTCCCGCTCCCGGCAGTTTCGAACGGCCAGGAACGGGAGCGGGAGGGGGGAGACACTTCGCGCAATCTTGCTCTGTTTTTGAAGAGTCCCATCGCGCAAGCGCTACTAGCCCGGAACAGGCGCGGCGTAGTGGGCGACCTGGGCGAGGGAACGGCCCGCTACCGATCGCGGATCCCGAGTCGCACCTCGTCCGCGTTCGCTTTGAGTTCCGGCGCGTACATGGCCCAGGCTTTGGTGGGCAGGGCATGGAAGACGCCTGGCACCTCGGCCCGCAGCCGGTACTCGACCTTGTGCTTCCCCTGGGAGAGCCAGCCGATGAAGAAGGCGACCTTCTCGTCCCGGAGCTCCATGTTGGCGACGAGCTCGCCGTAGGAGGCGCCGGAGGTGAGCGCGACGGGTTCGCACCCGGCGGGCTTCATGTCCTCGAAGACGAGGTAGTCGTAGTCGTTCTTCGACTCGATCATGAGCTCGACAAGGATGACGTCGCCCGAGTCGACCGCGTCGCCGGTCTTCAGGGCGACCTTCTCGTAGCGGACGCGCTTCTCCTCGACCTCCTGCCCGCGGGCGCCGGTCACCTTCTCGACGTACTCGACGCGCTTGAGGAGGAAGTACGTCCGGTCGACCTTGATCTCGAGGCCGGCGGCGGGGATGTCCTCCTCCAGCGTGAAATAGGAGAGGTAGGCGTTCCAGTAGACCGCGCCCTTCCCCTCTCGCACGAACTCCAGCGTGTGCTCGCCGCCCGCGAGGGCGTCGCCCGTGAGGACGACCGAGTTGTCGAGGGCGAGGAGGTCTCGAGGAGTGATCGTCACCTTCTTTACCTCGCGGCCGTCCACGCGGATCGAGAGCGAGTAGTCCGACTCGTCCTCCTTCGTGGCGCGCAGGAACTCGTAGAAGGCGGAGACGACACGGGCGGTGTCCCGGGTCGAGCGCCAGTAGTATCCGTTCCGGCGGTTGGCGAGGAGCCACTTCACGAGCTCCGGCGCCCGCTCGTCGGCGGGATTGGCGAGAAGCAGGGCCTCGAGGCCGATCGCCGCCGACTCGACATCGTTGTTCCACCAGTACCACCAGCCGGCCTCGGGCGTCCGGTACCATGCGGTCTGGTTCTCCGGGTCGCGCTCGAGGTACTGGTTCATGTTCTGGAGGGCGACGTCGGCGTTCTCCTTCTCGCCCGCGAGCCGGAGCGCCATCGAGAGGAGCCCCTTGCCGTAGACGGAGAGGTTCGCCCGGTGCTCGAACAGGAGCTTGTCGAGCTCCTGGTTCGGCGCCTTCATCCGCGCGAGGACGTAGGCCGAGAAGACCTGGTCGTTGGCGAGCCAGGGCTTCTCTTCCCATTCCTTCGCGTCGGTCACGACGCGGCCCTGCAGGTAGGCGAGGCCTCTCTGGAGGACGTCGTCGGGAATGTCGAGATCGGCGTCCCGGGCATCGAGGAGCGCGTCGAGGACGTGGGCGGTGATGTAGACGGAGGACTCCCCGTCCTGCCACCAGCCCCAGCCGCCGTCGCCGTGCTGGAAGCTTCGGATCCGGTCGAGGCCGGCCGCGATGATGTCGTTCATCACCTCGTCGCGGAAGACGCCGGCGATCCCCCACTGGCGCGTGACGCGCTCCTTGGGGTCGCCGAGCTCGCCGGGATTCAAGGCCGCGTGGCGCTCGGCGAGCTCCTGGAGCGAGACCCCCTGGCGCGCGAGGAATTTGCGCACCTGGACGGCCGGAACGAAGCGGGAGAGCGTCTGCTCGGTGCAGCCGTACGGGTAGTCGAGGAGATACGGGAGCGCGTCGAGCATCGCGCCGGCGAGCGTGGGGCTGAAGCGGACCTCCAGCCGGCTCGCCTCGGGGCGGCGTTCCTGGGGCACCGTGAACTTCGCCACCGAGACGTCCCCGCCCTGCGGGCGGAGGATCCCGGTGAGCGCCACCATCTTCTCCATCCCGTGGACGAGGACGGGGAACTTCATCTCCATGGCGTCCGACTCCTCGTCGGTGAGCGCCGAGACCTGGATCGTCGCCTCGCCCTCGGAGAGGACGGTCACGGTCCAGTCCACGCGCTTCTCGCCGTTCGCCTCGACCTCGATCTCGCGGGTCGCGTCCTCGGGCTCGGACATCCGCTCCTTCGTGACCGAGATCGAGACCTTCACCTTCTTCGCGGTATCGAGGTAGTTGTGGACGTTGGCCGAGAGCGTGACCTGGTCCTTCTCGACGAAGAAGCGCGGCGCCTGGAGTCGGACGAGGAGCTTCTTCGTGGTCACGGTCTCCGTGGAGGCCGACCCGACGCGGACGGCCTCGGTCATCCCGTGGACCCGGACTCGCCATGTCGTGAGGTTCTCGGGGTACTTGAAGCGGACGGTCGTCTTGCCTTCCTCGTCGGTGGTCGCAAGTGCCTTCCAGAACGCGGTATCGGCGAAGTCCTTGCGGACGGTCGCTTCCTTGTAGGCGGGGGGCGGGGCGCCGGGCTTGCCGTCCGCCTGTCCCTTCTCGCCGCCGTCCTTCTTCGCTCTCTCGCCGTTCGCGGAACCGTCGGCCTCGCGGCGGTCCGCTCGGCCCTCTTCCGCCGCGGGAGCTCCCGCGGGTCCCGGAGCGGCCGAGCCGGCTTTCGCCTCGTCCCCAAAGCTCGCGCCGAGTCCGCCTCCCTGCTGGAGGCGGTCCTGGAAGAAGCCCGACCAGCCTTCCGGGACTCCGCCCACGTAGACCTGGCGGTCGGGGTAGGCGAGCGACTCGTAGCTCTGGAAGAGGTAGGCGAGCGAGGTCGCGAGCTGCGGGCTGTGCCAGCGCTTCTGCCCCCAGAAGTACGCGCGGGGGTCGGGCGTGATCTCGGGCTGGATGTAAAGGACCGAGCGGTCGTAGGCCGCGATTGCAACCTGCGCGGAGACGGGCTTTCCGTCCGGCGTCGTCGTCCGGACCACGAGGGTTCCTTCCTCGCCCGGCTTGTATTCCTTCTTGTCGGGTTCGACCGAGATCTCGACCATCCCCTCCGTCGGCGGCACCACGATCTCGCGGACCTCCTGGAAGACCTTGCCGTCCGATACGAGGGTGGCCTCCACAAAGAAGTTCGGGACCGAGCCCTTCTCGATCTTCACCGGCACGACGAGCGACTTCGCCGGGAGCGTGAGGAAGCGGTAGTTCGTGATGGTGCCGCCGTCCACGCCGTCGGCGAAGAGGACCGTCGAGCCGGCGCGCGCGGCGTTCACCATGAGATAGGCCGTCTCGCCGGGGGCGTACGTGCGCTTGTCGGTGATGATTTCCAGCGAGTTGAAGCGGTGGATCGTGCCGTCGAAATCGTCGCCGCAGACCCAGACGATGGCCGTGCCGAGGATCTCGCCGCCCTTCGAATCGACCGTCGCGAACTGGATCGAATACTGCCCGCTCGCTCCCGCGGCGACCTTGAAGTCGAGCCGGCCGTCCTCGTCAGTCTTCGCCTCCCAGCTCTCGACCGGGGTTTCGAGGAGCTTCGCGAGGTCCGCGCCCCGGTACTCGACTCTCGAGAGCGTCACCATTCCCTGTGCGGAGACCGGATTCCCCATCGGGTCCACGGTGAAGACCTGGACCGCGATCTCCTCGCCGGGCCGGTACCAGCCGCGATCGGACTCCAGATTCGCGAAGAAGTCGTGGCGCGTGAGGAGGATCTCGCCCGAGCCCTGGATCACCCGCCGGCTCATGTCGCGGACCTCGGCCTCGACCGTGTAGCGGTGGTCGCGGTCGGGGTAGTCGGCCGCGGCCTTCGCGCTGTCCACCTCGATCTCAAGCGTCCCTTCCGGTCCGATCCGGGCCTCGCCTTCCTGGACGAGCTCGCGCTCGCGGGTCGGCTCGGGTCCCCACCAGGGATACCAGAACCAGGGCCGGCAGCCCCACTCGCCCCACCAGCCGAACCAGTCGAAGGCGTACCAGCAGCGGCCGTACCCCGCGCCGTAGAGCCAGTCCCAGGGGCCGGGCGCGGTGAAGCGGTGGTCGTAATCCTCGCGGTAGACCTTGTAGGTCACGGTCGCCTCGGTGACGGGCGCGCCGAAGTAGTAGCGGGCCTCGATCTTCGCCTTGAACTTCTCGCCGAGGCGGGCGAGGCCCGTCCCGGCCTCGACCTTGACCTCGAACTCCGGCTTCTTGTACTCCTCGACGCGGAACTGGTTCCCGCCGACCTCCGACCAGGTCCCGTCCACCTCGACCTCGAGCCCATACATCCCGAGCGCCGCCTCGCCCGAGAGCGAGAGCGACGTCTCGGCGCCGCCGAAGCGGTCGCCGGCCACCGTGTTCTCCGAGAGCACGTTCCCCTTGGGATCCCTGATGCGGTAATGGATGGACGGACCGCCGCCCGCGTAGGAATCGTAGACGCCGTTCGTCATCCTCCGCGCCCAGAACTGGACCCGCACCGTGTCGCCCGGGCGGTAGACCGGCCGGTCGGTCACGACGAGCGTCCTCACGCCCTGGTAGGGGGCCGAGGGGCTGTAGTAGGAGCTCCAGTACTCGACGCCGGAGAACGCCACGCGGTCCCCCGCGGTCGCGATCGCGATCGTCTGGGCGCCGCGGTTCGGGTCGGACGTGGGGTAGAGGTAGGTGCCGTTCGCGTCCGTCCGGCCGGGCGTCTCCACGTAGCGCTGGACGTAGGCCGAGCCGTTCCACTCGCCCCAGTAGCTGAAGAGGTCGAGTTTCGCCTCCGCCTGCGGCGCTCCGGTCCGGGCGTCCACGACCCAGTAGAGGTTCTCGCCCTTCACGTTCTTCCTGAGGATCGCGAGGTCGGAGAGGAGGAGGATGTTCCGCGAAACGGTCCGGTCCCCGATCCGAGCCTCCAGGAGGTAGGCGCCGCGGTCGGTGAGCCCGATCGTCGCCTTCTTGTCGGCGTACCGCCTGCCACCCGCGTCCTCGAGCTCGACCGTCCAGCGTCCGGCTTCCTCGCCCTGATACTTCTTGTACTCCCCGTCGACGAGGAGGTAGTAGTTCATCTGCTGGAGGCGGCCGCCGTACCACTGGTCGGGCTTGGCCTCCTTGATCGCCTTCTTCTCGTCCTCGATGAACCGCAGGACGTCGAGCCGGTACGCGGCGATCTCGACCCGGGTGATGTTCCGGTAGGTGAGAGGCACCACGGCCGGAGTCCCGGCGAGCTCGACGCCGACCGAGCCGATCTTCGCCTCTTCCGCGAGGATGGTGGCTTTCTGGGACGCGGCGGACGAGACGCGCTCGTGCTCGGGCCACTTCGCCGCGAGATCCGCGTAGGCGGCGAGGGCCTTCTCGTACTGCTGGCGGGACTGGTAGTGGAGGCCGATCGCGTAGGCCGCCTCGGGTGCCATCTTCGCGTCGGGGTACTCGGCGACCACGCGGCGAAGGAGCGCGAGCACGTCCTCGTCCGCGGGAAGCGAGACGACCGCGATTCGCGTGGCGAGGAGTGTCAGCGCCTGATCGTCAGCGAGCTCCCAGAGCTTCGCGGTCTCCACGGCCTTCTGGTAGGGGTAGATCCCGCCCGACCACCAACCCGCCCAGCCCTGGAGTCGGTCGGGGCCATAACGTGCCCTGGCGAGCATCGCGCGCAGAAAGAGCGCCCGTGCTGCGTGGTCGCGGGTCTCGGTCGGGTCGATCCGGCCGATCTCGGAGAGGAGGTACTTCATCTTCCGGGTGGGCGTGAGGTCGCTCGCGTAGGCGTCCGGCTCCGGCTCGAAGATCGGGTTCCCTTCGAGGTCGACCGGGATGCCGCGAGGAGTCCCCATGTCCCAGCCCCAGTTGCCCCGCCGGCCCCACGGGGACTTCTCTTCCTCGCCGACCGTGCCGCTGTCGTCGGCCTCGTCGGCCCAGGCGTACCAGTAGTAGCCCCAGGTCGAGTCGTAGGGCCCGAAGCGGACGATGGCCTGCACGAGCTCGAAGATCGCGTCGACCCGCTCGACGTCGAAGCCTGCCGTCGACTTCTCCGGGATCTTCGTCCGATCGGAGGCGAGCTCGTCGTAGAGCGCGCGGGCGCGCTCGAAATGCTCCACCGCGTGTTTCTGGTCCAGGCGGAAGGTCACGACGTATTCGCCCTGGCCGTACTCGCCGCGCTTGAACTCCCCTCCTTGCTCGGTGCCCCAGTGGGGGAGCTGGAGGAAGAGGCCGCCGAGGACGCGCTCCGCCCGCGCCTCGATCAGGGAGCGGCCCTTCGACCGCTCGACGAGCTTCTCCGCGTCCGTCTGGGCCTCGCCATAGAGGGCGAGCGCGAGCTTGCACTGGATCACCTGCGTGGAGGCGTGCCAGGAGTCCTCCCCGTCGGGGTGCTTCTCGACGTAGGCGGCGTACACATCGGCCGCGTCCTTGTAGTTCTGCTCGCGGTAGAGCTTGTCGGCCTTCGCGATGTCCGGGTCCTTCCCCTCTTCCTCGTCGGCCGGGGCGAAATAGGGGGAGAGGACGAACAAGGCCCCCGCGAGGAGCGGGAGCGAGAGGAAGAGGATGGCGCGCTTTCCGGAGAGGGTCATCTCGGAGGGCTCCTTTTGAAGGCAGAAGTCAGAAGGCAGAAGGCCGAAGGCAGAAAGCTGAACGCGTCAGCCTCTTTTTTTTCTTTTGTCTTTCTGAAGCCTGAAGGCTGATACCTGAAGCCTGAACACGGTCGGGCGATTCGTTTCGACGCCGGCGCCGACGGTGAGGTTCCCAGCTTCTAGCAGTTCCTGGCCGTGCCCGCAAGCGGGCGTCCCCATGCTACACTCTCCGCGAAAGAAGCGGCGCCGCGCGATGCCCAACCTCCTCATCCACGACCGGTTGCGCGAGAAGATGGTCCGGCTCCGCCTCAAGGACGAGGTCTCGATCGCGCGGACGGTCGAGATCCTCCAGACGAAGTTCGAGGGCCTGAAAGGGCGCGAGCTCGTGCTGGCGATCGGGGACCGGATCCTCGAAGGGAGCTGCACGCTCGGGCTCGCGACGGAGAAGTTCGGGCTGACCGACGATACGCCGCTCGTCCTCACTGAGAAGAAGACCTCCCAGCGGGTCAAGGCCCCTACGAGGCGGATTGCCAAGGACGGCAAGACGGCACCACTCTCCGCTGCCGCCGCCGGCGAGGAACCCCTCCCCCCGCCGCAGGACCTCGGGATGTCCGATCTCGACTCGGTCGAAGCGGTGACGGCGCTGGAGGAGCAGCTCGATGTCCTGGAGGCCGAGGCGGTCGAAGGGGGCCTCTCCTTTTCGGAGGTGAAGAACGAGTCGCCGTCCGAGGGTGTGGTCGTGGCGAGGGCGCCGGTGGCGCCGGCGCCTCCAGCCCGGCCCTCCAGACCGCCGACCGGCACTTTCTCGCTGGAGGACGACGTCGCTTCGAGCTCCCAGGCGCGGACAATGGAGTCCTCCGACGAGACGACGATCCCCGTGGTCCGGCTGCCTGGCGGCGGCGTCCGGTTGGAGGGGAAGAGGGAGGAACCCTCCGACCAGTACCGCTCCGCCGACCTCCTCTGCCAGGGGGAGAGCGACGAGGGCTCGGCCGTACAGATCGAGACGCCGCCGGCCGTGACGCCCCCGCGCCCGGTTCGGGCCACGGAGAACGCTGTCGCCGCGCTACCGCGGGAGCGCGGCGAGCGACGGATCACGGTCCGCTACCACGAGCGGATGGTCGCCGGGCGAAGCTTCCCCCTTCTCGTCATCCTCTCCCGCAAGGACCCGAAGATTGGACCCCGCGACCTCCCCGACGCCACCGTGGCGGTCGTCCCCCTTTTCCCCGGATCGATCGTCGTCCCCCCTGCCCGCAAGGTCGACCTCGCCGGGCTCCGCTGCGAGGCGGCGTTCTGGGTTACTCCCCTCGCGGGGGAGGGGCTCGCCGACGCCCTGGTCGAGATCCGCGAAGGCGAGCGCCTCCTGGCGACCGTCCCGACGCCCTCGCGCGCCTCGCGCTCGCGCGGGCCCTGGTTCCTCGCGCTTCTCGGCGCCCTGCTCGGCGCCACGACGCTTGGCGCTGGCCTCGCCGGTTCGCCGGCGGGGGAGCGGCTCGCTCCTCTCCTCGCTCCCCTCGGCGGGACGCCCGCGATCGGACTCGTCCTCTCCGCCGTCCTGCTTGCCGCCGCTCTCCTCGTCGTCCTCGCCCGCCGCCCGAAGGAGGCCCAGCCCCGGAGCGGGAGCTTGTAGCCTACCCCTGCGGCTTGAAGTAGCTCACGCCGTCCCCGGCTCGGGCGGGGAACCGATCCGGCCAGGTGAGCAGCATGGCCGTCGTCTGCGACACCTGTATCTCCGTCACGACCGCGTAGGCAAGGAGGCGCCCGTCCCGCAGGACCGAAAGGACGTCCCCCGGCTCGATCGGGCTCGCCGTGCCCAGCGACACGATGAGAAGCCCGTGCGCCGGATCTACGGCCATCACCCGGCCGTGCGCCGGGAGCACCAGCTCGCCGGGAGGGGGCGAGGTGCGCTCGAAGACCCGCGACCCGCTCCCAGTCCCGCCCGCGAGCACCGCCTGGGAGGGTTCGTCCAGCTGCTCGGTCACGTGGACGTTCGGTCGCTCGCCGTGAAGGCCGCGGCGGACAACCAGGAACTCCGCCCGGCGGTCGGCCGCCAGGTATCGGTCGTAGTTTCTGTAGGCCGCGTCCCCCGGCATGTGGAGGTCGCCGTACTCGACCTCGGGCGCCGCCGGCCCGACCCGCACCGGCCTTCCCCCGACGTATTCCCTCTCCCTCTCGTAGGTCGGCCCGTAGCAGCCGGAAACGGCGAGAACGGTCCCCGCCAGGACGGCGGAAAGAAGCATCCGGTTCATCCTCGTCTCCTCGGGTGGCATCTTGCGAAGCAGCATCGTAGGTCGGCCCGTGGCGGATTGCAACAGGGAGTTCGGACGAGGGTCAGCAAGGCGAACTCCGGGGGCAATCGAGGATCGCGATCTGAGTGCTGCCGTAGATCCGCTGATCGAGGAGCCCGAAGCCCTCGGGGACCGCCTCCTCGATGGGGCTCGGGCCTGGAAGATGGAGCACAACTCGAGCCCCGGGGGCGAGCCGTCCCGTCCGGGCGAGGTCTGCCAGGGTCACGGCGATGCGCCGGCGGCCCTCGGAGGTCCTCATGTCGGCGTAGGGGGGATCGACGAAGACGATCCCGAACGCCCAGGAGACGTCCGCCGGGAAGCGAGGAGCGCTGGCGTCGCTGGCGAGGATCCTTGCCTGGGCGCCGAAGCGGAGTCGCTCGACGTTCTCGGCGAGAAGCCGGAGCGCGAGGGGGTCCCGCTCCACGAAGACGGCGTGGGTCGCTCCGCGGGAAAGAGCCTCCAGGCCGAGCGAACCGGTTCCGGCGAAGAGATCGAGGACCGCCGCGCCGGGGAGAGTCGTCGCGAGGAGGTCCATGACCGCCTCGCGCGCCCGCGCGAGCATCGGCCGGACCGATTGGTCGGGCGGCGTCTGGAGCTTGAACCCCCGCCGCCTGCCGCCTTGGATCTTCATTCCTTGCCGTCCCGGATCCAGAATGGTGCCTTTCGCGGCTCATCCTACACTCCCTTCCCTGTCCGGGGTCGCACACGCGCTCCGGTACGAACGACGAGCGATGAAACAGACCTATGTCTCCCAGCTCCAGGACCATGTCGGGCAAGAGGTGACCGTTCGCGGCTGGCTCTACAACTCCCGGATCAAGGGCAAGATCGTGTTCCTCCTGGTTCGGGACGGGACCGGCACCGTGCAGTCCGTCGTGTCGCAGGGCGAGGTCGCGCCCCCGACGTGGGAGGCGGCGAACCAGGCGACCCAGGAGTCCTCGCTCTCGGTCACGGGGACCGTCCGCGCCGACGCGCGCGCCCCGGGAGGGCACGAGCTCTCGGTGAAGGGAATCGAGGTCCATCAGCTCGTGACGGGCGAGTATCCGATCACGCCCAAGGAACACGGGGTCGACTTCCTGATGCGCCATCGCCACCTCTGGCTTCGCTCGAAGCGGCAGCACGCGATCCTGCGAGTCCGGGCCACGATCGTCCGGGCGATCCGGGACTACTTCGACGGCCTGGGCTTCCTGCTCGTGGACGCGCCGATCTTCACGCCGGCCGCGTGCGAGGGGACGACGACGCTCTTCGAGGTGGGCTACTTCGACGAGAAGGCCTACCTCACCCAGTCAGGGCAGCTCTACATGGAAGCGGCCGCGATGGCCCACGGGAAGGTCTACTGCTTCGGGCCGACCTTCCGGGCGGAGAAATCCAAGACGCGCCGGCACCTGACCGAGTTCTGGATGGTCGAGCCGGAGGTCGCCTACGCCGAGCTCGACGACGTGATGGAGCTCGCCCAGGGGCTGGTCTGCCGGATCGTGGGAGACGTCCTCGCGCGCCACCGGGAGGACCTCGCGGTCCTGGAGCGGGACCCGGCTCCGCTTTCGAGGGTCGTCCCGCCCTTCCCGCGCATCTCGTACGACGAGGCGGTCCGGCTCCTCGCCGAGAAGGGGCATGTGGTCGAGCCCGGGAACGATTTCGGCGCGCCCGACGAGACGGCGATCTCCGAGCACTTCGATCGCCCGGTCCTCGTCCACCGGTATCCGGCGCAGGTGAAAGCGTTCTACATGAAGCCCGACCCGGCGGACCCGACGAAGGCCCTCTGCGTGGACATGATCGCTCCGGAGGGTTATGGCGAGATCGTGGGCGGCGGACAGCGCGCCGACTCGCTCCTCTATCTGGAGCAACGGATCGCCGAGCACCGGCTCCCGAAGGAGGCGTTCGAGTGGTATCTCGACCTTCGCAAGTACGGCTCGGTCCCCCATGGCGGCTTCGGCCTGGGCGTAGAGCGGACGGTGGCCTGGATCTGCGGGATCGAGCACGTGCGCGAGACGATTCCCTTCCCGCGCATGCTGTACAAGATCTACCCGTAACGACGGCCGGCGCTCCCGTTGGGACGATTCACGATCCGGGACGAGCCCGAGGTCGACCAGCGAATCTCGGCCGACCTCGCCCGGATCGAGCGGGCCCTGGCCGAACGGCTCGGGGGCGACCTCGAGGGGCTCGTCCTCGTGGGCGGTTTCGGGCGCGGCGAGGGGAGCGCGATCCTCGCGAAGGGGCGGGCATTCCCCCTGAACGACTACGATCTCGTCGTCGTCACGCGCTCCCGCCTCGACCCCGTGGCGCTCGCGCCGGCGGGGGAGGCTCTCGCGCGCGAACTGGGGATCGGGGGCGTGGACCTCCTCCCGGTCCGCCGGGAGGACCTCGCCGCGGCGGGCCCCTCGATCTTCAACGTCGACCTGAAACGGGGCGGCACGGCTCTTTCCGGTCCTGAAGACCTTCTCGACGCCCTGCCTGATTTCGAGCCGTCCTCCCTTCCCGCCGAGGAGGCAAGCGTCCTTGTCCTGAATCGCCTTCCCTGTCTTCTGGAGTCGGTGCGGGCGGAAGATCTCGAAGGGCCGGGCCCGCCCTCCCGCGAGCTCGCGATTGGGTATGCGGCTGCCAAGGTCGTGCTCGCGGCGGTCGAGGCGCGGCTCGTCCTCGCGGGCGCCTACGACACGAGCTACCAGGAGCGCGCGGCGCGATTCACCTGCCTGGAGAACATGACGAGCGGCCGGGCCTCGTTCGTGCAGGAGATGACCGACTTCAAGCTCCGGCCGGGATTTCCCGTCCCGTTCGATCCCAGGAACGCCTGGACCCGGGCCCGCTCCTTCTTCCTCGGGATGATCCTCGACGTCTCTTCCCACATCCGCGGAGAGAAGATCCCCGACTGGGACAGGTGGGAGGCGCTTCATCTCTCCCGCTGGTTCTTCTTCTCGCGGCGCGCGGCGAACCGGATCCTCTCCCCCAGGAAGTACCGCGACTGGACGGCGCTCGCACGCCGCCGGCGCGCCGAGGCCGCCGAGGTCCACGTCCTCCTCGCGGTCCAGGAGGGAGACGCTGCCGAGGGGAAGCACGGTCGCCGGGCGCGGGAACTCCTCGGGCCCCTTGTTCCCGAGAGCCGGCCGTTCCTCACCTGGGAGCACCACCGGCGCGCGGCGGTCGTCGCCGACGGCCGCCACGTCCACCCCCACGAGCGCCGGGGCGAAACCCTCTTCGGCCCCTAGCTCGTCCGGTTCCTCGACGGTAGCGACCGTGCTTGATCCAGGAC
>JACQVV010000154.1 GCA_016209595.1 Planctomycetota bacterium
CTCGCTCGACGGTTCTCGCTAGTTGAGCCTAGTAACGCGCGATTTGGAGGCCAGGCCTGGCGAGTCGGAACGAGCGGCTCCTCAAACTCCGCTCCGGGAAAAATTGCCCACGGTTCCCGAAATTATCCGGGTCTCGCGGGTCTGGAAGCTCGCTCCCATGGACGTCGACGTGGAGCTCCGGTAGACCTGGGCGATCTCTATCATCGAGAGCCGGGAGCGGCGGACGAGCCTGGCCGACGATCGCTCTGCCACGGGTGATCCGGGAGAAGCAGCAACCCGGTGATCGTCGCCTTTCCTCCGCCGCGAGTGCGTGCTCTTTCGGCTGTTCGGGACACGAACAGGGGTCCCGGATGGCTGCAAGGGCCGCTGTCGAGCTGGGGCGGGAACGCTCGCCTCCTGGCACGTGAATTGCGTACTACTTGCCCGAGAGGCGCACGAGAGCTCTGGCCGCGCCTACAAGGAAGGAGATCCACCGTGGTCTGGAAGAGATCGTACACGTTCCGCCTGATCTGGGTAGTCGCCCTGTCGGTCCCCGTCCTCTGGCTGGCCACGAAGTTCGCGCCGGCGCAAGAGGGGGACCAGGCGGACAACAAGTACATCGGCGCCAGCGAGTGCAAGAAGTGCCACAGCAAGGAGGCCAACGGGAACCAGCACGCCCAGTGGCTGGAGACGAAGCACGCGAAGGCCTTCCAAAATCTTGCAACCGACGAGGCGAAGGAGCAGGGAAGGGCGAAGGGGGTTGACGATCCTCAGAAGAGCGATCAGTGCCTGAAGTGCCACACGACCGGTCACGGGATGGCCGCCGAGCTCTTCAAGAAAGGGTTCGACCCGGCGCTGGGCGTCCAGTGCGAGAGCTGCCACGGGCCGGGGGCGAATCACCGCAAGGCCCGGCTGATGAGCGAAGAGACCGAGGGCCGGGCGGAGATCCCGGAAGGGGAGATTGTCCGGCAGCCTCCGCTGGAGACCTGCCTGGGCTGCCACAACGAGGAGAGCCCGCAGTTCAAACCCTTCTGCTACAAGATGCGAGTGAAGGAGATCGCCCATTTCGACCCCCGCAAGGAGCATGCCGCAAATGACTGCGCATGCCCCGCGGACGCATGCGCCTGCAAGCAGGGGGAGTGCAGCAAGTAGGGATCCCCGTCGGACATTCGACGCGAGTGCCCGTTCCGCCCTAGGGAGGCGGAACGGGCTTCCAAGAACCCGGACCAGGACAGGCGGCGGGAGAGTCGGCTGAGGTCCCCCGAAGCATGCGGGTAGTGCGTGCTCGGGTTGTTCGAAGTGCGGGCATGCAAGGAGTGGATCTTCGGCGCCCGACGCGGTCGTGCTTCTTCGTTCCAGGGGCTCATCGAGCTTGCACCCGACGGGACGAGGCAATGCACCGCCAGATCCTCGTCCCCGGCACGCGGGTTGCGGGACGCAGAAGACGGAACCACCTCACGCAGGAGCTTCCCGCCATGAACGCACCACGAGTGAGATGACGGAGGGAGATGCATGGAACATACCAAGCACATCTGGCGGGCATTTCTGATCCTCGGCGCTCTGGGCATCGCGCTCATGTGTGGCCGTCATTTCGCCGTCCCGGATTCCTTCGGAAAAGCCGGTCACTACCGGTACGACAGCCTCAAGGAGATGATGTCGAGACCCGTCGTTCACGGCGGGAGCAAGTCCTGCAAGGAAGGGTGCCACGATCACGAGGAGCGGTTCGCGCAGTACGCCAAGGGCAAGCACCAGACGGTCTCGTGCGAGGTGTGCCACGACCCCGTCACCTATCACGTGAAGGACGGCGAGAAGATAGCCGACATGAACAAGCGCGCGACCTTCGATCTCTGCGCCTACTGCCATCGGAAGATCGAAGGGAGACCCAAGACGTTCCCCCAGATCGTGTTCCTGGACCACCTGCGGGAACAGGACGTGCCTATCACTGACGAGATCCCCGCGGGGATCTGCTTCAAGTGCCATGACGTTCATGACCCGGCCATCGAGTAGCCCGAGCACGAAAGAGGATCGACCGATGACGGCGGAGCAGCCGGATCTTTCGAGGAGAGACGTTCTCAAGATGTCCGCGAACACGTTCTGCTCGGGGCTCCTCGTGCTGGCGCTCGGCGAGAACCTCGGGAGGCTCCTTTTCCTCGCGCGAGGGGGATCGGAGCGGGGCGGAGGGGAGTACGATCCGACCAGGCACGATTGGGTGTTCGTCGTCGACATCGACAAGTGCATCGGTTGCGGATCCTGTGTGCGCGCCTGCGAGAAGGAGAACGGGGTTCCCGAGAAGTACTTCCGGACCTGGGTCGAGCGCTACCGGATCTCGTGCACGGGCCACGTGACGATCGAATCGCCCAACGGCGGCCGGGACGGATTCGAGCCCGACACGCTGGACGACGAGATCACGAGATCGTTCTTCGTGCCGAAGCTGTGCAACCACTGCACGCACACGCCCTGCGTGCAGCTATGCCCCGTCGGGGCGTCCTACCGGACTCCCGATGGCGTGATCCTCGTCGACGAGACTCGCTGCATCGGCTGCGGCTACTGCGTGCAGGCCTGCCCCTATGGCTCTCGTTTCATCCACCCCGAAACACACGTTGCGACGAAGTGCGTCCTCTGCTATCACCGCATCACGAAGGGGCTGCCCACCGCGTGCATCGGAGCGTGTCCCGTGGGCGCGCGGATGATCGGCGACCGGAAGGACCCGGACGACGAGGTGTGCAAGATCATCGCTACTCGTGCGACGGATATCCTGAAACCGGAGCTCTTGACCGACCCGAACTGCATGTACCTCGGGATGTCCAAGGAGGTGCGCTAATGGATCTCGAGCTCACAGGATACTCGTTCCCGAACGATGTCCACATCACATGGAGCCTGATGATCGTCCTCTACCCGTACATCACGGGTCTCGTGGCCGGAGCCTTCGTGGTTTCCTCGCTGTACCACGTTTTCTGGATCAAGACGCTCCGGCCAGTCTCCCGGCTGTCGCTGGTGAGCTCACTCGCCTTCCTCACCGTGGCCACCCTGCCGCTCCTCACCCATCTAGGGCAGCCGACCAGAGCCTTCAACATCCTCATCACGCCGAACTTCAGGTCGGCCATGGCCGCCTTCGGCCTCATCTATTCCTTTTACTTCGCGATCGTGATCCTCGAGACCTGGCTCGTGTTCCGGACGGATATCATCGAGCGAGCCCGGAGAAACCGCGGTCTCAAGAGGTGGTTCTATGCCATCCTCGCGCTGGGGGTCTACGACGCGAGCGAGGAATCCCAGCGCGTCGATCACAAGTTCATTGTCGTTCTCGCCTCCCTCGGCATTCCCGCGGCGTGCGTCCTCCACGGATATGTCGGCTTCATGTTCGGCTCCGTCAAGGCAAACAGCTTCTGGTCCACGCCGCTCATGCCGATCATCTTCCTCTTCTCGGCCGTCACCTCTGGCATAGCCCTCATCATCGTCCTCTACGAGTTCCTCGCCAAATTGAGCGGCAGGGGAATCGACGCCGCGTGCGTTCAGACGCTGTGCCGCATCCTGGCTCTCTTCGTTGTCATCACGGTTACAGTCGAACTCCTCGAGATCGTCCAGCTCGCGTACCAAGGTGGCGAGGAGTGGCAGGTGGTCGGCCCGCTTCTGTCCGGGAAGCTGGCCTTTTCGTTCATCGGCATCCAGATGGTCTTCGGCTCGCTCATCCCGATCACGCTCCTGGGCATCGTCGTCCTCATGCGGCCTTATTTGACGAACCCCCTGCGGAACACGATCGCGTTCATCGCCGCGTCGATCTTGCTCATCCAGGTCTTCTCCATGCGCTGGAACGTGATCATCGGCGGCCAGATGTTCTCGAAGAGCCTGCGAGGATTCCGGGAGAGCTACTCGCCCGGCCTCTTCGAGAAGGAAGGCATCGCCGTCGCGATCGTCATCTTCCTGATCCCCTTCATCATCATGGCCATCTTCAATCGCTTTCTCCCGCTCCACCAGGAGCCGGAGGCCCCGATCGACCCTTCAACCCGGACCGCCATGTTCCGCCGGGAGGCGTTTCCCTCGTGAAGAGTCACTCTTCGAGTCTCTCGCGGCCGAGAAGCCAGCGGGCGAACCCCTTGGGAGAGCTCGCGGAAGGGGCTGCGAGGGGTTCGATCTTCTCGGGTGCCAGAAGCCACGAGAGGAACCTCGGGGACACTGGTGGCGCGGGGAGGGGTTCGGCGTCTTCGAGCACCTCTCGGGAGAGGAGCCAGGCGAGGGTGGTTCTCGCGGGCGCTGGCGCGGGGAGAGGTTCCGCATCTTCGAGCACCTCTCGGGAGAGGAGCCTGGAGAAGAAGGACGCGGGCTTTGGGGTCGGGACTTCGCCGGGTGGCGGATGGGGGAGATTCTCCCGCTCCGCTTGCTCTGGAGGGGGCTTCCCGGCCGCGAGTTCGGAAGGCGGCGCCGTCTCCGGAGGGGGAGGGAGTTTCTCGGATTCCGCGAGCCAGCGGACGAAACGGACGAGCCGGCGAAGGGACGCGGTCACATGTCTGAGGATTCGCATGTCAGGGACCTGGCAGGAGGATAGCACGAACGGGATACGGTGGGTGTTGGCGGGCCGCTCGGCGACCGTCTGGAGTCGGCTCGCAAGTCGCATGCCGCAGCCTGGCGATCGCGGCCTTCCAAGGGCGGGTCCTGACTCCGGGCGGCCGATGGGTATGCTGAGTCGAGGTGAGCGCAGGTGAACGACCACAGAATCGCCGGCAGCGGCGGGCACGACCAGGAAGCGGCCAGCCCGATGGAGGTCCATGCGCCTGTCATCCTCCTGGCGGTTTTCTCCGGGGTCGTGCTCGCGGCCATGGTCGCCGTCCCGCGCGGCGAGCCGCCCGGGAGGGAGAGCGATGTGGGTGCCAAGGCCCACGGACCAGCGGAATTCCCCGACATTCTTGATGTCAACCCGCTCGAAGGTCTGGAGGCCTCGTCGGCGGACTACCCGGTTCCTCCTCCCCCGTTCAGCAAGGGAATCTACCCTTGCAGCAAGTGTCACGAGCCGGTGAGCGGCGAGGAAGAGATCCGGGAGCTCAAGGAGAGTTACCAGGCACTGCCCAGACTGGACGAGATCGCCCCCGAGGACATCGATCCGGATTTGCCGCTGCACGTCCAGAGCGTCCGGATCGTCCTGCAGCACGGACCTCGTGAGAGGTGGTGCTTTGATTGCCACAATCCGAACGACCGCGACACGCTCCGGCTGGCCAACGGGAATCCCGTGAAGTTCACCGAGTCCTACTTGCTCTGCGCTCAATGTCACGGCACGATCTTCCGCGATTGGAAGGCCGGCGTTCACGGGAGGAGATCCGGCTTCTGGAACGGGAAGAAGCGCCTCCTGCTCTGCGCCCATTGTCATGATCCCCACTCTCCTCGGTTCAAGCCCAAGAAGCCGCTGCCGCCTCCTGTCTCTCCCGCCCACCTCGTCCAGGAGAAGGATCGATGAGCGAGAACGCCGGGAAGCAGGAGGACGGAAGCACCCGCCGCGAGTTTCTGAAGACGGCCGGGACAGTGACCGCGGCGGCGTTCTTCGCGTCCTGCGCCCCCCTCGAGGAGTTCTTCAAGACGAGCTTCCGCGAGCTCTCCAAGGAGGAGAAGCAGGACGTCATCCGCCGTCTGGAGGAGAGCTATCGCGAGAAATACACCAAGGACATCCGTGTCGGAGCCGAACCGGCGATGGAGGGCGTTCTCTACGGGTATGCCCTCGATCTTTCCCGCTGCATCGGGTGCAGGCGGTGCGTCTACGCCTGCGTCAAGGAGAACAATCAGTCCCGCGATCCTCAGATCCAGTACATCCGCGTTCTCGAAATGGACAAGGAGAAAGGCGTCGACTTCACGCACGCCAACGCCTACTACGACGCCGAGACCGTCCCCAGAGAGGGACATTTCTACCTGCCCCTTTCGTGCCAGATGTGCGAGAACTCGCCGTGCGAGAAGGTCTGCCCCGTGGGGGCGACGTGGCGGGAGCCCGATGGAATCGTCGTCGTCGACTACGATTGGTGCATCGGATGCCGCTATTGCATGGCGTCCTGTCCGTACGGCGCGCGGAAGTTCAACTGGGGTGAGCCCACGATCCCTCCAGAGGAGATCAACACCGAGACTCACTATTTGGGGAACCGTCCGAGGTCCAAGGGCGTCGTGGAGAAGTGCACCTGGTGCATCCAGCGGGTGCGGAAGGGACGCTACCCAGCGTGCGTCGAGATTTGCCCGACCGGGGCGAGGAAATTCGGAAACCTCCTCGATCGGGACAGCGAGATCCGATATGTCATCGAGAACAAGCGTGTTTTCCTCCTCAAGGAGGAACTGAACACTCAACCGAAGTTCTTCTACTTCTATGGGCTCTAAGCCGTTGAGGGAGATCCTCGCTTTTCTACGAGCCAGCCTTTGGGCGATGGTCCGGGGAAGGCCTCTCTACTACTGCTGGCTCGCGTTCCTCCTCGGACTCATCGTCATCGGCGGAGTCGCGTACGCGCAGCAGCTCGAGAAGGGTCTCATCTCAACCCACATGCGGGATCCGGTGTCCTGGGGCTTCTACATCGGCAACTTCACGTTCCTCGTCGGAGTAGCCGCGGCCGCGGTGGTTCTCGTGATCCCGGCCTACATCTACGGCTGGAAGCCCATCAAGGAGATCGTGATCATTGGCGAGCTCTTGGCGATCAGCGCGATCGTCATGTGCATGCTCTTCGTCACCGTGGACATCGGGCGCCCGGATCGGATCCTTCATCTCTTCCCGGTCACGGGGAGCCCCAACATGCCGCGTTCCCTCCTTTCCTGGGACGTGCTGGTGCTCAACCTCTATCTCGTGCTGAACGTTGTCATTGCGGGCCATGTCCTTTACCGGTCCTACAACAACCGTGAGTACAGCAAGCGCTTCGCGTGGCCTCTGATCCTCCTTTCGATCCCGTCCGCGATCGCCATCCACACGGTGACGGCCTTCCTGTACAGCGCGCTGGCGGCGCGACCCTACTGGAACGCGGCCATCCTCGCGCCGCGCTTCCTCACGTCGGCCTTCTGCTCGGGGCCGGCGATCATCCTGGTCTTGCTGCAGCTCCTCAGGCGTTTCGCGGGGCTGAACATCAAGGACGAGGCCCTCTGGAAGATCGCGGAGCTCATGGCGTATGCGATGTTCGTCAACCTCTTCCTGTTCGGTGCCGAGATCTTCCGTGACTACTACTCGGACACGCACCACCTGATTCACTACGAGTATCTGCTCACGGGCGTCGGCGGACACTCGGCGATCGTGCCCTACGCCTGGGCGTCCCTGGTGATGGGCATCGTGGCGTTCATGCTGTTCCTGGTGCCCGGGACGCGAAAGAACCCGATCACTCTGAACATTGGGGCCCTGCTCATCTACCTGAGCGCCTACATCGAGAAGGGCGTCGCGCTCGTGATCCCCGGCTTCACACCGTCGATGGACGGCGAGATTTACGAGTACACGCCGAGCTGGACGGAGGTCATGGTGGCGGCGGGGGTCTTCTCCGTCGGCTTCCTGGTGTTCACGCTCATGCTCAAGGTCGCCATCCCGATCATGATGGGGACCTTGCGGGGGTCCGTTCCGGGAGCCGGCGGACGGGTCTTGACCGCGACGAGCGATTCGGGCGAGTACGAGGGGATCGAGGCATGATGCGAGGACGCAGTCTCATCGTCCTTCTCGCCGTCCTCCCGGTCCGGGCCGCGTGGGCCGGGGAGGTAGCGGTGAGTCTCGAGAACGGAACCGATCCGTCGCTGGGGGCGGACGGCGCTGACGTCTCGATCGCCATCCCCGTCGCGAAGGCCGGCCCCGGCGAGGAGCCGTGGCGCCTGGAGAAACGGCGGATCGAGTCCGGCCGGCCGGCGCTCTTCGAGGTCGACTCCGCGCTCGCCGGGACGAAGATCGACGTCTCCGTCGCCTCCAAGGGCGGGAACTTCTTCTTCGCCGGAGCGATCGAGGTCGGGAAGGAACCGGCTCCCTTGAAAGTCTACGAGCCGACCGAGGACCGGGCCCATTTCCGCGTCGTCCAGCACTACGTGCAGATCCAGGCGGGCGAGAGCGAGCTCCACGTCCATGAAACGGTGTACGTCGCGAACTCGAGCGACCGGGCCTACATCGGCGAGACGATCCCCGGTGTCGAGATCCAGGCCACGCTCGTTGTCGCGCTCCCGGAGAGGGCCGAGAGTTTCTCGTTCGAGCCGAGCGGCAACCTCTCCGCCCGTGGCTTCGCGACGGCCGGAACATACCGCGTCTCCGACACCGCGATTCCGCCCGGCAAACACAAGTTCGAGTACAGCTATCATGTTCCCCTCTCGGGGCCCGGAGAGGAGTTCGTAAAGGAGATCCTGGCCGAAACCGATTTCCTGATGCTGATCGCACCCGAGGGCCAGGGCCTCGACTTCGACGTCGAGGGCCTCACGGGCCGTCGCGTGGAGGACCCCCACTCCGGCGGAACGGTTCTTGTCTTCGAGGGCGAGGCGCTTGCCCGGGGTACGCGCCTCACCGTGGAAGTGCGTCCTGCGAAAGAGGAAGGCGACGAGGAAGAACAGAGCCGGGATCGGACGTCGTTGCCCTGGATCCTGATGGGCGTTGTCCTCGGGACGTCCCTCGCCGTGGCGGCCGTGCGCAGGCCGCGCGGCGGCGGACCGGCGGCCCAGGCGCCGAACCCCATGCGCGAGCATCTGATCGACGAGATCGCCCGGCTCGACCTCGCCCTCGACCGGCGAGAGATCGGTTCCGAGTACCACCAGCGGCAGCGGGAGTTCTTGAAGAAGCGGCTCCTGGAAGTCGGCTAGGAGCCCATCCAAGAACCCTTCCGTCGTTGGGGGGTGACGGCGGCCCCGGTCCGGTGCGCGGGGAGAGTAGGATGGGGGGGCATGTGGCGCGAGAAGCTACGACCGGCTTGCCTGGTCCTGGTCTGGTCCGTCGCCGTCGCCGTTCCGGAAATCGTTTTCCGTCCTTGGTCCTCCCTCGGAGGGCTCCTCCCGGCGCTCGCTCTCGCCCTTGGGGCGGCCGCTTCGCTCGCCCTGTGGTTCGTGTTCGCGCGGCGCGTCGCGCGAGTTCGAGCCCGACGTCCGGCCGCGGCCTGGGCGGTTCTTGTCCTGTTCTCGATCGTCGTGCCTCTCCTCGTCGCGGGGACCTCCCGCTACCGGGCGCTCTTGTCGGCGGACCCTCGGGCCGGCGCAGTTGCCTTCTTCCTGCGCTGGCCGGATTACGGAGGAACGCTTGTCACCGAAGCGACGGGGCAGGCGTTCCTCGCGACGGTCGTCGCGAGCTCCGTTTTCCTCTTCGTGGCGCTCGCCCTGCTCGCGCGGCCGCTCCCTGGCCCGCCGGGGGCGCCGGGCGCGGAGGAGGAGCGGAACTGGCGAAAGATCCTTCCCGGCCTCGTCGCCCTCGTCTGGTTCCTTGCCTCGCTCGCGGTTCCCTCGCTTCCGCTTTCCGCGGACCTCCACGGCGTGCGAACCGCGATCCTGGGCGTGATCGAGTTCCTCCGGACGCCGGGGGGACTCCCCGAGCCGGAGCGTGTCGCGGTTCCTTCGGGGAAGCCCGCGCGCGCGCCATGTGTCGTCCTCCTCCTCCACGAATCGCTCGGGGCGGACCCCGGCACCCCACGAACCGAGGCCTTCCTGAAAGGCCGCCCGGGGACCACGGTGCTCTTCTCCCGCGCGGTCTCAGCGGCCGGCGCGACCGATGTGTCGGTTCCGTCGCTCCTCTCGGGTATTGCACCGGACGCGAGCCGCAGCGATTTCGCGCGTGCCCCCCTCCTCTGGCACGAGGCGCGCGCGCTCGGCTACCGCACGGGACTCTTCAGCGCCCAGGACTTTCGCTGGGCGAACTTCGAGTCCTTCTTCCTGGGACCCGACGGGCCGGACGAGTGGAGGACTGCGGCCAGTTTCGCCGGCGAGCCGCGAGTGAACGACGGCGGGGTGGATGACGCGCTTGCCATCCAGGCCGCCATCGACTTCGTTCTCGCGACACCCGCGGGCCGGCCGTGCTTCGTGGTGGTCCAGTTCAACGCGACGCACTGGCCGGGGTGGTGGCCGGAGCAGTCCTCGGTCGCCCGTTCCCCGGCCGAGTACGTCGATTCGCTCGCCGTGCGCCTCCTCCACGTCCTCGCCGAGGCGGGCCGCCTGGACGATGCCGTCGTCGTTTCGACCGCCGACCACGGATTCGACCCGACTCCCGGCGCGCTCGCTCCGTTCGAGAGCTTCTCGGAGCGCGTCCTCCGCGTTCCGCTCCTCGTCCACTTCGGCCCGGGTCTGACCGATCTCGGCGGTCCGCTCGCGGGGAACTCCGGCGCGCTCGTCTCGAATCTCGACGTGTATCCGACACTGCTTGACATCTGGGGCCGCTGGCCGCTTCCGGCAGGCACGGATCGTCCCGCCCTGGCAGGCCTCTGCCTCCTCGCGCCCGTTTCGCCGGACAGGGTCCACGTCTCGCTTTCGACGGGGGCGCTCCGCTCCTGGCCGGTGGAGGGCTTTGCCGTCCACCGCGGACGTTTCAAGCTCCGCGTGGAGGAATCGGGAGCGGCACTCTTCGACCTCGCCGAGGATCCCGGCGAGGAGCGCGACCTCCTCGGCGGCGCCGCCACCGAGGATCTCGATCCCCTCCTCGCCGAGGTTGCCGCCCGTCCGGCGCTCCACGCGATCCTGGAGCGCGTCGATCCCGGGCTCGCCCGGCGGACCAGGGCCCTTGGGGATTGAATCTCCCCGGAAACGTATTACACTATGTATGACACAATCCTCGCTGGCCGCGGATGGGGAAGAGCTCATGACCACGCCGGTTGTCTCTGTGCGAGCGAACGACGAGGACGCGGTCTTGATCCGCGAGGTGGCCTCCCGGCTTCGGGGCGACCCCGGATTTCGCCTTTCGCTGAAATCCCTGGTCGGCCCCCCGCGAAAACGGACCCGCGAGCGGCGAAAGGTGGCGCCCAATCGCGGCCCGTTCGCAAGCGAGGCCGACGCGCTCGCCGTCGTGGTGGACCGCCTCGTCGCCGCACACCGGCCCGCGGCGGTGTATCTCTTCGGCAGTCGCGCCATGGGGGAGGCGCGGCCGGACAGCGATTTCGACCTGTTGCTCGTGTTCCCCGGGACCCAGGATATCGATTCGCAAGCAGCCTACGCGCCCTTGCTCGGCCTGGGCGTCGGCTGTGATGTCGTTCCCTGCTCCGAGTCCGACTTCGACGCCGATGCCGCAATCCCCGGCACGCTGTGCTACGAAGCGGCGACGCGAGGGCGGCTGCTCTATTCAGGCTGAAGGCGGGCATACTCGTGACCGCGAACCCCCGAGCCGGAGCATTTCTCGAGATCGCCGGCGAGGAGATCGCCGCGGCGAAGCATCTCGCCGGGATGCTGCCGCGCCAGGCCGCTTACTTTGCCCAGCAGGCCGTCGAGAAGATCGCTCGCGCGATCCTGGCGAAGGAGGGAATCCCGTTCGGTGTCTCGCACAACCTGGGCCAGATGGCGGCATGCCTGCCGTCCGGCCATCTCTGGCGGCCCAGGATCGCGGCCTTCGATCGCCTCTCGCCCGCGGCCACGAGCTATCGCTACCCCACGCCCGCGGGACGCCTCCAACCGCTGCCGGTCCGGACGACTCTCGACGCCGACATCGCGGCGATCGAGGAGCTCCTCATCGATGCAAGTCGGAGCATCGCCCCGTCCGAGTAGGATCCCGGCCCGCGGCGACCGACCACAGGCGGCGGATTCCTGCGGCCGGCCGCGCGAGGCTTTCAGAAGTGTAGGCTCACTCCGAACTCCAGGCGGACATCGAGCTCCGGGTGATGCCCGTTCAGCTCCTGGACGAAGGGGACCCCCGCGCTCGCGAACACGGACCAGTGCTCGGAGACGTTGAACCGCACCCCGGGCGAGGCGAAGAGGGCCGTTCCCCCCGAGTTCGAATCCCGGTTCCCGCGCTTCTTGTCCTTGTCGCTCCACTCCCCGTTGAGCTCGGCGATGAGGTCGACGGACCAGAAGCGTTTCCCGTGGTGGTCTGGTTCGCCGAACCCGAACCGGTAGGAGGCGGCGAGGTTGAACTCGACATGATCGCCGAGCTCCGCCCCCTGCGTCCCCTCGTTTGCGATCGTGTAGATGCCGGAGAGGTCGACGGCGACGTCGGCGAAGCGCTTCGTGACGGCAAGACCCGCCTGCGGGTCCCAGGATCCCGAACCCGGCTGAGATTCGGCCTCGAATCGCGTGCCGCCGTGGAGCCGGTCGTCCGTCCTCCCGGTCGGCATCTTCAGTCCGACAATCGCCGCGATCTCGAGGTCCCAGTCGTCGAAGTCGACGAACCGGTACTGCGCGCGGAGGAGGAGGTCGCCGATCCCCGCCGAGTCGCCGAGCGAGAGGACCCGAAAGACCTCTTCGGCTTCCTCCGCCTGTTCGTCCTCCTCGCCTTCCTCGTGGTGGTGGGCGGGGGCGGCCTCGGCGTGGACCTCCTCGGCCTCACGGATGTCATCCCGGAAGACGTAGGGCAGGTGGAGGGAGAGGGTGAGATCGTCCAGGACGCCGTACGAGAAGCCGGCGTGAGGGGCGAGCAGGTAGTCGGTGCTGTGGACGTGGTGGTTCCCCCGGCGAGCGAGAGAGAGCAGACGGTCGTCCGAGAAGCGATCGACGTCGACGTATTCCATTCCGAGGGTGAGAGAGTAGTGACCCTCCTCGAGCGTCGAGGCGCTCGGGGCGTGAATGGGCCCCGATCCGCAGCCCGAGGCGTGAGATGGGTGATCCGCGCGCGCGGCGGCCGCGAGCGCGAGGAAGCAAAGGGCGGACAGTGTCCGCCCGGCGTTTGCCGGCATGAGGGTAGACCTCCTCCGTGGATTGTGGATGGGAACGCGACCGAGATGGTTCTTCTCAGGCGCGTCGCGGAGGATGGACCGGGACCTCGAGGGCCGGGGAGGAAGGCGGAACGGCGGCGCCGTCGTCCGGCGCCATCTCCTTGGCGGAAGGCGCGAAGCGGAGCGGGCCGGGAGGGGGGGCCTTGCCGTCCTTGAGCTGGTGGGTGACGAAGAGAAGGCAGGCGTTGGATCCGGGTGGGGCCTCGAAGCAGGCCCCGGGCCGGCGGGCTCCGCCGCGGCACCGGCAGACGGGTGCTCCTGTCGAAGAGCAGCAGCACCGTGTGGCGGCGCCGCAGTGGCCGGCCGCGGGCGCGCTTCGGGTGGAGTCCGTCTTGCGTGAGTCCGACTGCGGGGCGGTCGGCCCCGTCGGAAACGGTCCCGCCCCGGGTGGCAGGCCAAGCGCCGCCGCCAGGGCGAGCACGAGAAGGCGACGGGGCGCGGCGAGCATATGTAGTCCCTTGTGCCGCAATTCCCGTGCCTCCCATAGCGAGGCGTCTCCAGCCCCGCGATTCCGGGGGGTACGCGGTCTTCATCCCGCGCGGGTCGTTCCTGGCGATCTACCTTCGTATCGGGATCGAAGCGGGCGACCCGGGCGTCGCCTCCCATGGGATCGGCGGCGGGTTGCCCGAGGCGTTCGCCGGCGATAGACTCGGACGATGACCGATCTCGACGCTGGCCGGGAATCGCCTCTCCCGCCGTTTCTCCGCAATCGCCGCGCGCTCGAAGAAGAGGAGCGCCAGGATCTGCTCAAGGAGGCAGCGGCTCTGCGCCGGCTCACGCCGGCCCAGCGGGCCCGGATGTTCTTCGAACTCCTCGAGTTCGAGGATCGCCTCCTCGCCGCAAGGCCGCGCGACCTCGAGAGGGTTCTCGCGTCTGAAAGGGCGCAGAAACTCCAGTCCTACTTTCGACTCCGGCGAGGGGTAACGGAGCGTCCCCTTTCGTGACGTCGGTCGGGGAGGTCTTCCGCATCTTCGTCGAGGCCGCGGCGGAGACCCAGATTCGCTACGCCGTCGTGGGCGGGATCGCGGTGGGCGTGTGGGGCCGTCCGCGGACCACGCGAGACGTGGACTGCTGGTGCGCCGTGGAAAGGGGCGCCCTGGACCGGCTTTTCGACTCGCTGGAGTCTCGTGGATTCGTGATCGACCGCGAGGCGGCGCAGGCGGAGATCCGCGAGAGGGGATACTGCCGGCTTCCGTACAGGGAAACCTACCTGGACATCTTCGACGCCCTGGGTCCATTCGGCGAATCGGTCCTCGCGCGCCGGTGCAAGGAGGAAGTCGAAGGACGAGAAAGCTGGTTCGCAAGCCCCGAGGACCTGGTCCTGCTCAAGGCCTTGAGCGACCGGGCCAAGGATCACGAAGACTTGCCGGGAATCTACGCCGTTCAGGGCGAAGCCCTCGAACGCGACTACATCTGGAGCTGGGCCAGGCGTTTGGCAGTTGAAGCCGACACGCCCGAGATCCTGGATCGCATCCGGGAGGCCGAAAGGCGAGGCTCGACTATAACTTGAAGTAGATCCCCCGCCGGTGGAGGAAGTAGAGGAAGCCCCACTGAAGCGCCAGTGCGGCCGTCGCCGCGACGACCGGCGCGAAGGCTCCGAGCGGCGAAAGCGGAAGATGGAGGAACGCGGCGAGGAGCGGGAGGCCGAGGAGTTCGGAGAGGCAGTAGGCCGCGATCGAGTTCCTCCCGGCGACCACGAAGGGGAAGGCCCACCGCCGCCATCCGGCGACGTCCACGGCGAGGTAGAAGCCGAGGAACAGGCCCACGGTCGCGCCGGTCGAGACCAGGGCGAAGGATGCGGTCCAGAGCCGCTTCACCAGAGGGACGAGACCCCCGGAAGCGAGAGCGAGGCCCGCGAGCAGCACGGCGGCCGCGCCCGCGGCCATCCAGAGAACCTTGCGGCGACGCGAGACGTTCGATAGGAGGAGGCCCCCGACCAGCACACCGGCGAGCATGTTGGCGGCGGAGCTCCACGCGTTCGCCGTCGAGTAGCCCCGCGGGTCGTTCCAGCCGAGCAGAAGGTCGTCGAGGCGGGAGCCGAGGTTGTTCCGGTGCCGCCAGGGGCCCTCGCCGGTCGAGACGGGAACCGGATCGTAGAAATACGCCGCCTCGGGTGGCGCGCGCCGCGATGGGGGCGGGGCGCCGGGCGGCCGGTAGAGCGAGAACGCGATGGTGTAGGTCGCCAGGACGAGGACGATCGCACCGATCTGGACGCGGGGGCCGCGCGAGAGGACGGCGTAGGAGATGAGATAGGCGATCGCGATCTGCTGGAGGACGCGCGTGAAGTGGATCGCGAGCCCCGGCGCCGTGGCGCAGTCGAGCCCGATCCCTACGCTCGCGAGAAGAAGTGCCCGCCGGACGGCATGGCCGAGCCGCGCCCGCGGCGACTGGCCGCGCTCCTTTCGGGAGCGCTCGGAGAACGGCATCGCCACGCCCACGATGAAGAGGAAAGAGGGCTGGATCAGGTCCCAGAACCGGCACCCCTCCCAGGGGGCGTGCTGGAACTGGCGCGCGAACGCGCCGAAAACCGGGTGCTCGACCAGGAGCCACGTGCCGAATCCCATCGACGCCATCGAGAGCATGACGAAGCCCCGGAAGGCGTCGAGCGAGGCGAGCCGGGGAGCGCCCTCCTTCACCGGCCAGCCCACCGTACGAGGTAGACCGCCGCGCCGTCCTCGTGGCGGATGTCCCACTCGCCGCTCGCCAGGACGGCCGCCAGGAGCGCGGCCTCACCGGCGCGTGAAAGGAGGAGCCCGTTTACTTCGTACTTCGCCAGCAGTTCCTCGACCCGCTCGCCGCGCGAGAGCGCGAGGTAGTCCTCCCAGAGCTCCTCCGGGTAGAGCTCGATCCTCGGATCGACGAAGACCTTGACCTCGGGCGCGGCCCAGACGATCCAGCTCCCGGCCTCCATCGAGTGGAAGACGCGCTCCGGCCGTCCTCGGTCGCGGGCAAGGGCTTCGGTCGCGGCGACGGGCGTTTCGGGCGAGACGAGCGAGCCCACGGCGGGGTCGAGACCGAGCCGAGGCTTCGTCCACGGGGAGGCCGCGGCCGTGAGGAGGACGAGGAGCGAAAGAAGGACGGCGTTCGCGGCGGGACGCTCGCGGGCGGCGGGCCGGAACCGGCTCGACCGGGAGCGGCCCGCAAGCATGAACGTTGCAAGCGTGCCGAGGGCGGGGAGGGAAGCGATCGAGAACCAGAGAATCGCTCGGCGCATCGAGAGGGCGAGCGGCAGGAAGACGAAGAAGCGGAGCGCGTCTTCGAGGGTCGGGGTGCGCCGGGCGCCGGCGTGGAGAGCGGCCCAGAGGACGGCGTAGCAGAGGAAGAGAGCTCCCGCGGGCTCGGCGACCCCGGCGGGGGTCCATTCTTCCATCCTCGCGCGCACCACGTGGTGCCCCGAGACGCCCGCGACGTAGCGAAAGACCTCGAACCCTCGCGGGTTCGCCGCGAGCGCCAGGATCCCGAGCGCGGACCAGAGAACGAGCCGCCGCCAGGCCGAGGGGTCGAGCGTTCCGGCGCGGCGCAGGAGTCGCCGCGTACCTTCGGCGAAGCAGGCGATACCAATGAGCGTGGCGCCGATCGGGAAGCTCCCGTGCAGGTTCGCCCAGAGGGCGAGGAGAACGGGTATGAACCAGAGAGGTCCCTTGCCATCCCGCCGGTGCCGGTCGAGGACCGCGAGGAGACCGAGGAAAAGGGGGATCGTGAAGGTTTGCGGCCGGACGTTCCAGTTGTTCCCCGCGAGCGCGACCCAGAGGATTCCCAGGAGCGCGGCTGCGCGGGCATCCGCGCCTCGCGCGAGGAGGACCCCGAGCAGGAGGACCTGACTCGCGGCAACGACGAGGGCCGCCAGGACGACCAGGCCCTCGTTCCCGAGGGTCCGGTGCGTCGTGTAGAGGACCACATCCGCAAGCCAGCTCTGCTCGAAGTGCGACTCGCCGGCCCGCGTGAATGAGAAACGATCGGTCCGAGGGATCGCGCCTTCCGCGACGATCGTCCGGCCGATCGCGAGGTGGTACCACGAGTCCGCGGGCTCGATCGGCGTGAGGAAGACCCGCAGGACCGCGGCGAAGACGGGGAGAGCGAGCCAGACGGTCTCGACCCGACCGAGGGCGCGGGCGCGGTCCGCGAGCGTCACGAGCGTGCCCTCCGTATCAGGGCCACGCAGAGCCCGCACAAGAACGCGACCAGAAACACGTTGCGGATGCCGAGGACCGTGGCGCCCAGAACGGTCGGGCCCGCCACCAGGTGGTCCCAGAAGAGAAGAGGGAAGACGACGGGCGTGAGGACCAGGGCCGCAAGGAGGATCCCCCATGCGGCGAGCCGAGCCCGGCGCGGGAACGGGGCGAGACAGGCGAAGGGGAGGATCCAGAGGAGGAACTGCGGCGAGAGGACCTTGTTCCCGGCGACCGAGGCCGTGAAGAGGAAGAGCGCGGCCAGCGCGAACTCGGCGGGGAAGGCCTGGGCGAGGCGCGCCGGAGACGGGGCCGCTCCCGGAGACACTGGCGATCCGGCGGCTCGCGCTCTCCGGCGAACGGCGAGGACGAGGAGCGCGGATCCCGCGACCAGGAGCGCCGCGACGATCCCGCCCGACGCGCGAGCGAGACCGTCCGCGGCGGGCGACCAGAGGTTGTAGCTCCCATGGCCGTGGCGGACCTCGATGGCGTGGCCGAACCACGAGAGAGCCATGAGGACCGTCGCGTAGACCGATTCGATCTCGAGCCCCCGATCGCGGTGGAAGGCATAGAAATCGAGAGAGCGGGTCCCCCAGAGGAAAAGGAACGGGGCGAGGAGGAGGGCGAGGAGGAAAGCGAGCGCGCCGGCGCGGGAGGCGAACGCTCGCAGGGTGGGAGCGACTCTCCGCGGCCTTTCTACGTACTTGAAAAAGACAGGCCAGGCCCCCACGATCCAGGCCGGAGCGAGGGCGATCGGCACGATCTTCACGTGGATCGCGACCGCGAGCGCGGCGAACGACCAGATCCAGCGCGCCCGCGATACAAGCAGAGCGAGCGAAAGGATCGCGAGGGCCGCCAGCGGGAGGTCGATCCGGTCGTAGAGAAACGGGCCGAGCGCGAGCGAGCCCGCCACGTAGAGGAGGACGCGCTCCTGGCATTCCCGTGCGCTCTCGCCGGGGAAGAGCCGCCGTGCCAGGCGCCAGACGAGCGCGAGGAGGGCGAGATCGGCCGCGAGCATGAGGATCCGGAAAGCGCGCGAGTACGATCGGAGAAACTCGCGTCTCCCTTCCTCTCCTCCCGAATCTTCGACGAGGAGCCCCGGAAGCCAGAGGAGGGCGATCGCCAGCGGCGGGTATTCGACGGAGCGGTACTCCTCGGGCGGCGGCGGGCGCCCTGCGGCCAGCGCCTCGGTCCGCATCCTCGCGATCTCCCGGTCGTGCCACTCGTACACCGAGACGCCTTCGGCGTGAGCGCGGCGGCAGGCAAGCGCGTAGGGGGCGAAGACCGCCTCCACCTCGCCCTCTTCGGGCGAGAGGAACCAGACGGCGATGCGAGTCGCGGCGAAGAGAGCGAGGAGAAGGAGGGCGCGCGTCGTCCCCTCGTTCCGCATCCTTTTCTAGATCTGTCCGATCAGCTTGTGGGTCTGCGGGATGACGCGAACGTCCGGCAGGACGCGCTTGAGCTCGCGCTGGAGCTC
>JACQVV010000155.1 GCA_016209595.1 Planctomycetota bacterium
CCTCGCGCTCGACCTCAAGTTCGACGCCATGCCGGACGGCGTTGGAGACGAGGTGCGCGAGGTGGCCCTCGAGCCAGGTCGCAAGGCCTTCTTCGATCTCGGTCGCGCGCCCGGCGCACCTCCATTCGACCGGCCGCGCGAGCTCCAGTGAGACGCGCCGTCCGACCTCGAAGGCGCGGTCGATCGGGCCCCGGAGCGGCACGAGGACGCCGGGCGCGGGCGCGGCAACGGTTGCGACCGGCGGCTCGGCTCCAGGCGCCGGTGATTCCTCACGCGAGAGCTCCCTCTCGATCTCGTCGGCGCGCGACCGGAGGAGCGCCGCCCCCTCGCGGTTCCTGTCCGGGGTCCGCTCGCCCCGCTCGGGGCAAGCTTCGCTTGCGCGCTCCAGTCCCGCGAGGGCGGCGAAATCGGCGACGAGCCGCTCGATCGCGCGGCGCGCGCCCGCCGGCGCGCTCTCCTGTGCCACGAGGAGAAACCGCCGAAGGGCCCCTTCCGCTTGCCGCGAGGACGGCACGTCGGCCTCGCCGGCCTCGAGACGGTCGGCGAGTTTCCGGAGCCGATCGAGCTGCAGCCCGGCGATCCGCAGGAAGGACCCGGGCTCGCTCAACGCCGGCTCCGCGCCGACTCGGCCCTCCGCGCCTCCCGTGCGAACCGTTCGATCGCCGTGGCGACGTCGAGGACGGGGACGAGGCGACCGTCCTCGCGCATCCGGGCGCAGGACCCAGCGCAGCAGGAGGCGAGTCCCGGGACGCCTCCCGCGACCTCGACACGATCGGAGGTGTCCAGGAAGAAGAGAGACGGGACCGAGTCGACGAGGAGCGCGCACTCCCCTTCGGCGCCCTCGACCAGGAGCGCTGGGCGTTCTTCCGCGTCAGGCGACGAGGGCCCCTTCGCGCGGAAGATTCGCGCGAGGTCGTGGGCCTGAACGGTCCGGCTGCCCGACTCGAGTCTAACCGCGATCCCGGCGCGCGCGCCCGGGACCGGCGCCGGCAGCGAGAGCGGGACGCGCGTTTGCTTCCAGTTCACGAGCGCCGGGATGCGGTCCATCCGTTTCAACTCCGTTTCGGAGAGGAGGGTGGCGAGATCGAGGGCCCCGGGTCCCGCGGCCGAGAACCCGTCGACCGCGTCGACCGCGAGGCAGTAGAGGTAGCCCGGCGTCCGGACGACGAGGACCCCGGCGGGGAGGCGGTACTTGTCCGGGGTCGCGCTTGCGCTCCAGGACCGGGGTCGCGCGCGCGCTCCAGGTCCGGGGTCGCGCATGCGCTCCAGGGCGCGGGCCGGCGCGAGGTCCACGACCGGAAGCCGCCGCTTCCCGAACCGGCAGGCGCCGATCACCCGCTCGACGCGCGTGCGGAGCGGCTCGATCCGGGCGCCGGGAAGGAATGGGCCGACGGAAGCCGGGACGATGCGCCGCTCCTCGCGCCCGATCCGGACCGAGAGGAGGGCGCCGGTCGCGTGTGCCGCGCACCTTGCCGCCGGTCGCCCGGGAGCGGGGACGGGCAGGGCCTGGAGCGGCCGGTCGGCCGGCGGCAAGAGACGCGCCGGATGAAGGAGATGGATGCGGCGTCCCGCGCTCTCGAAGACGGCCTCGATCGCCCCCTCACCGGCGGGAGGAAGGGCGTGGCCGTCTCCGGGGATCGGGCGGAGCCCGAGGACCCTTTCCACGGCGAGCGCGAGACGTCCCTCGCCTGCCGGCCCGACGACCAGGACCGCGGACGCCGGCGCGGGCTCGCCGCGGGGACCGAGGAGACGGGCCGCATCGACCACCGGCAGCAGCCGGCCCCCGAACTCCGCCACCCCCACGACGTAGTCCGGCGCGAGCGGGATCGGGACGAGGGGCGGGATCTCCCCGCAACGGGACACGAAGCGACTGGGCAGGGCGTAATCCACGCCCGCGACCCGGAACGCTGCGCAGGTCTCCTTCGCGGACACGCCCCCTCTTCCTTTACCTTTAAAGGAAGGATGCGAGGTGCTCGAGCTCGTCCGCCGAGGCCTCCAGGCCCCGGAGCGCGAGGCGGAGCGCGGAGTGGGATCGCACTCCCTCCTCCGCCGCCCGCCGGGTCTCGCTCGCGCGCGCTGAGGCCTCCTCGACGGCCTGCAGCGTTTCGGCGGTCCAGTCGGTCGCAGCTCCCAGTGAAACGGCGAGCTCGGTCGCTCCCGACCCGAGCGTGGCGAGGGGCTCCTCTCCGGCGACGAGGTCGCGCCAGGAGGCCTCGATCCGGGCTCCTGCCGCCCGCGCCGCGGCCGCTCCTTGCTCCAGAAACAGCGCCGCGCGGGACAGGTCCGCCTCGGCGGCCCTCCAGGCGAAGGCCGCTCTCCCCGAGCCGGCTGCGGCCTCGCGCGCGCCCTCCTCGACGGCCTCGAGCGCGGCGTGGAGCCCCCCCGACCGGCCCGAGCCGGCGAGGCGCGCCACGGCGACGAAAAGGTCGGCCTGGAGCGCGGCCCGTCCGATCGCTCCCGCACCCGGTCCGCCTCGTTCGAGGCCCGCGGCCGAACGCCGGAGCCCCGCCGCCGTCTCCTCGATCCGGCCCGCCACGTCAGAGATCCTCCGCACGCACCGCTCCTCGACCCGGCGGGCGCGCTCGCCGAGCTCCTTTCTCGCCTCGTCGATCGTGCCGGCGACCTCGCGGAGCCGGGAGGCGAGCGCCTCGGTACCCTCGGGGAAGGCCGAGACGACCCGCGCCTGATGTCGCCGCCCGGCCACGAGGTCTGTCTGTACCTGGGCGAGGAGGGAAACCTGGCGCTCGTGCTCCGCGGCGGCCTGCCGGACCCCTTCGATCCCGGCCCGGAGCTCGCCCGCCGCGAGGGCCGCTGGTTCCGCGGCGAAGCCGGGACCCTCCGAGCTCCGTTCGATCGCGCGGGTCACAGGATCGAGAGTCCGGACGGAGAGGGCCGCCCGCGCGACCTTGGCGAGCTCGCGGCCCCGTTCCTCGTCGAGACGCGCCGCTTCCTCGATCTCTCCCAGCTCATGAACCAGGAGGGCCTGGACGAGACAGTCGTCCCGGATGCGAGCGAGCCGCGCGCGGAGTTCCCCGGCGGCCTTGAGGAACCGCGCCGCGCGGGACGACTCGTCGGCAAGGGCGAGCGAAACCTCCGAGAGCGCCGCGACCGCCTCGCCGGTGGAGGCCATCCCGGCACGCACCTCCCCTCCCGTCTTCCCGGCGAGCTCCGCGAGGGAGCGCGCCTCGTCGGACGCCGACGCCGCCAGGCTCCGGATCCGTTCGGCGTGGTCCACCCAGCCGCGGTCCTCTCCGCCGTCGCGGCAGGCCTCCAGCGCGAGGTTCACCGCGGCCGTCTGGGCCCGGCTTCCCGCGGTCTGGACGAGCGCGGCCTCCTCGACGAGTTTGGCAAGCAGGCCGGCCGCTCGACCCGCGGCGCTCTCGCCCTCTCCGACCGCACGGCGCGCCGGCTCCAGGGCGAGTCCCGCGGCGCGGAGCTCGCCCGGGAGCTCGCGCGAGCGGGCCTCGAAGGGCTCGATCGAGCGCAGGAGCTCCAGCACTTTCTCCTGCCTCGCCGAGAGCTCCCGCGCCATCCGCCGAGAGGGCTCGGGTCCCCTGCGTTCGCCCGACGAGAGCGCGCCGCCCGCGGCCACGAGCGCGGCGAGCGACCTCGATGCCTCGCGCTCGTGCCGCGCCGCTTCGGCGAGAACCTCGGCCGCGAGCTCCCGGATCCGCTGGCGGCGGATCTCCCGAAGGTGGCCTCGGGAACCGGGAAGAGGCTGGATCGCCTCTTCGTCCCCTTGCTTCGCCCGGGCGACCTCGCGCCTCGCGCCCTTCTTAGAGCCCATCCAAAAACCTCCCTTCGCCGGGCGGGCGCCGGCGTGGCCATGGCGCGGGAGTATAGCAACCGGAGAAAGCGGGGTAAAGCGCGCCGGGGCCTGGAAGGCCGCCCGTCACGGTGTCCGGCGTCCTGGACGGCAGTCGCGGTCCTCTCGCAGGTGTTCCCCGTCAGGTCGAGGACCTCCTCCCAATCCGGAGACTGGCGAAAGGAAGTCGTGGCTCTCGCATAGATGAGATCCCGAAACGGTTCGGGAAAGCGACACGAAACGAAGCGCACGATCGAGGAGAAGAACGATGAACGCCAGGACAAACCTCAAGGCCGGCAAGTTCTGCAACGAGTGCGGCTACTATCCCTGCACCTGCAACTAGCCCGAGAAAAGGAGAAGAAACCCGATGAACTCGCTATCCACCCAGTCCAACCCGCTCTCCGGCCGGCTGCTCGCTCGGGTCCTCGCGCTCGACATCCGGACCACGAACTCTGCCTTCTTCGGCGGCGGCGGCGTCATCTGGTGCAACGACGTCAGGGAAGGCACGGGCGTCGCGGGGACGTCCGAGGGGTATTCCAGCCCCGAGGCGGACACGTAACATTGCTCCACCAGGGCCGCTCGGGGCACACCCCGGGCGGCCCCCTTCGTCGGAGGGACAGAGCATGGCGAAAAAGATCCTCATCGCGACCCATTCCCAGGACTACCACGCTCTCGCCGTTGCCGAGGCGCTGCGCCGGCGGGGGATCGAGCCTCTCCTCTGGTACACGACGGACTACCCGGCGCGATCGGTCGAGAGTGTCGATTTCTCGGAGGGCGCCTCGACCGTGACGATCGAGGGCCCCGAGATGGATTTCGCCGGACCCAGGCCCGACGTCGTCTGGTATCGCCGGGTCGGGCACGTGCTCCAGACCGGCTCCGTGCATCCCGCGGATCTGGAGTTCGCGATGCTCCAGTGCGCACGGTTCCGCTCCGGCCTCTTCCGGATGGTCTCGCCCGGCGCCTTCTGGGTGAACCCGCCCGAGGCGGTGGAAAGGACCGAGCAGAAGATCTTCCAGCACCAGGCCGCGGTCGAGTCGGGCCTCGTGATGCCGCCCACGCTCTACTCGAACGACCCGGCACGGATCCGCGCCTTCCTCGCCCGGCACGGCGGGGTCGCGGTCTACAAGCCGATCGCCCCTCGCACCTGGCGGGATCGCGAGACGAAGTGGATCCCCTACACGAGCCTCGTCTCCGGGGAGCGGCTCGTCGCGGACGAGCTCCTTCGCGCGGCACCCGGGATCTACCAGGCCCTCGTCCCCAAGGCGTACGAGCTCCGTGTGACCTTCATGGGGCGCCGCGCTTTCGCCGCAAAGGTCCTTTCTCAAGAGACCGAGACCGGGAAACTCGACTGGCGAACGGCGTACCACGAGCTCCGCATGGAGCCATACGATCTGCCCGCGCCCGTGACCGCGACGTGTCTCGCGCTTCTCGATCGCCTGGGGCTCGCCTTCGGGTGCTTCGATTTCATCGTGACCCCTGACGGCCGGTACGTCTTCCTGGAGGTCAATCAGGCCGGGCAGTGGCTCTTCGTGGAGAACTACACGCACATGCCTCTCCTGGACGCCTTCGTGGAGTTCCTCGTCCAGGGCCGGCTCGACTTCGACTGGCGGGAGAGGGACGTTCGCATCCGCCTCGGGGATGTGGACGCGGCCGTCCGAGAGGTCATGAGGAAGAACCTCGACGTCCATGTCGATGAGCCGGACGGCTCGGTTCGCGAGGAGCCGCAAGAGGCTGTCGCGGGTGCGGCCTAGACAGCCGATTCCCTGCGGGTAGGGACTACCCTCCGCGCGCCAGGCGGCGCGGGCATTCCGGGGATGTCTTCGGAGGCCGTGGTTCTATCCCGGCTCCGGGATGCCGAGGAGGCCCCGGATCTTCCGGACCGTCTCGGGCGCGTACCCCTCGTAGTGGTTGTTGGCGTAGGCGAAAACGTCGGTGCCCAAGTCGGCGAGCCGCCGCAGGAGCACCGCCCACGGCCCGAGGTCCTCGTCCCGGGATTCGATCACCCGGTCGAAGGTCTCGGTCTTCTCCTCGATCCGCTTGCGGTTGCCCAGCCAGCGCACGTAGACGTGGTCGGAGGTCACGAGCGACTCGCCGATCTCTTCGAAGAGCCGGGGCCCGGTTGGCGGGCCGTACTCGCCGCCGCCCGAGCGGGTGAGCGTGAGGTCGGTGAGAGCGAGGCCGACGTTCCGCTTCCGGAGGGCTTCGAGGAGGGGCGGCTTGAACCAGGAGGGGTTACGGATCTCCACGTCGTAGCGCGGCCCCGGGGGTAGCCCATCGAGGAAGGGCTCCAGGCGCTCCAGGAAGGCGGGAAGCCCTGGGAAGGCGCCCTTCGCGAGGTAGGGGAGCTGGACGAGAATCGGCCCCAGGCGGTCCCCGAGCGCGAGCAGGGTCGAGACGAAGCTCGCCATGGTCTCCGGGTCGAGGAAGTCAGGGTTCGCCTTTCTCTTCCCCTTCTCGTACGTGAAGTCGGAGGTCGCCGCCTGCGGCGCCTTCGCGGCGAAAAGGAAACCCGGCGGCGTCTTCTCGCGCCACGACTCGACCATCCGGGTCGAAGGGACCCGGTAGTAGGTCATGTCGATCTCGACCGTGTCGAACCGGGTCGCGTAGCAGGCGATCCGGTCGCCGTCCTTCGTGCCGGGGGGATAGAAGGCCTTCTCCCAGCCCTCGGCGGTCCAGGAGCTCGTGCCGAGGCGGATCTCGCCCTTCTTCTTCTTTCCCGTCTCCACGCCTACGCGGGTTTTTTCTGAGGCACGCCGGACCAGGCGAGGAGGGCTCCTCCCATGCCCAGGAGGAGGAGCCCGATGTCGCGCGGGTCTCTCTCGCGCGCGAGCGAGCCCTCGACCTTCTGCTTCGCCGAGGCGCCCTCTGTCGGGGTCAGGACGACCGCCTGTTCGTAGGGGAAGAGGTACGAGATGAGGAACGCGCCGAACGATGCGAGGAAGAGCACGAAAGAGGCCCGTCTGAGGTGGGTCATCGGTCTTTCCTTTCAGAGGACGAAGTATCTCGCCTCGGGGTGGTGGGCGATCAGAGCCGACGTCGATTGTTCGGGGTGGAGCTGGAACTCCTCGGAGAGCGACACGCCGATCCGCTCGGCCTCCAGGAGCTCGAACAGGATACGCTGGTCTTCGAGGTTCGGACAGGCCGGGTAACCGAAGGAAAAGCGCGACCCGCGGTAGCCCTGCTTGAAAAGATCCTGGATCCGGGGAGCGTCCCCGCCGGCGATTCCGAGCTCCTCGCGGATTCGCCGGTGCCAGTACTCGGCGAGGGCCTCGGCCGCCTCGACGCCGAACCCGTGCAGATGGAGGTAGTCGGCGTAGCGGCCTTCCTCCTTCAGCGCGAGCGCCCGCGGCGTCGCGCGGTCCCCCATCGTCACGAGATGGAAGGCAACGACGTCGGTCCTCCCCGAGTCCGGGCCCGCGAAGAAGTCGGCTATGCAGAGGTGCTTCCGGCCGGGCTGGCGTGGGAAACGGAATCGCGCGCGCTCCGTCCGGGCGTCCTCGTCGTAGACGACGAGCTCGTCGCCGTCCGAGCGACACGGGAAGTACCCATAGACGACCCGGGGCTGGAGGATTCCTTCCTCTTTGCAGGCGCGGCACCACATTTCGAAGACGGGCTCGACCGTTCCCTCCACGAACCGGGCGTACTCCTCGCGGCTTCGCTTCCCCCTCCGGTACTGCCACTGGTTCCGGTAGAGCGCGATCTTGTTGACGTACCGGTAGACCTCGGAAAGGTCGATCCCGGTCACGACCCGGCTTCCCCAGAAAGGAGGCTGGGGGATGTCGGCCTGCGTCGAGACATCCGAGCGACAGCCCGCCGTGGAAAGGGACGCGCTCCTCGCGGAGTTGTTCGCGGGCACCCCGCAGGCCGCGCCGGACGCGCGCGCGAGCTTCGGCCGGGCGGCCGGGGCCGCGAGCTCCCTCGCTCCCGCGCGGCGCCCCTCGCAGATCCCGGCGACGATCGAAAGCCCCTCGAAGGCATCCTCGCCGTACCAGAGCGGGCCCTTGTAGATCCTGCGGAGCTCCTCCTCGACGTAGCGCCGCGTGAGCGCCGCGCCGCCCAGGATCACCGGCAGGCGAATCCCCCGGCGGTTCATCTCCTCCAGGTTCTCCTTCATGACGACGGTCGACTTCACGAGAAGCCCGCTCATCCCGATCGCGTCGGCACGGTGCTCCTCGGCCGCCGAGAGCATCCTCTCCAGGGGCTGCTTCGTCCCGAGGTTGACGACCCGATAGCCGTTGTTGGTGAGGATGATATCGACCAGGTTCTTCCCGATGTCGTGGACGTCGCCCCGCACCGTTGCGAGCACCACGACCCCCTTCTGGTAGCCCTCGGCCTTCTCCATGAGGGGCTCGAGGTGCTCGATGGCGGACTTCATCACTTCGGCACTTTGAAGAACAAACGGGAGCTGCATCTCGCCCGCGGCCATGAGGTCGCCGACCTTCTTCATCGCCGGGAGGAGGTGGCGGTTCACGATCGCGAGCGGCGGCCATTTCCCCAGGGCGAGGTCGAGGTTTTTCACGAGGTCCTCGCGGTCGCCCTCCACGATCTGCGTGAAGAGACGCTCCTCGACCGGGAGCCCGGCCCGTGACGCGGGGGCCGCGCGAGAGAACACCCCTTCCCCCCCGGGGCCGGCGAACTCGGCGAGGAGCTCCCGGAGGGGGTCCCGCCCGTCCTCCCGGCGGTCGTGGATCAAGCGCCGGCAGATGTCGCGGTGCCGCTCTGGTGTCTTGTAGAAGGGAACGATGCCGCCCCAGTGGACGATCGCCGCGTCGAGGCCGCGCTCGAGGGCCTCGTGGAGGAAGACGGAGTTCAGGACCGAGCGGGTCGCGGGCGAGAGACCGAACGAGACGTTCGAGAGCCCCAGGATCGTGTGGGCCTCTGGGATTGCCTTTTTGATCCGCCGGATGCCCTCGAGCGTCTCGATCGCGTGGCGGCGATCGGCCTCGTTCCCGGTGGCGATTGTGAACGTCAGCGGATCGAAGAGGAGGTCAGCACCGGCGAAGCCGTACTCGCCGACCACGATGTCGTGGATCCGGCGCGCGACGGCGAGTTTCCGCTCGGCCGTCTTCGCCATTCCCTCCTCGTCGATCGTGAGGGCGACGAGCGCCGCGCCGTAGCGCCCCGCGAGCTCGACAACGCGGCGGAGTTTCCCCTCTCCGTCCTCCAGGTTGATCGAGTTGATCACGCAGCGCCCACCGACGAGTGGAAGCACCTCCTCGAGCACCGCGACCTCGGTCGTATCGAGGAGCAGCGGGACCTTGACCTCTTTCGCGAGCCGCTCGACGAGGCGCTTCATGTCGGCGGGCTCGTCGCGCCCCACGTAGGCGACGCAGACATCGAGCATGTGGGCCCCCTCGGCGACCTGGGCCTTCGCCACGCCCACCATCCCGTCGAGGTCGCCGGCGAGCAGGAGCTCGCGGAATTTCTTGCTACCGTTCGTATTGGTTCGCTCCCCGACGATAAGGGGGCGCGGATCCTGCCGAAAACCGACCCGCTGGAAGAGCGAGGAGGCCGAGGGGAGGACCTCGGGGACGCGCTCCTTCGGGCGCGCTCCCCAGAGGCGCCGGACGACCGCGGCGAGGTGCTCGGGGGTCGTTCCGCAGCAGCCGCCCACGATCGAGACGCCGAACTCGCGGACGAAGAGCTCGTGGTGGTCCGCGAGCTCCTCGGGCGCGAGCGGGTAGCGCGCCTTGCCGCCGACGGTGTCGGGGATGCCGGCGTTTGGCTGGCACGAGACCGGGCGGGGCGAGTGGCGGCAAAGATAGCGCACGTGCTCGACCATCTCTCGCGGTCCGGTAGCGCAGTTCGTCCCGATCGCGTCCACGGGATACGCCGAGAGCGTCGCGAGCGCCGCGCCGATCTCCGTCCCGACGAGCATCGTCCCGAACGACTCGATCGTCACCTGGACGAGGAGCGGGAGCCGGTGGCCGGTCTCGCGAAAGACGTCGAGCGCGGCCACGAGCCCCGCCTTCGCCTGGAGCGGGTCGAAACAGGTCTCGACCAGGACCGCGTCCACGCCGCCCTCGACGAGACCCCGAACCTGCTCGACGTACATGCCGTGAAGAGCCTGGAAGGAGATCTGGCCCAGGGACGGCATCTTCGTCCCCGGGCCGACCGAACCGACGACGAACCGCGGCCGGTCCGGCTTCGCGTGCGCCTCGCACGCCTCGCGAGCGATCCGAGCCGCGGCGCGGTTGATCTCGCGAACCCGCTCGCCCAGCCCGTATTCGTCCAGCACGAGACGGAACGCGCCGAATGTGTTCGTCTCGACCGCGTCGACACCGGCATCGAGGAACCCATCGTGGACGGCTCGCACCACTTCGGGTCGGGTGAGGTTGAGGATCTCGTTACATCCCTCCCGCCCGTCGAAGTCCTCCGGCGCGAGTTCGAACTTCTGGAGGGAACTCCCCATCCCGCCGTCGAAGATGAGGATTCGTTCGCGAAGGACGTCGAGGAAGGGGTGCGTCAAGCGTCCGGAGCCACGAGTGGCTGTCTTCTCGTCGAAGTCGGTATCCTCTCTCGGGAAGCGACGACCACGGTGAGTATAGCACGAGCATCGGAGCCGGTGCCCGCATCCGTGTCATGATGTAACAAGTGCAAAGCGTCTCGTCCGCTCCTGTTGCAACTTCGAGTACGACCTGGCTCGCGCGGGGACTCGGGGTCGAGATCCACTTCGCGCCGGCCGGCCGTGGATCGAGCCCTCTTGTTTAGGCCGCAAGCGGCGCTGTCAGAGATCCAAACGCGGTCAGGCGGCTATCGAGCCTCGAGCCGGTAGTGCGCGAGTCCGGCAGCCTTCCTCGAAAGAACGAGCCGGACCTCGCGACCCAGGACGGGCGAACGGCGAAAGCCTGCAGGATCCGGTCGCGACGCGCGGTAGCGGGCCTTCCCGTGGACGAGGAGGTGAAACTCGATCTCGCCCTCCCGCACATCGATGAGCCAGTACTCCCGGACGCCCGCGCGATGGTAGGCGTCGCGAAGCGAGACGGTGTCCTTGGTCTGGGAGTCGTCGCTCACGATCTCCACGACGAGGTCCGCGGTTCCTTCGATCTCGATAAAGCGTCCCTCGCCTCCCGACTTCCGGGGGACGAGGCGCGCGCGTCCCGATTCGAACGTTTCATCGAGCACGACCAGCACGTCGGGCTCGCAGGAGAGCCCGGCCGCCCGGTTCGTCAGGCGCGCGCGGTCGATGAACACGGCTCCGCGTTCTTCGTCCTCGATGAGCTGGCCAAGCCGGATGGCGATGGCCGACTTGGGCGTGCCGTGCGTCCCGAGGTCCTCGGGGGACATGTCCACCTCCATCGTGCCACCCACCCAGTCGATCCGGCCGCGCTGGGGGAACCCGCGCGAATGGGCCCAGGCGCGAAAGCGATCGAGGTTCACGATTCCGGCCGGGATCTCGATCCCCTCCGACCGGAAGACGATCACGGGCGCGGCAATGACCTTCGGCATAGCGAGAAGTATAGCGCGCGAACCCGGGCTGCCGGAAGGCGAGACGACGAGCTCCGGCGGGCCGGTCGCAGGTTTCTCCAAGAGGTTCGCTTATGGTGCCCATTCGCGCGAGCGCGGTGCGCGGCAGACGGCGACGAGCGTCTGCGCCTGGCGGAGCTGCCGGCGGTCAAAGACGTAGTCCTCGCTGGAGCATCCTGGCCCGCCTGGAGAAGAAGGGGGAGGGGGCCGCTGGCGCGACCCTTGCTCCGCAAGGGGAGTGCCGGCGGTAGGAAGGGGGAGGGGGTTGCTCCCCTCCCC
>JACQVV010000156.1 GCA_016209595.1 Planctomycetota bacterium
GGATCGCGGCCGCCGTCCCGGTGCAGACCGCCGCCCGGTTGCGCTTCACCCACAGCCCGACCAGGTCCCACATCGAGTAGTGAGCCGCCGCCAACCGCCGGCCCGCAAACCACGCCTCCACGTCCTCCTTGAGCGCCGCTGCCGAGGGATAGCGCGCGGCCGGGTCGGCCGCCATCGCCCGCAGCGCCACCGACTCGATTTCGCGCGGGATCGTCCAGGGCGCCCGGCTGCGCTCGCGCGGCGGACGGAATGTGCCGCGGCTCACCCGCAGCAGCAACTGCCGGACATCGCCGCACTCGAACGGCACCTGCAGGGCGAGGATCTCGTACAGCAGCGCTCCCAGGCTGTACACGTCGCTGCGCGCGTCGAGCGCGTCGATGCGGCCCAGCGCCTGCTCCGGGGACATGTACATCGGCGTACCCAGGACTTCGCCCGCGAGCGTCATCCCGCCGGACTCCGAGCCCCCGGCCGGCGCCGCGCCCGTCGTCTCCCCCCCGGGCTCCGCGGCGCCCACGACCTTCGCCAGACCCCAGTCCATCACCACGACCTCGCCGAAGTCGCCCACCATCACGTTGTCCGGCTTGAGGTCGCGGTGCAGCACCCCGTGCGAATGCGCGTACGACACCGCCTCGCATACTTTCACGAACACGCCGAGAAGCCGTGCGAGCTGCTTCTCCGCCGACGCGTGGCTCGTGCCCGCCCCGATCTCCTGCAGCTCCTGCTTGAGCGAGCGCCCGAGAATCCGCTTCATCACCAGGAAGGGACCGATCCCGTCCTCGACCCCGAGCTCGTGCACCGGGACGATGTTCGGGTGTTCGAGCTGGCCGGTTATCTGCACCTCGGTCAGGAACTTCCGGAGGTCGTCCGGATCGCTCTTCTCGCCCCCCGGCAGGAGCTTCAGCGCGACCGCGCGGTTGAGGTCGGGATCCTCGCCGGAGTAGATGATCCCCATCCCCCCGCGCGCGATCTCGACGACACCCCGGTAGCGGCCGAGTGCCGTCCCGTCTTTTCGCAGCGCCGAGTCCGGTGCGCCCGCCAGACGAATGCTCACACGCGGGCCGCCAGCGAGCTGGATCCGCTTGGAGATCGAGTCGCCGCGCCCCTCCGGGCTCTCTCTTCTCGTCGTCATCCTCGCGACCCTCAGGGGCGGGAGATTCGAAGCCTGTACGACAGTCCGACCTTCTCCAGGATCTCGATCCGCACGCCGTTCTCATCATCCACCCCGACGTAGCGGTCGAGCTGGTCGAAGAACCGCGTCTCGACCGCGCGTCTTTCCACGTCATGGGTGAGACCCGGGAACTCGACCAGGATGACCAGGCAGCGCCTGGTTCCAGTCTCTTCCCGATCGGGTTCCTGAGCCTGGACAGAGGTCGCGATGAGGAGCCCGAACACGACGAGCAAAATCCCCGCCCGCGAGCCTCCACGCGCTCCTGGCTCTCTGGCAAGCATTCTGGTGTCTCCCTGAGATGCGATCATCATACTGTCCCCTTCCACAGAACCCTCCGCCGAAGCGCGCGCCGCTTGCCTGCCCCCGTTCCATCGGCTATCATCCCGCGCCCTTCCGGAGGACGGATCCCTCGTGAGCTTGGACCACTACACGCTCGGTTTCTCCTTCGCCCTCGGCCACGGCACCTCCGGGGTGCTCCTCAAGAACGGCCACGTCGCCGCCGCCGCGAACCTCGAGCGCCTGCTACAGATGAAGTACGCCTGGCTCTCGAACCCCGAGGTCGAGGACGACACGATCCGCGACATCGCGGCCAAGACTCCGCAGAAGAAGCCCATCCCGATCCAGGAGCACTTCGAGCGGCTCCTCGACTACCTGCTTTCGGCGGCCGGAATCTCCCTTTCGGACGTCTCGCTCGTCGCCTATGACAAGTACTCCTGCGCGACGAGCCCCTACCGCACGACCGTCGAGGGGACGAACGCCTTCCTCGATTCCTTCTTCAAGGGGAAAGACGTCGTCCGCGTCGAACACCACGTCGGCCACCAGGCGCAAGCCTTCTACCCCTCGCCTTTCGAGGAGGCCGCGATCCTCACGGTCGACGGAGGCTCGTACGACGAGCTGCCCCGCCTGGGAAACGTCCCGCAGAGCTCCTCGATCGCCCACGGCAAGGGACGCCGGATCGAGACCTTGCTGGAGAACATCGGCGAGGGCATCAGCGGCAAGGAGTACATGCGGACGACCGTCTACATCGGCTTCGGCCTGAACGAGGACGGGAAGACGATGGGACTCGCACCCTATGGCGGGCCCGACATCCACGACCAGATCAAGGTCAAGCTCAAGTACCGCTTGAACCCTTTCTACCGCCGCCGCCACACGATCCGCCCCGAGTACGACTTCCCGCGCGACACCTTCCACAAGTTCTGCAAGGACGTCCGGGCGAAGCACCACAAGGACTTCATGGCCAAGCCCTGCCGCGACCTCGCCTGGGCGGTGCAGAAGCGAATCGAGGAGCGCGTCATCCGCGCCGCGCGCGCGGCCCACGAGCTCACAGGCTCGAAGAACCTGGTCTACGCCGGCGGCGTCGCGCTGAACTCCGTCGCCAACCGCAAGATCCTCCAGGAGACCCCCTTCGAGCGGATCTTCGTCTACCCCAACGCCGGCGACTGCGGCCTCGCCGCCGGCTACGCCCTCTGGGCCTACTACAACACGACGGACGGCCCCCGCCAGTATGTCGCGCGTCACGACTACCTCGGCAAGCCGTATTCCGACCGCGCGGTCCAGACTGCCCTCGACCGGTTCGCCGGCCGGATCCGCGTCCAGCGAATCCCCCGGAAGGGCGATCCCGGCGCCACGGAGGGACGCTTCATGGAGTCGGTCATCGCCGACCGGATCGCCGGCGGCGAGATCGTCGGCTGGTTCCAGGGAGGCGCGGAGTTCGGCCCGCGCGCACTCGGCCACCGCTCGATTCTCTGCGATTGCCGAAAACCCGAACACAAGGACATCCTGAACGCCCGCGTGAAGCACCGTGAGGGCTTCCGCCCCTTCGCCCCCGCCGTCCCCCTCGCCCGGCAGAAGGACTACTTCGATCTCGATGTCGAGAGCCCCTACATGCTGCTCGTCCCTGAAGTCCATCCCCACATGCGCGAGGTCGTCCCCGCGATCACCCACGTCGACGGCACGGCCCGCGTCCAGACCGTGACCCCCGAAGACAATGACGCCTACTACACGCTGATCGACGAATTCGGCAAGAAAACCGGCGTCTACGTCATTCTCAACACGAGCTTCAACCTCGCCGGGAAGCCCATCGTCGAAACCCCCGCCGACGCGATCGAGAGCTTCCTCTCGACCCAGATGGACGCCCTCGTCGTCGAAGACTGCCTCATCGAGAAGAAGTAGGGCAACCGTTCTATCGTCCGGTCAGTCGATCTCCGCCGTGATCCCCTTCTCCGTCCCGGGGCGCGGCCGCAGCACGCCCGCGCGATGGTCGGCGAGCATGTCCATGCGCTCGAGCTCCTCGCAACCGAGGAGCACCGTCTTCCGCCTCGGTTCGATGATGGCGTCGGTCGTGATCTCGCGGTCCCTTAGCCCCGGGATGCGGATGCACAGACCCTTCGCGAGGTCGCGCCACTCTCTGCGGTTGTCGGCGAAACGCACGCGGACCTTGCGCGAGACGAGAAGGCCAAGTTTCTTTGCCACGGCGAGCGGCAGAACCGTGTAGATGGAGCCATTGTCCACCTTGGCCGTGACGACGAGGGGCCTCTGCTTGCCGGCGAGAATCTCCTTCTCGTGGAAGATGTTCCAGATCTCCAGCCGTTGCTCGATTCGCTTGACCATGCATGCAGTATACGCCAGCCGATGCGTCAGGGGCTTTCCTCGACCTTCGTCCGGATGTCGATCCCGCGCTTGCGAAGCGCGAGGAGGACCTCGTCGGCGAGGCCAGGCTCGCGGCCGAGGACCTCGGGAGGGTGGACGCCGGGGCGGGTGAAACGTCCGGCGGCGAGCATCCGGGCGACGAGTGTGGCGGGATAGGCGGTCGTCCGCGCCATCGACGTCTCCCCCGAGGCGCGGTCGGTGCGGTCGAGGAGGTCGAGGTGGTGGCGGACCCGCTTGCCGCCCCGCTCACCCTCGACGAGGACTCGCAGAATGGTGAACTCCTCCTCTCCTTCTTCGTAGGTCCAGAGGGGGAAGAGGAGCCGGCTCGTCACGTCGAGGGGCCGAACACGCGCGCCCCGTACCTCGATCTCGTCCTTCCGGAAGAAGCCGGTCTCGCGAAGGATCCGCATGAGCTCGACGTGGCCGGGATAGCGGAGGGTCTTCTCCTTCATCCAGGGAGCTGGAATCGTGCGGACGAGGCTCCGCAGTCCGTCGGTGTTGAACGCCTCGAGGGTGCCGACCTCCGGGAAGTCGAGGAGCTCGGGCTCGGACAGGGCGGGTCTCGTCACGATGCGGCCCGCCTCGACCAGGCGCGACGGGCGCGTGTACTCCTCGATCACATCAGAGGGGGCGAACGGCGCCTTGTACTGGTAGGGCCACCGCCGGGCGCGAGGGAGGCCACCGACGTAGATCTCGACTCGCTCCACCCGGTCGAGGCGCGCGGAGGAGGCTCCGACGAAGAGGTTCGAGATCCCAGGGGCGACGCCGCAATCGACGACCGCGACCGTTCCGCGTTCCCGCGCCAATGAGTCGAGCTCCAGGGCGTCCTCGGGCATGAACGAGATGTCCGAGTAGGGCGTGGCGGTCTCGATCACGGCTGCGAGCGCGCGAAAACCCAGGGCGCTCGGAAGGGCGCCCAGGACGAGATCCGCGCCCCCTGCGAGTTCGCGGATCCGATCGGGATCCGAGAGATCGGCCCGGAGGGCGGCTAGGTTCGGGACCCTCGCAAGGCGGTCGAGGCGCTCCTGGGAGAGGTCGGCAACCGTGACGCTGTAGGCGGGGTCGGCGGCGAGGTCTCGCGCCATCGCGGCCCCGATCAGGCCGCCCCCCAGGACGACTGTCTTCTTCATGGAGCCCCCGAGCCCTTGGCCCTCCCGCGAAAGTTCCGCTAGCATACCGGAACGAATCGAAGGAGGGGCGGCCCGTGAAGCTCACGGGCGTAGGCAAACCAATCGAGGAGATCTTCGCTTGACCAACACGCGCCTGAGCTTCCTCGTCTCCGCGCTCGTGGCCTCGGCGGCGCTCCTCGCGGGCCCCGCCGCTGCCGACACCCTCGCCGAGCGGCTCGGGAAGGACCGCGAGGCCCGGCTCCTCATCCTCCATGCCGACGACCTGGGGATGTGCCAGGCGGCGAGCGCGGCTGCACGGACGATCTTCGGCGGCGGGCTCGCGGTCTCGGGGAGCGCGATGGTCCCCTGCCCATGGTTCGCCGACCTCGCGACCTGGGCGGCGGAGCAGAAGGACGCCCCTCCCGACCTCGGCCTCCATCTCGCTCTCACGAGCGAGTGGAAGACCTATCGCTGGGGCCCGGTCCTCCCGCGCTCCGAAGTCCCGGGCCTTGTCGATCCCGACGGCTTCCTCTGGAGGAGCGTCGAGGAGCTCGCCCGGCACGCCTCCGCCGACGAGGTCGAGCGCGAGATCCGCGCTCAGGTCGAGCGCGCCCGTCACTTCGGCCTTTCGCCCACCCACCTCGACAGCCACATGGGCGCCCTCTTCGCGCGGCTGGACTACTTCGCAGCCTACGTCTCGGTCGCGACCGAGGCGGGCGTCGTGCCCTTCGTGCCCCGGCTCGCAGGCGAGCTTCGCGAGAAGATCGAGAAGGCCGGGCTCCTGCCGGTGGCCGAGGCGGCGCTCGCGGACCTGGAGTCGAAGGGCTACCCGCTCGTCGACCGGGTGGAGAACTCGGGAGGGAAAACCTACGAGGAGCGGAAAGCGCGGCTTCTCGACGTCGTGGCGAAGCTCGAGCCCGGCGTGACCGAGATCATCCTCCACCCGGCGGCCGATGGCCCCGAGCTCCAGGCGATCACGCACTCCCACCGGGCGCGCGGGGACGACCTCGCGCTTCTCTGCGACCCGGATCTAAGGGCGGCGATCGAGAGGGCCGGCGTCGTCCTCGTCACCTGGCGAGAGATCGGCGCGGCATGGAAGAAGGAGAAGTGAGTCCTGCGCCGCTCGTCCTGGCCTCCTCCTCCCGCTACCGCATCGCGCTCCTGGAGAGACTTGGGATCCCCTTCCAGGCCGTTGGGCACCGATGCGAAGAACGGTCAGCGGCCCCCGCGGCGGTGAGCCCCGAAGAAGTCGTGCGCGCTCTGGCGCGGGCGAAGGCGGAAAGCCTCCGCGCGGAGTTTCCGAGCGCGCTCATCCTCGGGAGCGACCAGGTCGTCGAGCTGGACGGGGAGCTCCTCGGGAAACCGGGGACGCAAGAGGCCGCTGTCAAGCAACTCCTGAGGCTCCAGGGGCGCGAGCACCGGCTCGTCACGGCCGTCGCCCTCTCGCGGCCCGGCGGCCCGACCGAGGTCGAGATCGACGTGCATCAGCTTCGCATGCGTTCGCTCTCGGACGCGGAGATCCGCCACTATGTCGAACGCGACCGGCCCCTCGACTGCGCCGGCTCCTACCGGTTCGAGTCGCTCGGGATCGCTCTCTTCGAGGGGATCCTGGGGGAGGACGCGACCGCGATCGTCGGCCTTCCTCTGATCCGGACGATCTCGATGCTCGCCCGCGCCGGGATCTCGCCGCTGGCGTGACGGCTTTTCTCTTGCCGCGTTCGGACGGTCCGGGAAGAATCATGCATCGTGGTGTTTTCGCGCCTGCCCTCCCCCCGGGGAAGGGAGGAGTGAGGTTCAGGGAAAGAAGGTGGAGCGATGAATCACCCCGCGCTCGAGCCGCGCGACAAGACCCTCGTCCAGATCCTCGTTTCGAACGGCAAGGCGAGCGAGGACTCGCTCCTCAAGGACTGCGAGGTCCTGGGGCGGACACGCGGGATGGGAGTCCATCTCTCGCTCGCCGAGGTTCTCGCTGACCTGGGCACGATCGATCCGGCGACTTTCCAGCAGGCAAGCCAGCTCGCGGCGAAGAGCCGGGTCTTCCTCGTCGATCGCTCCTCGCTCCGCCACCTCGCGGTCCAGCCGGACGAGGACGCCCAGATCGCTCGCATCGCCACGGGCTATGACCTCCTCCGCCCCGAGGAGCTCGCCCAGGCCACCGCGGTCGCCCGCGAACTCGCCGGGCTCGGCCTGAAGGTCCTCGCGGCGAAGGTCCTCGCCGACCGCCAGCTCCTCGATTGCGAGATCGCGGAGGGGATCCTTCTCCTGGAACGCCGGCGGCGGGGGGCCGCGGCCCCCGGCCAGGCCGCTCCGGCCGCCCCGCCCTTCGACGACGAGGATCTCGTGTTCGGATCGGTCGCGATTCGCGCCGGCCGTCTCACGAAGGTGCAGGTCGAGCGCGGGATCAAGTTCAAGATCCGGCTGCGCAAGGCGGGGATCGAGAAGAAGCTGCCGCAGATCTTCTTCGAGCAGGGAGTTCTCGACCGAGCCGCGCTGGCGCCTCTCCTCTCCGCCATGCAGGGCCGCCTCGTGCCTCCTCGGCCGGTCACATACGAGCTCCTCCGCCTCGAAGCCGAGGACCACGCCGCGCTGGACCGGCTCCTCCAGCAGGGAACGCTCGCCTCGCCCGGGGCGCTTCCGAAAGCCCTCGACGTCCAGAAGAAACTCTCAGAGATGGCGATCGAGAGGCCACTCGTCCAGATCCTCGTGGACCTTGGCCTGGCCGACAGGAAGGCGATCGAAGCCGCCGTAACCCAGCGCACCTCGCCGCAACACGTTCTACTCTCGCCCGCCTCACCCTCCCTCCCACCCCCGCTTCCCGGGGCGACCCTCCCCGCCGCGACGTTCCCCGCCCCCGCGGGCCCGGCCGCGGCGAAGCGCGCCTCCGGGGTGAGGGGTGGTCGAGGCACCGGCTACGGCTCGCGCGGCGGGCGGGAGCCCTCCGGCACGACACGGTCCGCGCGAGGAGCCGGGTCCGGGGGCGCGGGGATGGTCATCGTCGGCGCCGTCGCC
>JACQVV010000144.1 GCA_016209595.1 Planctomycetota bacterium
CGTCCGTCTCTCGTGGGCCGGGACCTTCCACTCGGTCGCCAACCGGCTCCTGCGCATCCACGCGAACTCGGTGGGGCTCGACCCGGCGTTTACCGTCCTCGACCGGGCCGATTCCGAGGATCTTCTCGACCTCCTGCGCGAGGAACGAGGGCTCGCCAATCGCGCGTCCCGCTTCCCCCGGAAGGGGACGTGCCTGGAGATCTACTCGAACGTCGTCAATTCCCGGCGGCCGCTTCCGGAGGCGCTGGAGAAGACCTTCCCCTGGTGCCGGGAATGGGCGGAGGAGCTCCGCGGGCTCTTCGCCGCCTACGCCGGCGCGAAGGAGCGGAACCGGTCGCTCGACTACGACGACCTGCTCCTCTACTGGCGCCACCTGATGGACGAGCCCGCGCTCGCCGCACGCGTGCGGGAGCGGTTCGACCACGTCCTCGTGGACGAGTATCAGGACACGAACGCGCTCCAGGCCGAGGTTCTCCTCGCGCTCGATCCCCGAGGCGCTGGGCTCACGGTGGTCGGGGACGACGCGCAGGCGATCTACTCGTTCCGCGCGGCCACGGTGAAGAACATTCTGGAGTTCCCGAGTCTCTTCGATCCTCCGGCCAAGGTCCTCACGCTCGAGACGAACTACCGCTCGACGCAACCGATCCTCGCGGCCGCCAACGCCGTCGTCCGTCTCGCGCGCGAGCGGTACGCCAAGGAGCTCCATTCGTCGCGGCAGTCGGACGCCGCGCCCAGGCTCGTCCTCGTGGGCGACGAGAACGAGCAGGCGGAGTACGTGGCGGGCGCCGTCCTCGAGCATCGGGAGACCGGAGTCCCGCTCCGGCGCCAGGCCGTCCTCTTCCGCGCCGCGCACCACTCGAATCTCCTGGAGGTCGAGCTCTCCCGCCGCAACATCCCGTTCGTGAAGTTCGGCGGCCTCCGGTTCCTCGAGGCCGCCCACGTCAAGGACTTCCTCGCCGTGCTCCGCTGGGCCGAGAACCCGCGGGACGCGCTGGCGGCGTTCCGCGTGCTCCAGATCCTCCCGGGATTCGGTCCGGCGAACGCCCGGAGGGCGCTCGCCCACCTCGATGAAGCGGGACACGACCTCGCGGCGCTCGGAACCTTCCGCCCTCCAAAGGCCGCCGGGGCGGACTGGCCCGCCTTTCGCGATCTCATGACGGGGCTCCGCGACGTTTCCGCGGGCTGGCACGACCAGCCGGCGAGAGTGCGCCGCTGGTACCGGCCGCACCTGGAGCGGATCCACGAGTCGCCCGAGGTGCGGGCGGCCGACCTCGAACATCTCGAGATCCTCGCCGCGCGCTATGCGACCCGGGAGCGGTTCCTTACCGAGCTCATCCTCGATCCTCCTGGAGCGACGGGGGACGAGGCGGGGGTCCCTCTCCGGGACGAGGACTACCTCATCCTCTCGACGATCCACTCCGCCAAGGGCCAGGAATGGGACGTGGTGTTCGTCCTGTCGGTCGTGGACGGCGCGATCCCGTCCGACATGGCCACGGGCTCGGCCGAGGAGATCGAGGAAGAACGCCGGCTCCTCTACGTGGCGATGACCCGGGCGAGAGACGCGCTCCACCTCGTCCAGCCGCTCCGCTACTACGTGCGCCAGCAGCACCGCCACGGCCCCCGCCACGTCTACGCGCCCCGGTCGCGGTTCCTTCCCGACTCGATCCTCGACCGCTTCGAGCGGGTCTCCTGGGGACCTCCCCGGCCGGCGGAAGGCGCCCCCGAGGACGCCGCCGGACCCCGGATCGACATCGGGGCACGGCTCAGGAGGATGTGGGAATCGTGACTTCCTCCGGCTCTGGGATGGAATACGCGCCCGCGAGCTGGGATCTTCTCCCAGGGGCCCGCTCAGCTGCTGCGCCACGTCACCGTTGCGCCCCCTCCAGGATCCGCGCGTTCAGAAGCGTCAAGAACTCGTCGCTCTCCGATTCTCCGTCGAGAGCCGAGAGCGTCAGGACGACGTAGCGGTCGAGCTCTTCCGCCGGGATCCTCCCGAGATCATGGGCTTCGAGCCCCAGCAGCCAGTCCACGAGGTCCCGCGGCGCGATTCCAGAGGGCGGGGCGGGCACGATGGGCCGCGGGGATTCGCCGCCTGATCTGCGCGCGGCAGGCAACTCCGTAGAACGGCCGGGTCGCTCATCGAGGGCGAGCGAGACGTCCGCCGGGGCTGGGCGTTCCCCGGCCGCCTCCATCCTGGCACGTTCCATCCTGGGGGCCAGACCTTCGGCAGGCCTCGCCGGATGGCGGTCCTCGGGGGCGTGGAGGAGGCCGTCGGGCTCTCCCGGGGGAGTGGCCGGACCCATGGCGACTCCCAGCCCGGCGCAGGCGGTGACGATCGCCACCAGGACGGTCGCTTGATGAACTCTTTTCGGCAGGCGATTCATGGGCTCCTCCTTCGCATGTTTCGTCCTCGCGAATGGAATACGGAGTCCCGCGGCAAGTTCGCAGCCTCGGATTCGCCGCGAACCCGGACGCGCATTCCGTATCCATTCGTGGAGCGAGACAAGCACGACGAACCGGAGGGTCAGCCATGTGGACGAAACGAGCCGTTGGAGCCGCGGTGATGCTGTTCTTCTGCACGTTTGCAGCGAAGCCGGCGATCGGCGAGAACTTCGAAGGATACGTCGTATCGGTGGTCTCAAACCCCGAAAGCAGTCGCTATCTCTGGGAGGCGGTGTTGCGGAAGCGCGACGGGACGTACTCGGTTCTCGTTCAGGAGCGCAACTACCCTTGGTATGACGATGCGTGGTCGGAGTTCCTGGGGCAGACCATGCTCGCGGTGGCGTCCAACGGAACCCGGTACGTTCAGTTCCTGTCGATAGAGCGGGTGTGGTCGAGACCGAACACGTACCGCATCGCCTGGGGGAGCCAGATCGACGTGAGCTCCTTCGGAGGCCTCGCGGTGACGGGCGACGTCTCCGGGACACTGTACCGGATACGGATGGGACTCTCGCTCTCGGCAACATACGCGGGTCATCTCGAGGTCCGCCTCTGCTCCGGGAGCATGGCAAGGGTCTTCCTCCTGGTCTCCTCGGAAGACGGCGTCAGCAGCGCCCGTCTCATGCCACATCAGCTCGTGCGGATCGCGGGCATTCTCGGCGGGCCCTGGAGGACGATCGAGATGCTGGGGCTACAGCGCGGCTCGACGGCCCCCGGTGCAAATCCGATGAGCGACTACGAGCTGATCGGCACGTCGAGCGTGAGAGGTTCGCCGTAGCGGCCGCCGAGCCGGGTTGCAAGGCAGGATCCGGCGGGCTACGATCCGGGGGTTCGCCGGACGGACGGGGGGGCACTCCTGGTGGGAGGGTGAGCTCCATGAAGTTGCTACTGCGGCGCGCGAGGTGCCGGACACTGGTTCTCCTCTTGGCGTCGGGTGCTCTCTGCGGTTCGTGTGGTGAGTCGAGTTCGGACGAGCCCGAACCGCAGCAGGACACGCCCGAGGGAACGGTTCGAGCTCTGGAAGAGGCTCTCAAGGCCGGCGACAGGCCGGCTGCCCTCGCCCTCTACGCCGAGCCGATCCGTTCGCTGCTGGAGAGGAACCCGTCCGATGCGGCGTGGGCTGCCTACTCAGCGGGCGCCGCGGTCCCGGCCCGAATCGGGCCCGCCGCAATCTCGGGCGAGGTCGCCACGATGACGGTCGAACGCGGGTCGGATGCTCCGTACACGTATCGACTCGTCCGCGAAGGCGAGACGTGGGTCGTGGCCGGGCCCGTCCCGCCGCTCTCGGACGGCGCCCTGTGCAATCGCCTGGCCGGCGCAGTCCGAGCGGTGCCCACGACGCCACGCCTCCCGCCGGGGATCGCGTACGCCTGGGAGTTCTCGGAGGGGTTGGCGCTGGTGTTGATGGGCGACGAATCCGGGCCGAAGGGCTACGTCGATCGGACGGGACAGATCGTGATCGAGCCGCGGTTCCCCGACGCCGGGCCGTTCCGCGAGGGCCTCGCCCGGGCGCGCGGGAGAGGCCCCTCTGGCGAAGATCGCTGGGGTTTCATCGACAAGACGGGGAAGTTCGTGATCGCGCCTCAGTACGCGAGCGCCACGGACTTTGGTGAAGGTCGTGCCAGCTTCACGTCCGGCAACTATGGCTCGTGGGGGTTTCTGGACCGGGAGGGCAAGGTGGCGATCGAGCCGCAGTTCGAGTACGCCGACAGGTTCGCCGACGGAGTGGCGCCCGTGATGCGAGACTCCCGCTGGTCGTACATCCGCGCGGACGGGGCGGCCGCGTTTGCCGGCGAGTTCCAGGAGGCATCCCGATTCGACCACGGACTCGCCGTGGTCGTGGGCGAGAAGAGCGGGGTCATCGACACGACTGGCAAGCTCCTTCTGGAGAAGAAGCCCGACTGGCTGGAACTGCACACGGTGGGTAGCGCCGAGTTCGTGGCGTTCGGCACCTTGGAGGGCGTCGGGCTCGTCCGGCCGGACGGCACCGTGGTGGTTCCGGCGACCTCCCGCCTCTCCACGCTCCGCGTCTTCGCGGGCGGGCTCGCCGCCCTGGCCCAGATGGACGGAATGGGCGGCTGCCACCTGCTGTGGGGCTTCGTCGACCCGCGCGGCGAGTGGGCCATCCCGCCGGCCTTCGACGCCGTTTCTGAGTTTGGCGAGGACTGGGCGGCCGTGACGGTGGGCGACCGTCTGGCCTACGTCGATCGGGCGGGCAGGATCGTCCTCCAGCCCGATCTGACCTCGGGAGAGAACGCTTTCGCACAGGCGCATCCAGAGCTCGCGGCCGAGGTGGCGCGCTTCGGGACAGTCCTTCCGGGTGCGCTGCCGGTGGCGCTCATGGACGGCGTCGCGCGGGTGCCGGCGGGTCGGACGGTCGTCGGGGCCACGGCCATGAACTACTACCAGGCGCCCGGGAGTGGCTATGTCGAGGCCAATGCCTCGGTGCGATGGGACGCCGGCGACTCGTCGGACCTCGATCTCGGCCTCGACGCCTTCCTGACCACAGACTTCGCCGGCGTGCACGGTGGGTATTTCAGGTACTCGATCGTCGTGGCCGCGAACGCGGCGACGGGCCCGCGCCATCTGCGGATAGTCGCAGCCGTCAACACTTCCAGCGCCCCGATCGAGTTCGACCTCGAGATCCTCCCTCCCCAACCACCCGCGTCGCTTGCCGAGCTCGCCGCGGTCTTCGCGCACCTCTTGCACGCCAACCAGCGGATCGCCTCCGGTGCCGGCGGGTACATGCCGGGCCCTCTGTCGACGACTCGCCCCGACGGCTCCGAGAAGTCGGTCGCGGAGATGCAGGCGGAGCTGGACGCTCGGGTCCAGAAGTTGAACGAACGTGGCCGTCAGTTCGCCATGTGGCACGCGGAGCTCGTGCGGGTCCGGACGTGGTTCGAATCCGGCCGGAAGGCGGCGGATCCCGACGTGCGGGCCGCAACCGCCCTTCTCCTCGACGCGATGAGAGGCTAGGTGTTCTTCGTCACGGGAATCGCGGAAACACGTCCGTGGTCTCGCCGCCCCGGGCCACGTGGTTCGGTCCCGATTCCCATGAAGCGCCGTCTACGAGGGCCTTGAACTCGAAGATCGTGCCGGCCTTGATCGCGGTCGTTTCGTAGACCCAGACGTTCCCGGGATTCCAGGAGGTCCGGATCTCGTTCCGCCAGCTTCCCCACCCGGGGGCGCCCCCGCGGAGCGCGATCCGGTGTCCCCATCCGACGTCGAAGTGGACTCGGATCCGCGTCGTCGCCGAGCCGGGCGCGGGGGTCCCGGGCGGGAAGAGGAACGCGAGAGCGCGTCCGACGCGGCCGGCCCAGGCGATCTCGTTGTGGGCCGCGCCGCGGTCGAGCCAGTGGGAGAGGGTCTTGCCGAACTCGTAGCCTTTGGCGGCGAGGGCATCGCGCATCGCCTCGGTGTCGGCCTTGCCGTCCCGGGACGGGCCCTGGTCGCCCGAATCGAGGTAGAACCGCGCCCTTGGGGGCGTGCCGCTGAAACGCTGGACCTCGCGAAGGAGGAAACGGTCGTCCCACCAGAACGACGGGCTCATCGCCCCCGAGAGTCCGAACACGTCCCAGCGAGTCCAGGCGGCGTGGAAAGCCTGGAGTCCGCCGAGAGAGGAGCCGAGGATTCCGGTCGAACCAGCGCCCCGCTCGGTCCGGTAGGTCCGGTCCACGAAGGGTTTCAGTTCCTCGATGAGGAAACGCAGGTAGGTTCCGCCGCCGCCCCCTCCGTACTCCTCGTCCTCGGTCGGCGTGTACTCGTAGATACGATCGGGAGTGTTCGAGACCGCGACGGCGATCACCGCGCGCATCTCGCCCGCCGCGATCATCCGATCGAGCGTCCCCTGGAGCCGCCATCCTCCGAACGGGGCGCTCGGGTCGAACATGTTGTTCCCGTCGTCGAGGTAGAGGACGGGATAGCGCGCGCTCCCCAAATCGTAGCCCGCCGGGAGGTAGACCCAGACGTCCCGCTCGTTCGCGAGGAGTCGCGACTCGAACCCCGCGTGCCGGACGATGCGCCCCTGAGCGGCCGCCGGAACGGCGAGAGCGACGAGAAGGAGGAGGGCGGGCAGGATCGCGCGTCGCATGAGGGTTTCCTCTTCGCTTGGCATGTGGGTCGCGGAAAATACTCCTTTCGACGCGGTGCGTCAAGCATGTGGGCGCGTGCAAGTTCGCGTACGAGTTCGAGTACGAGTGCGCGTACGAGTGCGAGTGCGCGGATAGAATGCCGGTTCGTCCAGGCGAAGAGGAGACGCCCTTGCTGTCCGAGAACGAGTGCCAGACGGCGGAGTCGGCGACCGAGGGTCATCCCGACAAGGTGTGCGACCTCCTATCCGACTCGATCCTCGACGCGCTGCTCGCGCGCGACCGGTACGCGCGCGCCTCCTGCGACTGCCTCGTCGCGACGGGGCTTGTCCTGGTCGCGGGGGAGGTGAGTACCCGGAGCTGGATCGATATCACGGGCGTCGTGCGGGGCGTGCTCCGCGACATCGGGTACGACGACCCGAGCGAGGGGTTCGACTACCAGAGCTGCGCGGTGCTGGTCCTCGTGAACGAGCAATCCCCGGAACTCGCGCTCGCCGTCGACCGGCGGGGGGCGGGCGATCAGGGACTCATGGTGGGCTACGCGACCGACGAGGGGTCGGACCTCCCCGGCGGGACCGACCTCATGCCCGTGCCGATCTGGCTCGCCAACCGGCTGGCCGAACGGCTGGCACGGGTGAGGAAGGACGGGACTCTGCCGTATCTGCGCCCCGACGGGAAGAGCCAGGTGACCGTCGCCTACGAGGGGGGCGTCCCGGTCCGCGTCCAGACCGCGGTTCTGTGCGCCCAGCATCGCGCGGGGGTGGATCCCGAGGCCCTTCGGGCCGACCTCGCGCGGGAGGTCCTCGCGCCGGTCCTCGAGCCCACGGGGCTCTGGCGCCCGGGCGAGGCCGCGGTCCACACCAATCCGACCGGGACCTTCGTCCACGGCGGCCCCCGCTGCGACGTGGGGCTGACCGGCCGAAAGATCGTCGCGGACTGCTACGGGGACGCATGCCGGCACGGAGGCTCGTCGTTTTCCGGCAAGGACCCCACGAAGACCGATCGCTCCGCCGCCTACGCCGCGCGCTGGATGGCGAAAAACGTCGTCGCCGCGGGCCTCGCGCGCTCCTGCGAGATCCGGCTCGCTTACATCCTCGGGCGGCCGGAGCCCGTCTCGGTCACCGTACGTACGTTCGGGACCGGGCGCCTCCCCGACCCGGAGCTCCGCGACGTCCTCGCCCGCGAGTTCGATCTCTCCCCGGCCGGCGTCCTCGACGCGCTCGACCTGCGGCGGCCGATTTACGCCAAGACGGCTGCCTACGGGCACTTCGGGCGCCCCGGTCTCGACTTCCCCTGGGAGCGGACCGATCGGGCCGACGATCTCAAGCGCCACCTTTAAAGGAAGAGGCAGCCCATGAGCAAGGATGAACGCGCCCTCGGCTTCGCGACGATCGCGATCCACGGCAAGCGCCGGCTCCACAAGGACGAGCCCGGCCCGCCGGTCCGTTCGGTCTCCGTGCCGATCTACCAGTCCTCGACCTTCGTTTTCGAGTCGGCCGAGCAAGGCGCCCGCATCTTCGCCGGCGAAGAGGAAGGGTACGTCTACACACGGATCGGCAACCCCACCCAGGAACGCCTGGAGATCGAGATGGCGTTCCTGGAGGGGGCCGAGGCGGGGCTCGCGTTCGCGTCCGGAATGGCGGCGATCTCGGCCATTGTCTTCGCCCTTTGCCGCTCGGGCGACAACCTCGTCGCTTCCGAGACGATCTACGGCGGCACGCACAAGCTTTTCCGGCAAACGCTCTCGCCGCTCGCGATCGAGGCGCGCGAGCTCGACGCCACGCGGCTCGATTGTCTGGAGCGCGCGATCGACTCCCGGACGCGCCTGGTCTACATCGAGACACCCGCAAACCCCACGCTCCAGATCCTCGACATCGAGGCGTGCGCTGGCATAGCCCACCGCCACGGGCTGCCGCTCGTGGTCGACAACACGTTCCTCACGCCCTACCTCCAGAACCCGATCCATCTCGGCGCGGACGTCGTTGTCCACAGCGCGACGAAGTACATCGGCGGGCACGGCGACACGGTGGCGGGCGTCCTCGTGGGGAAAAAGGACTTCGTCGGGCGGGTGCGGGCCGAGATCCTCCGCGACCTCGGCGGGATCGTTTCCCCCTTCAACGCGTGGCTCCTCCTGCGCGGCCTCAAGACGCTCCCCGTGCGCATGGCGAAACACTGCGAGAACGCGAGCGAGGTCGCGCAGTTCCTCGCCTTCCATCCCAAGGTCTCGGCGGTGCACTATCCGGGCCTGCGGACCCACCCGCAGCACGAACTCGGCCTGCGCCAGCAGCGCGGCCCGGGAGGCATGATCGCCTTCGAACTCGCCGGAGGCCGCGAGGCGGGGCGAGTCCTCATGAACTCCGTCGAACTCTGGACGCTCGCGGTATCGCTTGGCGACGTGGACAGCCTGATCGAGCACCCCGCGACCATGACCCACTCGACCTACTCCGAGAGCGAACTGGCGAGCGCGGGAATCCCCCCGGGGATGGTCCGCCTCTCGGTGGGGCTGGAGGACGTGGACGACCTCGTCTACGACCTGAAACAGGCGCTCGGAAGGATCCGGACGTAGTCCCGCTTCCCTCGGTCCCCTTTGGATTCCCGGTCCCGTGAGGGTAGCATGAAGGCTGGATCGAGGAAGGAAACCCGACGTGAGTCCAGTCGACATCCAGGAGCTCGTCCGGCATCTCGAGGGACACCCCGACGATCGCGGGCTCCTCAGGAAGTGCCTTCTCGCGGACGATCCCGGCGCCTCCGACGGATTCCAGCGCCTGTCGACCGCCCTCGCCTCACTCGCCGAGCGGGTCGAGGAGCTCGCCCAGGCCCAGGCCCGCACCGAGAAGCGGGTCGAGGAGCTCGCCCAGGCCCAGGCCCGCACCGAGAAGCGGGTCGAGGAGCTCGCCCAGGCCCAGGCCCGCACCGA
>JACQVV010000139.1 GCA_016209595.1 Planctomycetota bacterium
GTCTGGGCGCCGTGCTCTACGAGATGGTCGCTCTCGCCCGCCCGTTCGAGGCCGAGGGAGACCTGATGCGGCTCCTCGAGGACGTGTCGAAGGGTCGATTCGAAGCGCCCACCGCGAGAAGCCGGGCACCCTGGGAGATCCCGGCCGAGATCGAAGCGGTCGTGCAGAAGGCGATGGCCAGGAGACCCGAGAAACGCTACGCGTCCGCCGCCCTTCTCCGAGCGGACGTCGAGGCATACCGCGACGGCCGGACGCTCGGCGCGGTCGAGTATTCGCCGTGGCAGGTCCTGGCCAAGTGGGTCCGGCGGCACCGGACGGCGGCGATCGGCGCGACGGCGACGATCCTGGCCGCCCTCCTCGGCATCGCCGCGGTCGTGGTCGTGGCCCGCCACACGCGACTCGAGGAGGAAGCCAGGGTCCGCTCCGAGCGGATCGCGGCGGCCGAGAAGAGGTTCGAGGCAGCGGCATCGCGCGGCGACTCCTCGGCCGTCCAGTTCAACCCGGCCGTCCCCCAGGAGTGGTTCCTCGCCCTCCTTCCCGTCGTCGAGGAGATGGGCCGCGCGATCGAGGAGCACCCGGAACCGCCCCAGGCGTGGCGCCGCCGGCTCGACGAGGAGATGGACCGCCTCCAGGCCGGGGCGGAAGAAGTCGGCGACTGGGCGCTCGCGGAGCACCTGGCCCAGACGGCCGACGGATGGGGCGTCATCCCGGCGGCCGAGCGGGAGAAGCGGCTCGCCCGGCCGGCGCAAGTTCGTCTCGAGCGCGCCCGGGCCGACGTCTCCCGGCTCGAGGGCATCCTCGAGATGGTCTCCCGCGCCGACAAGGACAAGAGGTTCGGGCTCCTCCCCGGCGAGCTCGAGGAGCGAGCGCGCGAGATCGTTCGATTGCCGAGTCGGGCCCGGGTCGCCCAGGAGCTCCTGACTCGGGTGGCGGCCGACAACCTGCGGCGGGAACGCGACCTCGTGTGGGGCGCGGCAGCGGCCGGTGCCGAGGGCGGGATGTCGCTCGAACAACGGATCCTCGCCGCGGAGGTCCTCGGCCGTCTCAAGAACGTGCGGGAGATCGAGGGAGGACTCGACGCTCCGGGCCTCGTCGCGCGGACGATTCGATCGGCTCTCGGCCTCCTCCTGCCGGCCGACGAGGTCGCGGCCTGGATCCGGGCGGCCGGCCGGCTCGAGGCGGCCGAACCCGAGTGCTTCCCGCCGCCCGGGGTCCGTGAGCTCCTGGACCAGGCCGAGGCCGAGTACTCGGGCGCGGCTCCCGTGGCGATCGCCGCCGAGCGGGTCCGCCTTTTCTGGAAGACATGTCTCGACCGCGAGACTCTCCCGGCGGACCTCTCGGTCGAGCGCCGAGAAGCGCTCATCGAGGACCTGGGCGACTGGGCGGCCGCCCGCGTGTCGTCCGGAACGGACTACACGGGGTATCTCGTGGGCCGGCTCGAAGGGAGCGAGCTCGCCGAGCCCGAGGAGCGGGTCCTCCTCGATCAAATCGGACTCCACGGAGACGCGTCGGGACCGCCCGGCCGTTCGCCGGTGAGTCCTCTCCGCGCGGCCATCCTCGACCCGCCCGCCGCCCATCTTCGGGACGAAACATCTTCGGGAGAAGGCGCCTCCCTTGCGCGACGGGAGCGGCGCCGCGCCGTGCGGGCCGCCACGAATCTCGCCCGCCTGCAGGTGCCGGAGACGGTGCTCTGGCTCTGGAGTCGTCTGCCCGAGGCGGGGAGTCGGTTCGGGATCGACGTGGGACTGGCCCTCCGGCTGGTCCCCCCCGAACGCTGGCCAGCCGGGGCGTCGGTGGAGGAGGAGCTCCACCGCGCCGCCGCCCTCCGACTGGCGGGTTGGCCCTCGGAGGCCCGGATTGCCGCCTCCGGGATCATCGAGCGGGATCCTCGCTCGGCCGAGGCGTACACGATACGCTCCCTGGCGCGCCTGGAGTGGGGAGACATCGAAGGCGCCCTCGCTGACGCCCAAGAGGCCCTGCGTCTCGACCCGGACCACGTCGAAGCGCTCGCCGCGCGAGCGGCCGCGCGGTTCGAATCCGGGGATCTGGACGGCGGGATGTCCGACTACGCGCGAGTGATCGCCCTGGCTCCACGCGTGCCCGAGTATCTCAATGACCGGGCGACGGAGCGCGGCGCGCGGGGAGACGTCGCCGGGGCCGTCTCCGACCTCGAGCGGGCCGCGGAACTTGCTCCCGAGTCCTACCTCATCCAGTCCAATCTCGCGGACGCGCTCCAGCAGGCGGGCGAGCTCGAGCGAGCTCTCGCGGCCGCAAATCGGGCGATCGAGCTCGATCCATCGCGGGGAGAGGGGTTCGTGAACCGCGCGAACATCCTGCGCCGTCTGGGCCGTCTAGCCTCCGCGCTCGAGGACGCTTCGGCGGCCGCCCTCCTGTCGCCTGGCTCCTGGCAAGCTTTCGCGATTCGCGCCGTGTGCCGGAGCGACATGGGGGACGTCTCCGGGTCGCTTGAGGACTTCGATCGGGCGCTTGCCCTCGAGTCCGACGATCCGAGTCTTCTCGTCGACCGTGGTCAGTCCCGAAAGCTCCTCGGACGCGAGGAGGAGGCCCTGGATGACTTTTCCCGCGCGATCGAGATCGCCCCCGAACACGCGCCGGCCTGGCGCCGCCGGGCGGAGCTTCGGGCCTCTCGGGGCGACCGCACCGGCGCGATCGAAGACTGGTCGCGGGCGATCGAGGCCGATCCGACGGCCGAGTCCTGGACCGGCCGAGGACTCTTGCGGATGAAGACGGGAGACGTTAGTGGCGCGATTGCGGATCTGGACGAGGCCCTCCAGATCGACCCCGGGCACGTGGTGGCCCTTTACAGCCGAGGCAAGGCTCATCTCTCGCGGGGCGACCTCGCGCGAGCGAAGGAAGACCTGGCTCGGGCCGCGGAGCTCGATCCCCAGACCTGGCCCGCGCTTGTCGAGCTCGGCGAGATCCTCGCCCGGGAGGGCGATACCCGAGGGGCGGATCGAGCCTTCGCTCAGGCGCTGGAACGGGCGCACCCCGCCATGCATCCGGAGATCCTCGACGCGCGCCGGGGGGCACTCGGCCGATGAGAAAGGGGCGACCCGAAGCCGAGCTCGGCTCCCGGCCCCTCGTGATCGGCCTCTGGATCGGCCTGGGCGGAGGGACGCTCTTTGGGGCTCTCGCGGTTGCGATCGCCCTCTCGGCGCGGCAACGGAACGAGCCGGGCCCTGCCCCGACGGCCGAGCCGCGGAGCGACGCGACGGCCGAGCCGGCCGGGCCATCGCCTGCCCCGGTTCCGAGGAGGCACGACACCGGCTGGGGCATCGAAGATCTGGTGGCTGCGCACATCGCGGGTTCGAGGTTCGACGAGGCCTGGCAAGAGATCGCGGCCCACGAGAACGGCCTCTCGCCGGAGGAACGCGCCCGGGCACGACCCCTCCTCGATCGGCTCTCTCGCCGCTACCACGAGGCGAGGTACCCGGGGGAGCTAGGCCCGGAGGAGCGAAGGCGACTCATGGTCCGGCATCACGAGGCCCGGTTGGACAATCGCATCGAGGAGGCGCTCGCCTTTCTCACCCTCGTGATTGAGTCGGATCCCAAACCCGTCCCCGACCTCTATATAGATCGAGCCGAGCTTGAGAACAACCTCGGCCGCCGCGAGGCCGCTCTTGCCGATCTTGATCGGGCCGAGGCACTCGATTCGCACGGCGGGACGGGCTCTTGCACGGAGTCGATCTCGGAGGTCCGCTGCCATGTCCTGGTCCATCTCTTCCGCTTCGACGAGGCGCGGCAGTGTGCGCTCCGGTATATTGAGACCGGCGGGAGCCGCCACCAAGGTCACTGCCTCCTCGCGCAGGTCCTGTGCGCTGAGGGACGACTGGAGGAGGCGCGCGTGGAGCTCGAGAGCGCACGTTCGATCCGGCCCGACCTCCTCGTCCTGACCGATCTCGCGCTGGTCTACCTCGGCCTTGGCCATCGCGATGTGGCCCTTGGCCTCCTCGCCCAGGCCGAGCGAGGTCACGCCTCCGACGCGGTCGAACGGAACATGGCGATCGCCGGCCAGGCTTGGGCCTGGCTCCATCCCTCTGCCGGCGAACCGGACTACGAGCGAGCCCGCGACCACATGCTTCGCCTGGAGAAGAGCCCGGAGAAGATGCCCCTCGAGGCCTGCACGCGCGGCGCCTACGCTTCCATCACAGGCCAGCACGAGCCCGCGGTGCGGCTCTTCGGATTCTCCTCCCGCCATTGGACGAACTACCCCGAGTTCGGCTTCTACTATGCCCGCTCGCTCCGGGCCCTCGGGCGGATCGAGGAGGCCGACCGGATCCTCGCCGTCGCGACGCGCCTTCGACCGGAGCTCGCGAAGAAGTTCGAGAGCTCGCGCTGACCCACGGATCGGCGACACGAGAAGGAGTCGGACGGGCCCCTCTTCCCGGGGCATGGGCTTCGTCATGGCAGGAATGCCGGATCCAGGCCCGCGGCGGCCTCATCGGCCGGCGCTATCCCTGGGGCGACGACCCGCCAACCCGGGAGACCTGCGACTTCGAGCGCTTCGACGAGTTCTCGATCCTCCCCGCGAGGACCTTCCCGCCCAACGCGTACGGGCTCTACGCGATGAGCGGCTCGGTCTGGGAGTGGTGCGCCGACGACTACGACGCGCTCGCCTACCGGAGGTATCTCGCGCCGAAGGGCGACCACGTCCGCGAGAAGGTGATCCGTGGCGGGTCGTGGGCCGACGGCGCCGAGGCCGTGACCGTCTCGTTCCGCGCCTCGCTCCCAGCCGGGAGCTGGCGCCAGGGTTGTGGCCCCCCTTCGCCCAACGTCGGCTTCCGGCTCTGCCGCGTCGAGCGCGCGCGATAGGCTCCTTGATGGACCGTCAGCCTCGACACCGAGGTGGATGGGCTCTTAGAGAGGCAGCCGGGCGATCGCCTCGTCGATCGTGGACCAGGCCCCTTGGGCCGCCTTCGAGATCCAGTGGGCCAGGTCCGCGGGACAGACCGTGGCGAGGAGCGGTTCGTCGATCCCGGACCGCTCGTGTAGGACCTTGTTGAGGAGCGCCGCGTAGAGGGTCCGCCCGAGCGCCTGGAGGGAGACAGGCTCGAGGTCGCCGGTCCCCGGCGCGTACGCTCGCGTGACAGGCGCCCGCATCTCGAGCCCGGCCCGCGCGATCCCCCCCGCGTCGACGATCCGGATCTGGCCCTCGGCCGCGACCAGCACCTGGGAGGGCTTGAAGTCGGTGTAGTAGTGTCCCGGGGGCGTCCGGCGCAGGTGCTTGAGGAACGAGAGGACATCCTCGATCCACCGGCCGAGCCACTCGCCGACCTGGTTGAACTCGGGGTGGCGCAGGCGGGCCTGGACCTCGAGGTCGATCGCTCGGCCGGCGATGGGCTCCATCGCCAGATAGACCTCGCCCCCGCGCAGGGCCGCGGAGCGCTCGGCGAGGAGCGGGTTCTCCCCGGTCACGAGCTCGATGAGCGATGGAAGCGGCGAGTCCGAGAAGCGCCTCAGCATCTCGGCCTCCCGAAGGAGAGCCTCCCGCCGGGCGCGGATCTCCGCGGCACCGAAAGTGGCAGGTCGATCATAGGGAAGATGGGGCATCTTGAGGACCGCGCGGGCCTCGCCCTTCCTGGCCTCCAGGAGGACGCCGGCCGAGCCGATCGCCCGGACCCAGACCGCGGTCCACCCGCCGAGCGTGGCGCCTTTGAGCGAGCGCAGTCGCTCGAACAGGGACGGGCGCAGGAACGCGCGGGCGTACCGCTCGACCGCCGCCTCGTCCGGATGCGGATCCTGCTCGCTCATTCGCCCCAGTGGTCGATCGTACAGGTGGAGGGATCGGCATCGGCGGCGCGCAGGAGGGATTCGTCGATCGCTTCCTTGGCGATGCCCGCGCGCAGCCTCGAGACGACCTCCTCCAGGGCCCTCAGGTACTCGGGGTCCCTCCTCTCGGCCCGGCAGATCTCGATCCGCGCCTCGTAGGCCGCGATCTGGGTCTCGATCCGATCGTCGCGCAGGTCCTCGAGCGACGTGAAGACACTGGCGACCGCGGGATCGGCCGCGCCTTCCTCGGCGCCGGCCGCGACCGGGACCTCCAACCACTCCGCGAGCTCGTGGTCCCGCCCTCCCTGCCGGTAGGCGAGCCGGATCTTCCCGAGCCGGAACCCGGGTCGCGGGTCTTCGGGCAGCCTCGCCTCGAACGCCCACGCGTAGCGACGCTCCGCCTCGAGCACTCCGATCTCGAACCTCGGCGCCCGCGGCGGGCGGAACTCCGAGGCCGGCCAGAGGCGCTGGGCCGGACGGTGAGAGAAGACGTCGCCGGGGATCACGCCCTCCGCGAATTCCATCTGCAGGACCACTTCCGTCGCGACGATCGAGGCCGTGACCTGGGCCACGCGCTGGAAGCGCTCGAGGACGTCCTGGGTGTCCCGGATGTGCTTCACCGTCCCGCCGGGGGAGGTCCCCATGATCCGGCGCATGCTCTCGAACGCGAAGTCGCGGCCGAACCCGAACGAGTGGACCTCGGCCCCGAGCCGCTCGAGCTCGGGTCTCGCCGCGTACGCCCTCTCGGGATCCGTGAGCTGACCATCGGTCAGGACGTAGAGCCGCGGCACGACGTCCTTCCTCTTCGCCCGGAACTCGCGGACCGCGTCCACGGCGAGGTCGAGCCCGCCCCGGAGATGGGTCTCCTGGAACCGGATCGGCGACTCGTCCATGCGCGCGAGCAGCGCCGAACGCCTCCGCCGGACCTCCGGCGCGGCCACTCCCTGGCACAGGATCTGGGACTCGGTCGAGAAGAGCACGACCGTGAGGTAGAGCCCCTCCTCGAGATGGGACATGAGGAGGTCGAGCGCCTCGCGCAGGAGAGGGTACTTCTCCGGCACGTTCATCGAGCCGGAGACGTCGAGGACGAGCACGAGGTGGCTCTCGGTCCGGAGCCTCTCGATCGGGAGATCCGGAGTGGACTCGAGGGCGAGGACCGCGCGGACCATCGAATCGACCCCCTCCGGATAGCGAGCCCGCTCCCACGTCGCGGCGATCCGGAACGGCTCGGCGGGGACGTCGACCGGCGCCGGAACCGCGGCCTCGCGGCCGCATCGAGGGCAGAACCGGTATCCCGGCTCGATCGGGGTCCCGTCATCGGGGCATGAGCGCCGAGCGTCGTTCATGAGCGAAGCCTCCTCCGCACATCCCTTCTAGCCGTCAGACGCCGATCCGTGACACTCGGTCGATCCGCGCCCATCCCCGGGATACCTCCCTTCCATTGTGGCGGCCTGGGCGTGCGGCGCAAGCCTTCGACACCGGGTGCTCCCCGCGTCACGGGCCGCTTGCGGGGTTGAAGCCCCGTCCAGCTAGAGCCCATCCAAAAACCTCCCGTCGCCGGCGCTCTCGCCGGGCTCGGTCCGGTTTCTAGATAGGCTCCTAGCGACCTCCCTGGCGCAGCCGCTCCCGGAGTTCGCGCACTTCCGGATTCAGCGGTTCGAGCACGGCGCGCCGTTCGATTTCCTCGCGGGCGACCCGGAGGGTTCGCTCGGCGAGCCCCGGCTCGCTCTCGCGAACGAACCTCGCCAGGAGCAGGGCAGCTTCCACGTCGTACGGGTAGACGCCGAGGGCCCGCCGGAGGGCGCGCGTGGCGGCCCCGAGCTCGCCCTTCTCGATCGACGCCATGGCCCGAAACCACTCCAGGCGCGCGCGGGCTCTCTCGCGGCCGCCGCGCGCGAATCGCCAGGACTCCTCGTATTCCATGCACAGGACGTGCTGGAGGAAATCGGCGGCGCTTGCGTACTCCCGCATCCGGGCGTGGATCCGGGCAAGATGCTCGAATGCGGTCAGCGCGTGCGTTTTCGTTGTCTCGCCGTCGAGCAACGCTTCCCACTCGGCCCTCGCGGGCTCCAGGAGTTCGTGGAAGGACAGGAAGAGCGCGGCCTCAAGGATGATCCCCTCACTCGCCGATCCGGGCTCCGCGCCTGCCAGACGAAGGGCGACCCGGCCCCCTGGATCCCCGTCGCCGCGCGAGCGCAAGGGAGCGAGGATCTCCTCCGCTCGGGCAGGATCGCCCGCCTCCAGGCAAGCGAGCGCGGCCTCAATCCGGAGCGCGTGTGGAAGTTTCGGATCCGCGGCGAGACGCTCCCATTCCCCGGCCGCTTCGGGCCAGCGGCCGGCGCGCTGGAGGATCTCGATCCGCGTCCGCGCCTGCTTCTCCGGTTCCTCGATCGACGATGCCGCGAGGAGCCCGGAATCGACCACCCCCTCGATCGCGGAGAGATAGCGCGCTTTCCGGCCGAGCTCCTCGCCGTGCCAGAGGAGTTCCTGCCGCGACTCTCCCCGGACCTCGACGATCGCCCGGCAGTACCGGTAGAGCGCCTCAGCAGGATCCCCCCGCGCCTCTGCCTTCTGGCCGATGCCGAACTGGACGTCGAAGTCCTCGCCTTCGAGGCTTCCGACGCAATCCCAGTCGGTCAAGCCGAGGAGATCATCGTAGACACTCCATCGCTCCTTCGCTCTCCATGCGGCGAAGACTCGCGCATGTGCGTCGATGTCGAACCCGAAAGCACCGACGCGCCAATCGAACATCTCACAGCGCGACCCGGTGGCCAGATCGAACGCGAGATGGGCGGTCGCGAATCTGCGGTAGTGACCGCCTTTGAGCTCCTCTTCGATCGTACCCTCCCCGAACCGGGCCAGGGGCAAGCTGGGATGGACGATGGCGGCCCTCTCGAAGTCGAGGCCGGCGACCGCCGCCTCGAAGACGAGGGTCTCGTAGGGTCCGGTCTTCCGCACAAGGTCCTCGTACCGGTCGAGGAGGAACAGGGCCTCGGCTCCCATGCCGAGATCGAGGTACGCCCGCACGAGAGCGACCATCGCGGCAGGACTCGTCGCGTCCGTACCCGCCGCGTGCATCCGTTCCCGGTGGAGCACGCGCAGCAACACCTCCATCTCCTCGGGCGAAGGGAGCAAATCGACCAGGATGATTTCGACATCGGGCGGGCGGTAGAACGTCCATCCCGTGCCGGTCGGGTAGGGGAGAGGACTTGCCGGGATGGGAGATCCGGCAGCGGGCTTCGGGAGCCGCGGCGGCTCGACATCCTGGTTCCGGCGGATCCGCGCGATCTCATCGAGCGCCTTCTGCTCGCGCTCGACGAGACTCGCGGAATCGGTGTCGCCCCTCATCGCCTCGCGCGCGACGACCACCGCGCCGACAAGCAGGGCCAGCACGAAGAGAATCCTCTCCCACCGGATTCGAGTCGCCACGAGCCAAGCATAACCCGATTGCCCGGAGTCGTCAGCCGGACGTGTGCCGCAGGATGGCGCCTTACCTGCGCCCGAGATAGCCGCCGGCGATCGAGGCGGCCGCCCCGGGACCCATCGAGATCACCGCCCTGGCGAACAGCTGAACCGCCACGCCTGGGGAAACGGCGACCTTCCTGGAGCGAGTACGATAGGGTCCGTCATGGAACGGTCTTCCGGAGGTCCGGCCGGCGTCTCCTCCTCGCGCCCCCGGCCGCTCCGCCCGGAGGAAATCGCGGGCGCCTTCCGGGCTCCGATCGAGCCGGTCCGGATCGGGCCCGGCTACCGGCTCGCCCTCCTGGCCGTCGCGTCGGCGATGCTCCTCCTTCCGGTTGCCTACCTCGGCCTCGCGGGACTCGTGGCCTGGGGGACGCTCCAACACGCCCGACACGGTCACGACCGGGTCGCGGATTCATCGTCCTTCCGCCTGCGCGCGCTCGCCTACGGTGGGCCGATCGTGGCCGGAGTCGTCGTCACGCTCCTCCTCCTCAAGCCCCTCGTCGCTCGTCGCGGCCGGGAGGAGTTCGTCCTCGAACTCGACCCGGCCGCGGAGCCCACCCTCTTCCAGTTCGTGACCAGGCTCTGCGAAACCGTCCGGGCGCCCGTTCCTCGCCGGATCGAGGTCGACCTCACGGCGAATGCCGCGGCCGGGTTCCAGAACGGAACGGCGGGCTTCCTGACAGGACGCCTGACCCTCCGGTTCGGCCTCCTCCTCGCCCGTGAGCTCTCGATCCGCGACTTCGGCGGCGTGCTGGCCCACGAGCTCGGCCACTTCTCGCAGCGAGGTGCGATGCGGGTCTCTTTCCTGATCCGCACCGTCCACGCCTGGTTCGCCAGGGTGGTCTTCGAGCGCGACGCGTTCGACGAGGGGCTGGAGAAGAGCTTCTCCGAGAGTCACTTCGTGCTGGTCAAGCTCATCGTCCTTCTGGCGATCGGGTCGGTGTGGGTCACGCGCGGGATTCTCTGGCTCTTCCTGGCCGCGAGCCACGCGCTGTGCTGCGTGCTCCTGCGGCAAATGGAGATCGACGCGGATCGTCACGAGGTCCGAGTGGCGGGAAGCTCATCGTTCCAGGCGACCCTCGAGTCGATCCACGTCCTGGACGTCCCCCGGACGGCTTACATGGCGCGCATCGTGCTCGCCCCTCGCGGGTGCGAACTCCCGGACGATCTTCCCGCGGCGGTCTCGAGTTTGCTGTCGACCGGGGCGGAGCCTCTCCGTGCCGGAGTCCGCTCCCAACTCGTGTCGGCGAGAACCCGTGCCTTCGACACCCACCCGAGTTTTCGCGACCGTGTCCGAAACGCCGTGGCCGAGTCAGCGCCCGGAGTCTTGCGTCTCGAGGGTCCCGCGTCATCGCTCTTCTCGGACTTCGGGGCGACCTGCCGCGACGCGACGGCCGGCCTCTACCGCCATGTGCTCGGCCGCGCTGCGGAACGGATCCGACTTGTGCCGGTGGAGCCCGCCCGGGAGGAGCGAAACGCGGACGAGGGAAGCGAGCCGGCCCTCCTCCGGGCCTTCGGAAGCGCGGTTCCCGAACTCCGCGCGCTTGGTCCCCTGGCTCTACGGCCAACGGTGGACAGGGTGGATGAGGCCTCTCTCTGTTCCCACCGAGAGGTTCTTCTGAAGTCGCTCGACGGCGCGGCCGCTCGGGCCGCCGCGCTCTCGCGCGCCCGCGAGCGACTCCTCCTCGCCCTCCGGGCACAGGCGATCCGGGACGCCGGATTCCAGATCCCTGACGACGTGAGGGCGCCGAATCCGAACTCAGCGAGGGCCGCCTTTCTCTCCATCGCCGCGTCGCTCGATCCCCTCTTCTCGCTCGCCGCGAGCCGGATCGCGATGGCGATGGGCTTTTCACTTCGATCGCGGCGCCCGGAGGGCGAGAGGGCGGGAGCCGCCGTGCTCCTCCCGGTCTTCGAGGCGGTGGATCGGACGTTCGAGGATGTCCTCGCGCTGGAGGAGGCGCACGAGATGCTGGGTTCCCTCCTTTCGGCCTATCGGCATCACCCCTCCCGGAAGACCCTCTTCGCCGAGATCCGCGGGCGCGTCGCCGAGATCCACGCGGCCGTCGAGAGGTTGCGCGCCCGATTGGGCGCGATACGGGACCCGTTCGGCGACGCCTCGCCGGGGGCCTCTGTCTTCGATCGCCTGATGGCAGCCGATCCCGTCGGCGGAGATCCCCGCCGGGTGCACGCGCGGGCCGTTCGCTGCGTCGAGAGGTATCGAGCTCTGCGCAGGCGCATCCTCGGGCGTTTCGCGCTCGCGGCCGAGCAGGCGGAGCGGTTCCTCGGCCTGCCGCCGCTCCCCTCGCCGGCCGAGGGCGACACGCATCGAACGCGGCCGCGGGACGAGACGTGATTCCTGGATGGACCCTTCATCGACGACCGGGGCGGGCGAGGCCCCTGTTTCGTCCGAGTGGAGCCGACAGGCTCCGGCGTGTCCGACACTCGAGTGCCGGATCGACGGACGTGCCGGGGGTTTGTATTCCCGAGGCGGGAGATGTAGCTTGCATGAGGTTCGTCGCAGACGAGGCTGGAGGTCGAGCGAGATTGAAGGTGATCATCAGAATCCCCGCAGAGGACGAGGCGCGGGCGCTCGGTGTCCTTTTCCGCCACTCGCAGGGAGCGATCCTCTCTGGGAGAACCTACGTCCTGTCTGAGGAGGCCGTTCGAGCGTTGCGCCGCGAGGGGATCGCCGTCGAAGAGCTGTCCAGGGAAGCACCGGCAGTTGCGCCGGAGGGAGCAGGCGTGGGTGAGAGAATATGACCTCTATGTTCCTCTCACCTACAATGATGGCACCCCGATCGAGCCCGAGAAACTCGGCCGCTTGAAGGACCGGCTGCTCGATGCCTTCGGCGGGCTGACGTTCTTCCCGCAGCGGAGCGAAGGGCACTGGAAGGTTGGTGACGTGGCCTTTCGGGACGAGATCGTGATCCTGCGGGTGCTCACCGCGGATCAAGCCCGAGCGCGGAGGTTCTTCCGGTCGCTCAAGGAAGAACTCAAGCGCGAGTTGCGCCAGGAGGAGATCCTGATCGTCGAGAAGAAGGCGCAAGTCATCTGAGCGAGAGAGCAATCGCGCGCGTGGGGAGGAGGATTCCCCGGGCGGACTTTCTCAGAAGAGTCTTCGCCGAAGACGTTTTCCGATGCTCCCGCTGTGGTGGAAGGCGTGAAACCGGCGTTCTCGCCGCCGCCGCCCTGCCGGCGATGGACGCGGAAGAATACCGGATCCTGCGCGACAACTTCCCGACACTCTACGAGAGCGAGTTGGTGCGGCAACACATCAGAGCGGAAGAGGAGGCCGCGCTCGTCGACGCGTTCCGGCGGCACACGGGACGAGACGTCGGGTTCGACCGCCTGCCGTTCCACGACCGCGCCGCCGGCCTCGCCGTGATCCGGAACCTCCGCGAAGGACGCTGACCGCGGCGCGGGTGTCCCGACCGCGTCGTCGGCGACTCCGGCGGAGGGCTCGTGGCCGGCGGCCGGCAGCTGGTTCCACCTGCCCTTCTCCCAGGCAATCGCATACTTGCCGCAGGGCGCTCTCCAGCGAGCAAGTGCTCGCCGGGCGGTTCGCGGTTCTTCGCATGGCGGAGCGCCCGCAGGACCGCTTGCTCCCGCTACAATTCTCCATCGGGAAGATAGAATGGGCCGCGGTCGCTTCCGGCGGCTGGAGCGAGCAAGATGGCCAAGGCGAGGAAGCCTCGCGCGGGAAACCGCGCGAAGGAGAAGAAGGACCCGCTGATCGACGTCCTCATCGAGGTCGAGGCGTCGGGCGAGGCCGGTGCCGCGCTCGTCGCGCCCACGCGGCTCAAGGGAGAGGTCCCGGCCCTGCGATACTCGTCTGGCGGCACGCTCTCCCAGGCGGACCGGAAGAGGCTCCTCGAAGGCTTGCGCGTTCTCGATTTCCTCGAGCCCGCCGGCGAACGCGTGCTCGCGCTCCCGGGGAAGGGGAAGAAGGGCGCACCGCGCGAGTTGGTCCTTTCCCTCTACAGACTCTCCAGGGAGGGGCGAGAGAACGTATCGAGGGATGGCGCGCCGAGCGGGACGGGGAGCGGCGGGCCGCGCTCGACCTCCGCAAGGCAGAGATCGAGGGACTTCGCGTCGCGGTGCATGAACACGGGGATCGCGTGGACTCGGCCCGCCTGGATCTTTCGAAGCTCCGGGACGATCTTCGCGAGACGGCGGGCGAGATGGCCCGACGTTTCGACACTCTGGCCGGCCGGCTGGAGCGGCTCGATCGGTCGATGGCCGACGTTGCCGTCCACGGGCGCGAGGTCGCCGAAGTCGTCGCGGAGGCGGCCCCCGGCGCGCTCGCGCGCCTGGAGGTCGAGATTCCGTCCGAACCAGCACGGAGCGCCGCGACCGGGCCTGGCGATGGAGCGGCCCTCCTGTCTCGCGTGCTGGCGACCTTCCCGGCCGACAGTTGGATCGAGATCCCCGCCCTTCACCGGGAGCTAGAGGCCGCCGGCTCCCGTCTGGGTCCCGGCGCGCTCCGGGACATCCTCCTCTCGCTCGCCGCGCGCGGCCAGGTGGCCTTCCAGCCGTGGAACCGGACGATCTACGAGGTCCCCGATCCGGACCACGCGATCCTCCGCCCCGAGGCCCGGGTGCTCTACTACGTGAAGAGGGTCGAGCGCGATGGGCTGGACTGACGACGAACTCGCGCAGAAGCTTTGCGGGCGCCCAACTCCCTTCGACCGCCTCGACGTGAAGGGCCCGTATGACAGCCAGCGCCTGCCCTGCTACTCCGCCCTGCTCGCGCGGCCGCTCTCCGAGCTCAAGGAGGCGATCAAGCGCCACCAGACCGCGCCCCTCTCCCCTCCGCTCGTCTTGGTGCTCGGAGGAACGGGGGACGGCAAGTCCTACCTGCTCCGGCAGCTCGCGATCGACTGTCACGGCCGGCGTTCCAGTTCTCCGAAGTCCTTCGTCGTTTCGCTCGGTCCCGAGGCCGTGCTTCGCGCCGCCACCGGAGAGCCGGCGGACGCGTCGCGTCCTCTGCTTCGAGCCCTGGGGCAGGCGCTCTTTGACGATCGCGTGCCCGGGTTCCACACCGACGAGAGCCTCGGCGTGCGCCCGATAGACGCTCTTGCCTCGGAGGTGATCGGAGCGGTGCTCAGGGACCTCACGGACGCCGAGGATCGCCTGGGCGTACCGAGATTCCTCGGCCTCTTCCCCAGACGGCTCCCGGGCGACTACCCCGAGGAAGTCAAGGAACAATGCGATCCGTCAGGTCCGCGCCGCCGATTCGATGGGCCCGGGCTCCGCGACCACCCGGACGCGGTCGAAGTCCTCTGCCGGGTCATCCGGGAGCGCGGCGGGCGAACCGGCGCTTTCCGGGAACGGATCGTGCGGGCGGCGCTCGGAGGACGCGAGCTCCTGGCGGAGTTCTCGTCCGATGGAGCCCCCGTGCTGGAACGACTCGAATGCTTCATCGATGCCGCCGCCGACATCGGCTGGCCGATCGCGTTCGCGTGCGACCAGTTCGAGGACCTCCGCATCGTGGATTCCGGCGACCTGCGCACCAGCGTCCTCCGGTTCTTCCTCCTCCTCCTCGATCTCCTCCGTGAGATCGAGCGGAAGGGACGGTCGCGGAACATCCCCCTGCGCATCCTCTCCTGCGTCTGGGATATCGACCCCCTCTCTCATGCGGAACAGCACCTCAAGGATCGGTTGCCCGTCCTCCCGCACGGCGACAAGGCGATCCGGATCGAGAACCCGTCTCTCCCGGACCGCGAGCAGGCGATCGAACTCACCAAGGTCTATCTCGCGGCATTCCGCGAAACCCTCGCTCACGGCGCGGACGAGGACCGTAGGATCGCGGACAAGCTGGGCGAACAGGTCGCCGAGTGGCCGTTCGAGCGGGCCGGGCTCGCGGCCCTCTACGGGAAGGAGATGGCAACGGGGACTCTCGTGTCGATCCGAAGCTGGCTTCTCGCCTGTCGCGCGGCGTGGCTTGCCCTTCTGGGAACCCAGGACGGCCTTCGCTTCGAGACCCGGCGCGAACGGTGGAGGAGCGGACTCGGGAGCAACGACCCGGATCCACCCATCCCTCTTCCCCCTTCCCCGGACATCGAGTCGCTTCTCGGAGCCCCCTCCTTCCGATCGGCGGTCCGCCGGTGGCTTCAGGAGGCGGGACAGGAAGCGCAGTTCCAGGCCTGCCTCGGGTTCCTGCGCCTGGCCGGCGAGCTCTCTCCGTCGCTCGTGGCATCCCTCCGCTCGATAGGGAACGGCCATCAATTCTCGCTTTCCTGGGCCGGCGAGCCGGTCCTCGGTGCCCTGTCCTTCAAGGACAATCGGGGTCCTGGTTGCCGGGCCGATTGGCGAAGCCTGGTGAGCTCGGCTCGAGATTTTCAGAAAAGCGGCGAGCAGATCGATCGACTGATCTTGCTGCGAACGGTCGACCGGAGATTCCTGCCTCGCGACCAGGCCGAGGCGAGCGGGTTCCGCGCCTCCCAGCACGTTCTGACGGAGGACGACTGGTGCTGGATCCACGCCGCCCATTGCGTGGCCGGCGAGCCGAAGTTCGACCTTGCCCGGGTCGGATGGCCCAGGGAGGATCTCGCCCGGCTTCGCGAGCCCCTCGCGGCGAAGCTTGAAGCCGTGCCGCTCTTCGCGCACCTCTCGGCGGGGCGTTGAGCGGACTCCCCTACGTCCAGATCGTGGACGACCGAAGAGCTCCGGTCCGGGAGAGCGAACTCGGGAGTCTCCAGCCCGTTCGGATCCTCCCCGGCCGTCCGTATGGATTGCGGCTCTACCGGAGGAAAGAGGAGCCCGAGAGGACGTGGACACCCATCCATCGGGACGACCTCGTTGTCTTCGAGGTTGCCCGGGGAGAGGCGCTCAAGGGGGAAGGCCCTCCCCCGCGGGCCGACCTTCGCGTCCTCTGTCGGATCCGGTTCCAGGCCGACAACGATGGCTGGTTCCCCAAGATGGTGCGCTGGGGTTTCCGGGCCGAGGAGGGCGATGGATCGCAGCGGACCAGTCGGATCCCGCTCCGGGTGCTGCCCAGGTTCGCCCGCCAGATGTGGACGATCCTCGGCCTCGTCTTCGTCATCGCGCTTTCCAACATTCTCGAGAAGGCCGTCGCATGGGGGGAAGGCATCCTTGGCTCGATGAGTTTTTTGAAGTCGGTCGTGTACTCGATCGTCGCAGGCTTCCTTCTGTTCCTCGTCTTGCTCGGCTTGACCCGCGCGCTTCAGACTTTCGCCAGCTCGAGGGAATAGCGGAGGCAAAGTCGATGTCTGCTCGCGCGACACACGAGCTGCGCAAAAAGCCGCGCGTGCCCCAGAAGATCTCACGGAAGGCGAGACAGTAGCCACGATCGAGCCGTCGTACGCCAGCACGTCTGCCTTGCATGCCATGCGTGTCTCTATAAATGCCACCATGGTCGTCGAAAAAGCCACCAGCATCCAGAAAGTGGCCATGCAAGTCCTATCGCACGCCGAGTGAGTCGCTCCTAGGGACATGCGCGGCGCACCGTCTCTTGGTGCGAGCCGTCCCATGAGTCATGCCCGGCGTACAATGGGTCAAGAATGGCGTTCCAAGAGCCGTATACGTCGCTCCGCAGGTCGCGCATGTCGCTCCGAGGGTCGCGCATGTCGCTCCGCGGGGCGAGTACGTCGCTCCGCGGGGCGAGTACGTCGCTCCGCGGGCCGCGCACGTCGCTCCGCGGGTCGCGCACGTCGCTCCACGGGTCGAGCATGTCGCTCCACGGGTCGAGCATGTCGCTCCGCGGGTCGAGTATGTCGCTCCGCGGGTCTGGTACGTCGCTCCACGGGTCGAGCATGTCGCTCCACGGGTCGAGCATGTCGCTTCGATGGCCAAGAGTCTCTTGCGCGAGGACACGCGTGTCTTATGATGGGGCGACATCGGCCTCTTTTCGCAACCCCGTCTTTTCAGCCTGTTGTTTGGCTGCTACTGATCACTGGCCACCGATCACTGACCACTGCTTTCTCACCAGCCGCCCGTCGGAGAATCCATGACAGATCAACCCCCGGGATCGCTCGCTTCGCTCCTCCGCCGGGCCCGGCGGCAGCTCTCGCTCGAGCAGCGACAGCTCGCCGGGCGGGTCGATTTCTCGACCCGGACCGTCTCGCGCTGGGAAACAGGTCGCGCCGTGCCGCCGCTCGCGGTCCGACCGAGGCTCCTCCAGGTGCTTTCCGGCGCGTCTCCCGAACTCGTCGGCCTCATCGCCCGGGCCCTCGGCCTCCCGCCCCCGGCTGGCACCGTTCCGTCCCAGCCAAAGGCCACGCCGGAGGTGACGCCTGCGGCGACCGTCCCCTCCCAGCCGGCGCCCGCGGCCACTGTCCCCTCCCAGCCGCCCCCGATCGCGAAGGCGGACGAAGCCCGGCCGCCCGCGGAGCCGCCCGCCCCCGACCCCGAGGTCCTTCGCGCGGCGCTCGAGGACCTCCTCCATGCCGGCGCCGAGGAGCTCGACGTGAGCCCCCGCCGGCTGCGCGCCGTCCTCCTCGATCTCCTCCGCGAACTCGCGCTTCACTCGGCGGATGTCGGCGCGGGGCGGGCGGCGCTGGCCCCTCGAAGGGAGTTGCGGCGACAGCGCAGGACGTGATCCCGGCGCCCCCGTTCCGGAGGGAACCGCGAGCCGCGAACGACTCCTCTGGAATCGTAGAGGCTCCGGCGCCGAATAGGCCGAGGTGGCCCGTGGCCGTCTACCGTGACCGTGGCCCGTGACCGTGCGGGCAGGGCCTCACCCGCGGGAACTACACCTTCTCCGCCGCCTGCCGGATCGCCTCCAGGTTCTTTCTCGCCATGCGCACGTCCGGATGGTCCGGTCCGAGGCTGGCCTCGAGGAGGGCGACGGCCCGCTCCGCGAGCGGCAGGGCCTCGCGCGCGCGGGAGAGCTCAGCGAGCACCGTCGCCATGTTGTTGAGGTCGATTGCGACAGTCGGATGTTCGGCTCCAAGGGCCTTCTTGTGGATGCCAAGGGCCTGCTGGAGCAGCGGAAGGGCATCGGCCGGGCGGCCCAGATCCTTGAGTACCATCGCCCGGTTGCCGAGATCGACGCCGACCTTCGGATGTTCGGCTCCGAGGGCCTTCTTGTGGATGTCGAGGGCGCGCTCGACAAGGGGAAGGGCGTCGGCGGGGCGGCCCAGATCCTTGAGCACCATCGCCCGGTTGCCGAGATCGACCGCTACCTTCGGATGTTCCGGTCCGAGGGCCTTCTGGTCGATAGCGAGGGCGCGCTCGAGAGGGGGCAGGGCGTCGGCGGGGCAGCCAAGAGCCGTGAGCGTCATCGCCAGGTTGGCGAGGTCGACGGCCACCTTCGGATGTTCGCGTCCGAGGGCCTTCTCGTCGATAGAGAGGGCGCGCTTGAGCAGGGGAAGGGCTTCGGCGGGACACGCCAGATCCAGAAGCACCATCGCCAGGTTGTTGAGGTCGATCCCGACGCTGGGATGTTCGGGTCCCAGGGCCTTCTCGGCGGTGGCGAGGGCCTGCTCGAGGAGGGGCCGGGCGTCGGCCGGGCGGGCGAGGTCCTTCAGCACCAACGCCAGGTTGCTGAGAGCACGCGCGGTTTTCGGGCCCGGCACGCCCCCCTCGATGACCTGCACTGCCCCGAGCGCCTCTCTGCTCCACCTTTCCGCCGCGGCGGCCAACCCGGTCTCGACGTGATACCGATGGATCGCCGTGGCGAGATCGTCGAGATCCGTCCAGCGGCGCTCCTCTTTCGCGCGCGACGCGAGCGCCTCCGCGTGGGGCACGATCGACTTCAGCGGCTCCGTGGTCTCGCGTCCGCCCGGGTCGAAGATCGAGTTCATGCTCTTCAGGATCGCCGCTTCCGCGGCTCGCCGCGCGCCTTCTTGGCTGGGCGCGACATGCCGCGCGAATTCCAGCACCAGCCGGTGCGCCAACGGGTTCCCTGCCGCGTCGCAGGCCACGAGCGAGCGCCCCGCGAGATCGCCCACAGCCGCGGAAACCGGATCGTCGATCGCGTCGCGGGCGCGCATCGCTCCGGCGAGACTCTCACGGAGGAGATCGAGGGGGACCCGCTCCGGCGCGAGGAACGACATGCTCCCCAGCACGGTCCGCGCGGCCGGGCTGCACGCCCGCCAGGATTCATCGAACAGCGCGAGGATGTCCGGCTCGCGACCGCCGGGGAGCGTACCGCGGTACTTCTGTCCCATGGCCGCGACCGCTTCCGTCGCGTTGCGCCGCTCGATGGCCAGGGCGAGCCCCGCGAACCCGAGCCCGGGCGACTCCTCGACGAACGCGGCCGCGATCTCCAGCGCGACCGGGAGGAATCCCAGCCGCGCGGCAAGTTCGGCGGCGGCCCTCTGCTCTTCTTCGGTCGGGGGAGGGTTGCCGCGCGTGATGAGCCGTACCGCCTCGTCGGGCGAGAGGACCCCCACGTCGATCATGCGCGCGGAAAAGCCCGCGCGGCGGCGGCGCGTCGTGACCAGCATGTGGATCGCGCCGGAGGGTGGGAGCCACGGTTCGAGCGCCTGGTCCTCCGGGAAGTTGTCGAGGACGACGAGGCTCGGCCCGAGAGCGGCGAGGCGGTTCCACAAGAGGCGGATGGAGAGATCCTCGGGGTCTCCCCGGGGCAGCTTGAAGTCTGCCGCCCGCGCGATCCGTCTCGCGGCGGCAAGCCTCGGCGTGCTTTCCGCGCGGACCCAGTAGACGCCGCCGGAGTAGAGCGGCGAGAAGCGGTGCGCGTATTCGACCGCAATCTGCGACTTGCCGACACCGGCCAGCCCCTCGAGCGATGTGAAGCCGTGTGGGGACGCGCCGGTCACCGCGACAACGCGGCCGGGGAAAAGCGAATCGTGGATCTCCCACAAGAGACCGGCGCGCCCGACGAAGCGGTCGCCGAGACTGCGAAACGGAACGTCGAATCTCTCGGGCAACCGGTCCGGAACGGGCGGCACGACTCCGCGGACGAGCGTGACGGGCACGGGGCCTGGCGGCGGGCGAAGGGTCGCGAGGATCTTTGGGTAGGCCTCCTCGAACTTCTTCCTCGTGCGGCAGTCGAGGTACTTGATCGGCTTCAGGAAGCGCGGGATCTCGCAGTCGCGGACGAAGAGCGGAAGGAGCCGGCGCTCCAGGTTCGCGGGATCGTCCATCATCGGGGAACTCCGCTCGATGAGCGCCCACCCCGACTTCACGTAGTTCGACGAAAGAAGGATGACGACATGCCGGCTCGCGTCGAGAGCCTCCTCGATGGAAGGGGGTATGTTCTCCCCCCACGGGATTGACTCTTCGGCGAAGAAGCAGCTCGCGCCGTCCTGGCGGAGCCGCTCGAACAGCGAGCGCGCGAATGCCGCGTCGGCGCTGCTGTAGCTCAGGAACGCATCGTACCGGGGTTCCTTGAAGTCCATGGGCGACACGCTACCATACCATCGTGCTTCGACTCGACTCCATCAAGATCGCCCGCTTCCGGGGCATCCGCGAGGGCGAGGTCGCGGGCTTCGGCGATGTGAACATCCTCGTGGGGCCGAACAACGCCGGCAAGTCCACGGTTACGGAAGCGATCGCACGCCTTGCGGCCGGAGTCACAGGGACTCCCGCGGATCTGATCGGACGGGATCGGGTCCAGCACTACTGCGACCAGCGGAACGAGCGCCAGGTGTACGAGGACCAGATCTGGTTCGACTACATGCAGAGCGCCGGCTTTTCCCTGGACGGAGAGGTAGGAGGAGAGCGAGTCGGCATGCAGATCCGAGGTGAGCGGCCAGGTTCTCGGACCGCGGTGCGGACGGGCGAGCCTCCTCAGCCCGCGGTCCGGGACTTCCTGGATCGAATCACTTCATTTCTCCCGCGGGATGCTTTCGACCCGCAGATCGAGGCCCTATCCTGGCAGAGGATCATGCAATCCGGGGCGGACGCCGTCTTGACCGATGCGGTCAACACTCTCTTCGGGATCAAGGCGCGGGACGTGTCCTTCACTCCCGATGCGCGGCTGTGGCTCAAGTTCGGCGATGGCCCCGCGAGGCCCGTGGGAGTGGAGGGAAGCGGCGTGCAGGCGGCCATGCGATGCCTGATCCTCTTCACGGGCCTCGAGAAGACGATGTTCATCGCTGAGGAACCCGAAAGCCACTTGCACGTCCGTGCTCTCCAGGCCTTCGCGAGACACTTGTGCTCGTGCGCGCGGCAACGCGAGGTCCAGCTCTTCCTCACTTCCCACAGCATCGAGGGCATCCAGGCGTTCCTGTCCGGCGCCGAGGAGGCGGGTTCCGAAGCCGTGGTCTTTCACCTGAATCTGGACAAGGGTCTCTTGACCGCGCGCCACCTGAAGCTCGAAGCCGTGCGCGCCCTGGACCGCCTCGGCACGGACGTGCGGGACCTGCACCTCTATGCCTGACGGGCCGCGGATCGCGGTCTACTGCGAGGGCAGGGACGATTGCACCGTCCTTGTAGAACTGAAGAACGCCGGACTTCTTCCGTCGTCGCTCGATCTGCCGAAGCCCGACCCGAAGCGCGGCGGGTACGCCGGCATCGTGAAGGACTTCTGCACGGCGCCCGTCCGCGCCATCATGTTGCGCGACTTCGACGATCTTGACGTCGCCGGCGTCAGGGAGTGGTTCATCCAATCTGTAGGGCGGGAGGGGGGACTCGCGACGCTGGAGGCAATTCCGCGGTTCACGGTTCGTATCGAAAGAACCGATTGGCCCGCCGCCGCCGTCCCGATCGGCCTCCCGGGCGATCCGATGTTCAAGGACTGGCCGACGATTTGCCGGCACTCGATGGACGACTACGTGCTGAAACTCGCGTCAGACGAGGGCGTCTGGAACGCCGTGGACAAGTTGAAGGTACATCCCCGAGACGTTTGCTTCACCAAGGCCCACGAGATTGCGGCTCTCCTTGCGAAGAACGGAATGCCGGTCGAGAAGACGAAGAGCGTCGTCCACATGCTGCGCGGGGTGGCGTGGGTGGCCGCGAGCGAGTCGTGGTTCGCCCGGCGTCTGGCGCAGGCCGCTGGCGAGGAACGCCTGCGCGACCTTTTCTCGCCCCTGCTGAAGGACTTGGAAGAGGCGGCGCGCGCTCTCGGATGATGGACCTAGGCGCCCGGGCTGCCTACCTTGTGCCCCGGATGCAGACGGTCCTCCTCGCCGCCCTGCGTTTTTCGGCTCCTCAGAAGAATCCGTGGGTCATCGGCGGTTCGGGAAGGCCGCCTCCCTCCAGTCTCGCGTTCCCGCGCGGGACTACTCACCTGCGGCGGATTCCGGCAACCCCAGGGCAGCCTTGCGGGAGAGGACTGCCGCGCGGAGGACGTCGCCCTCCGCCGTTTCCTCCCAGAGCGGGATCTCTTCCCGGCTGGCCGCGGCGACAACCCGCGCGAGCGCGGCCTCGAAAGCCTGTCGTTCGGCCTCGAGGGGGAAGCAGGAACTGACGTCCCACGCTCTCTCAACGCGGAGCGCGGCGAGTCGGGCCTCGCGGCTCTCCGGCGCGAGGTCGGCGAGAGCCTCTACGAGAGCGACCTCCGTCGCCCTGGATGTCGAAACCGGGGGGCACATCGTTCGCTCCCAGTTCGTCTCGGTGAGTCCGGCGAGGATCCGCGCCGCCCTCGGGTCCCCCCCCCGCCGGCCGATCATGCGGATCGCCCGGCGGATCACGCTCTCGGGCATCATCGTCTGGCCGAGGACCGAGGCGAGGACGCCGACCGCGCGCTCGATCGGTTCGGCTTCGAGGAGGTCGAGCGCGGCGTGAAAAGGCGCGGGGTCCGAGTAGCGGTTCTCCTCGCGATAGCGTCTCCCTTCCGCGAGGACCATCTCTTCGACGACCCGGGTCCAGCCATTGGGATCGACCTCCCGCAGGGTCAGGAGCGCGAGGAGCCGGTAGCGGCGCACCGCCTTGGTGTCGGAGACGATCCGCCTGGCAACGCTTGCGGCGCCCTCGCCGCCGGCGGCCCGGGCCCAGCCGAGCGCCGTCGCCGGATCGTCGTCGATCGCCGTATCGTAGGGAGAGCTCGCCAGGACGCGATAGAGGGGACCGGCGCGTTCGGGAAAGGCACGCGCGAACCACCTCACGCACACGGGATCGTCCCGGTTCGAGGCGAGCCACTCCAGGATCGGGACGGCCGCATCACCCGAACGCGCCAGGAGCCATGCGTAGAACACGGAATCCGGCAGCCCAGCGTTCCCGAGCGCCGCTCGGACTCCCCAGGTTCCCTGGCTCGCGAGACGGTCCGCGAGCCGTTGCCAGTCCGCGGGCCGTGCATGATCGGCGTAGATCGCCAGAAGCCCCCGCAGCCAGGCCGCGCGGGCCTGGTCCTCCGCGGAATCGGCGTCGAGGAACAAGCCTAGGCCCCCCGAATCCTGCGCGAACGGGGTGAAATCCGCGAGGAGCCGCTCGGGCTCGGGCCTTTCGAGAAGCCCGGCGAGCGCCCTCCGAGACCGCCAATCGTCCTCCCACTCGTGGGCCGGGACCGGAGGAAGTTCGAGCGACTCGCGGACGCGCTCGCGCTCGGCCTCGGTCCCCAGCCGCGCAGCGGCAGCGATGGCGAGATAGCGCAGCTCGGATTCGGGTCCGAGCGCCCACTCCAGAACCCGGGACGGGAGCTCCCTCGTGCGCGGCGACAGGATGAGGGACTCGACGAGGAGTCGCGACGCGCCTTCGTCGGTGACCTTTCGCAGGCGCGCCAGGCCCTGATCGAGCGATGCGTCATCGCCGACCCATGCTCGAACGGCCAGTAGGAGATCCCGCTCCGGTTCGTTCGCGGGCACGAAACCGGCCAGGACCCGGAGCGCTTCGGGCTCCGCGTGGCGTGCCGCGAGGAGGAGCGCGCGCCTGCGGGATTTGGGATCTTCGCACGAAAGTCCTGCTTCCATCGCGAGACGAACCAGGCCCGTTTCGATCGTCCCTGGGCCATCGAAGAACGAGTGTTCGCGTTCGAGGAGCGCTAACTCCCGCAGCAGTTCCCCGATCACGTGAATGCGGGGGACGCCCAGACTAGCGGCGGCCTCGGCGAGACCCTCGGGATCGCGGAGGAAGCCAGCGCAGGGGTCGAGGTACGCCTTGCCGGGCGGTGCTTCCCCCGTCTCCCGCAGGAGAAGGAAGAGCGTCCAGGTCGCGGGCGTCGGACCGACCCGCTGGATCGCAATGCGGAAGGACTCCTGGCGCTGGGCCAGCGCCTTCGGGTCTCCGAGGATGGCGCGGACGCTCGCGAGGTTTCTTGCCTCGAGATCGGGGTTTCCGAAGTCCGAGTCCCCGAGTTCCCGGAGCAAGGAGTACCGCAGGTAGTCGTCGGACGCGAGCGCCTCCTCGACGAGCTTCGCGCGAATACGCGAGAGGACCGTCGCCGCCCGCCCCGCGACCTCGCGATCCTCGTGAGCGAGCTCGCGCTCGATCCGGCTCCAGGCCCCGAAGCCAGCCTGGACGAGCGTCTCCGAGGCACGTTCCCGGACCTGCCAGTCGTCGGATCCGAGCGCGTCGATCGCGTCTTCGAGCGCCTGGTCCTGGGCCTCGGCCGCCGGGACGGCAACCAGGAAGAGGAGGACGGCGATCGTCTTCTGTGGCATTCTCGAGTCCAAGCACCCCCAGATTGCCACCGGGCGCCGTTCAGGGCAAGGACCTCGAGTCGCGGGGCACGTCCCCCACCCGGCGAGACCCGCAGGCGGTGGAGTTGGCACGGAGGGTCCCTTCGGGCACAATGATGGGGAGTTCGCACGGGCCGCGGGCCGCGCGGCCGCGAAAGGAACCTCCAAGCCATGGACATCCCCCGCTTCGCTGTCCGGGGTCGCGCCTCTGCGCTCCGGCCGGAACTCCTCGCTCCCCTCCTCGCGGGGCTTTTCCTCGCGGGCTGCACCGCGACCCGCTTCACCGACCTCGGTCCGGGAGAGGAGGTCGTCTCGGAGGAAACGGTCCTCGAAACCAAGGACGAGCTCCGCGAGGTCGAGCTCGCCGCCGCGTTCTCGGAGGGATACCTCGTGGACGCGACGGCGAACGGCGTCTTCCAGGTCCGCGACCGGGTCGAGGCGCTCGTCGCGCCCGCTCCGTCCCAGAAGGTCTCGGTGGCCTCCTGGGAGACCGGCTACCACGTCCTCGTCTGGACGCTGGGCCTTCCGTTCCTCGCGCCGCTCTGGGCCTACGGCGGCGGCTACTACACGCTCGACATGGACGCTATCCGGGGGCTCGATGTGCCGCCCGGAACCTACGACTTCCATCCCGACCAGATCTCGCCGGAGGTCGTGGTGACGGTCGAGGGGGTCTCCTTCCCTCCTTCGAAGCAGGTCCGGTTTGTCGACCGAGAGCCCCGGACGATCCCGCTCGCCGGGGCGACGGTCGAGGGGGTCTGGCTCGCCGCGGGGGCAAACCCGGTGCGCGGGACGACGGACGAGGCGGGGCACGTCCTCCTCGACCTCGGGCGGCCCCCGGCGGGCGCGCCGGCGGGGGTCCGCGCCCTCGTCACGCTGGAGAAGGATGGACGGCGCGCGGGGGTGGAGCTCCCCGTCGCCGAAACCGCGAGGGAGGAGGTCCGCCAGGCGCGGCTCGAGTTCGAATCCCAGGAATGGAGCGCGAGGATGAGGGAGGCGCTGGACTCCTTCGAGCGCGACGCCGCGGAGTTCGCCGGCCATCTCCGCAGCCGGACACCCCACCTCGACACCGTGCGCGCGGGACTCGGGCGCTGGAGGATGTGGGCGCTGCGGACGGGTTCTGAGCTCGCCGGGCTCGACCCTTCCGCCCGCGGCGAGTGGGAGGAACGTCTGGGCGCGTTCGTGAGCGAGGTCGACACGGCCCAGGCCGCGCTAGGGCAGCGGGACCTGCCCGGCACCCTCGCCGCTGTCCAGCGGGCGGCCGACCGGCTTCGCTGACCCGCCGGTGTCCATTCAGACGTCCGTCCGACTTCTCAAGCACCGGCGGACGAAGATCGTCGCCACGCTCGGGCCCGCATCGCACGACCCGGGGACGATCGAGGACCTCGCGCGGGCCGGGGCGGACGTCTTCCGCCTCAACTTCTCCCACGGCTCCCACGAGGATCACGCCGCGGCGTGCCGGCTGGTCCGCGCCGCGGCGGAGAAGGTCGGACGGCCGCTCGCGGTGCTCGCCGATCTCAGCGGCCCGAAAATCCGCTGCGGGCTTTTCCGCGAGGGGAAGATCGAGCTCGCGACCGGCGCGCGAATCACGGTCACGACGAGGGACGTCTCGGGCGAGTCGGATCTGGTCCCCTCCCAGTACGCCGGGCTCGCTTCGGACGTGGGCCCGGGGGACCGCGTCCTCCTCGACGACGGCCTGATCGAGCTAGCGGTCGAGGGGGTAAAGGGAACGGAGATCGCCTGCCGCGTCGTGCGGGGAGGCACCCTCCGCGACCGGAAGGGGATGAACCTCCCCGGCATCGAGGTCTCCGCGCCGTCGCTCACGGAGAAGGACCGCGAGGACGCCCGCTTCGCCCTTTCGTTCGGCGCCGACTTCCTGGCGCTCTCCTTCGTCCGGCGTCCGGCCGACGTCGAGGATCTGCGCGCCCTGGTCCGCGCTTCGGGGCACGGCGCGGCGATCGTCGCCAAGATCGAGAAGCCCGAGGCCCTGGCGAACATCGACGGGGTCCTGGAGGCCGCCGACGCCGTCATGGTGGCCCGTGGCGACCTGGGGGTCGAACTCCCGCTCGAGGAGGTCCCGGTGGCCCAGGACGAGATCGTGATCCGCGCGAGGGAGAAGGAGAAGCCCGTCATCGTCGCGACCCAGATGCTCGAGTCGATGGTCGAGCACGGCCGTCCGACGCGTGCCGAGGTCTCCGACGTCTCCCATGCCGTGACGAGCGGCGCCGACGCGGTCATGCTCTCCGCGGAGACCGCCTCCGGCGCCCACCCGGTCCTCGCCGTGGAGACGATGGACCGGATCGTGCGCCAGGCCGAGAGCCACCTCTGGCGCCAGGGAGCCTTCGGATCGATCGCTGCCGGCTCCGGCGAGATCCCTCCCCCCATCCCCCTCAACCTGGCTGTCGCCCGTTCCACCGCGCTGCTCTCCCGCGACCTCCTGGTGCGGGCGATCGTCGTCCTTTCCTCGACGGGGCGCTCCACCCGATCGGTCTCCTCCGCCCGCCCCGCCGCTCCCATCGTCGCGGCGAGTCCCGACGCCGCCACCTGCCGCCGCAACACCCTCCTCTGGGGCGCCGTGCCCGTCAAGATCGAGCCGGGAGACCTCGCGGACGGGCCAGGCCTCGCGCGAAAGCTCGCCCGCGACCTCTGCCTCGCGGCGCCGGGCGAGTCCGTCCTCCTCGTCCGCGGCTTCCACGAGGATCCGGCGCGGAACGCCCCTTCGGTGACGGTGCTCGCCTCGTGAGGTACGCCTCGTGAGCACGCCGCGAAGCGCCCGATGACTTTCGCGCGAGTGACGGCGCTCGCCCTCCTCGCGGGCCTCGTCGCCGGGGCCGTCCTCGTCATCCGCCGTCACGCGCGCGAGCCGTTCGCCGCCCCGCCCGAAACCGCGGGCCCGACGGGGGCCGCGGGCCGCACCGAAGCCGACACGCCGTCCGACCGGCATCCATGGAGCTTCCACTCGAACAACGAGTGCCGGTCCTGCCATGAGGGCGTCTGGAAGGAGATGGTCGGCGACCCGGGAGAAGACGTCCGCGGCGAGGCCTGGGCCCGCTCGGCCGACCAGCACCCGGCCGCGTGGTTCAACGCCTTCTTCGAGCCCGACCCGCTCCGGATCGAGTGCTCGTCCTGTCACGCGCCGCTCCCGATCCTCCAGACCGGCCTCGGGACGGAGCCCTTCGTCCGACTGGATCGTCACGAGGAAGGAGTGGGCTGCATCGAGTGCCACAGGAACGGCGACACGGTGGAAGGACCGCTTCCGGCCAGCCCGGCGGCCTGTCAGCCCGTGGAGAATCCGGCCTTCGCGCGCTCGGACGCCTGCGCGCCGTGCCACGCTCCTCACGGCAGCGTCGAGGAGCTCGCCGGCTCGGAGTGGGGAAGGAAGGGCTACGCCTGCCAGACGTGCCACATGCCCGAGGTCGAGCGGCCGAGCGCGACGGGCGGCCCCGTCCGGCCGGCGAGAAGCCACCGGATGCTGTCGTTCCGCGATCCGGATTTCCTTCGCGGGGCGGTCTCGACCCGTGCCTCGATCGATGGCCGCCTCCTCCATGTCTCGATTGAGAACGACGGGACGGGCCATCGCTTCCCGGGCGAGATCTACAACCGGAGGGTCGTCCTTTCGGTCCGCATGGCCGGCGCGGACGGGACGCCGTTCTCCGGCGCCGGCGGGGAGGATCCCTACGCGCACGACGAGGTCTTCAAGACCGTCCCGCGTCCTCAAAGGGGCTCGGAACCCGACACCCGGATCGCCCCCTTCGAGACCCGCGAGTTCTCCTTTGACCTGCCTCCCGCGAAGGGCACGGCGCGAGTGCGCCTCGTCTTTTCCGACTTCTTCCTCGGCGGGGGCGAGCGCCTCGTCTTCGAGACCGAGATCCCTTTCGAAACCCCTTGAATGGCCGAAAGCGACCCATGAAACGCGCGCTCGTGCTCTTCACGATCCTCGCCGCCGGGTGCGACACCTCGCAACCCGAGGTGACGGTCTACGTCTCCCTCGACGAGATGTTCTCGCGCCCCGTGCTCGAACGCTTCGAGGCCGAGAGCGGCATCCGCGTCCTCGCGAAGACCGACCCGGAGGCGTCGAAGACGGTCGGCCTGGTCAACAAGCTCCTCGCCATGAAGGACCGGCCCGAGGCGGACGTCTATTGGAACAACGAGCCCCTTCGCGCGCTCGTCCTCAAGAGGGCGGGGCTCCTGGAGCCGATCGAACCCCCCGACGCGGCTGACATCCCCGCGATCTTCCGCGATCCCGATGGCTCCTGGTTCGGGATCGCCGCCCGCGCGCGCGTCATCCTCTACAACACCGAGCTCGTGGCGGAGTCCGAGGCGCCCCGGTCGCTCTGGGACTTCACCCGCCCCGAGTGGAAGGGGAGGTTCGCGATCGCCGATCCGCTCTTCGGCTCGACCTCGACCCATGTGGCCGCCCTTTGCGCGACGATCGGGGTCGAGGCGACCGAGGCGCTCCTCGCCGCGTGGAAGGAGAACGGTGCGGTGGTGGTCGCGGGAAACTCGGTCGCCCGGAACATGGTCATGGAGGGCCAGATCGCCGCCTGCCTGACCGACACCGACGACGCGAACGAAGCGATCGAGCTCGGCAAGCCGGTCCGGATGGTCTACCCGGACCAGGACGGCATCGGCACGCTCGTCTTCCCCAACACGATCCTCCTCATCCGGGGCGGTCCGAATCCCGAGAACGGCAGGAAGCTCGTCGAGTTCCTCGCGGGGCGCGAGGTGGAATCGGAGCTCGCGCGCTCGAGGTCGGCGCAGATGCCCGTCCGGGAGGGGATCCCGCCCCACGGTCCCGAGTTCGACCTGTCGAGGATCCGCGCCATGGAGGTCGATTACGAGAAGGCCGCCGCGCTGCTCGAACGAAGCGGCGCGTTCGTGGAAGGCCTTTTTCATCGATAGGGATGCGTGTCGTCTTGACCTACCTCCGTGGAAAAGCCCCCGCGGCGCTCTTGATCGCGATCCCGGCCGTCCTCCTCGCCCTCGCCCTCCTCCCCGTCCTGCGAATGCTTTTGTTATCCCTGGGCGACCCGGGATACCGCGCGGTCCTCGCGGACGCCCGGCCGGCGGCTCTCCTCGTGAAAAGCGTCCGTCTCGCGGCGCTCGCGAGCGCGCTCGCCCTCGCCTGGGGGTGGATCGCGGCCCGCGCGATCGCCGGGACGCGAGGGACCGTCTCGGCCGCGATCGAGGTATCGACCTATCTGCCTCTCTTCCTGCCCTCGATCGTCCTCGTGAAAGGGCTCGACTACTTCTTCCTTCCCGGCGGGCCCGCCAGGGCCCTCGGCATCGAGATCGATCTCGGGAACGAAGCCGGCGCGGCCGCCGTCCTCTCGCTCTGCTACTACCCGTGGGCGGCGATCGTGCTCACCGCGGGCCTCCGTGGCCTCGACCCGGCCTGGCGCGCGGTCGCGCGGCTGCATCGCGGCCGGTGGGCGACCTTCCTTCGCGTGGACCTGCCGCTGCTCGCGCCGTACGCCGCCTTCGCCGCGCTCCTCGTCTTCGTGTTCGCCCTCTCCGACTGCGCGGTCCCATCGGCCTTGCGCGTCAACGTCTACCCGGTCGAGGTCGTGACCCAGCTCTCCTTCTACTACGACATGCCGCGCGCGGTCGCCTGCGCCATGCCCCCCGTGGTCCTCGCCGCGGGCCTTTCCGCCGTCTTCCTCCTCGCCGCGCGAGTCCACCGAACCGTGGGGCGCCCGCACCAGGCGGCGGCCCAACCGGCGAGCGCATTCTGGCCCCTCGGCGCCGGCGCGCTCGTCGCGGTCTCGAGCGTGCTCCCCCTCTGGATGCTCGTCTCCACGGCCGGGTCGGCCGGGAGCTTCTCGCGGGCCCTCCACGTCGCGGGACGGGAGGCGCTGACCTCCCTCTGGGTTTCGACGCTCGCGACGGCCCTCCTCCTCTTTTTCGGGGCCGCCATGGGCTGGGCTCTCTCGAAGACCTCGCGCGGTTTGGCCGCCGCGGCGATGGTCCTCCTCATCTCGACGCTCGCGATCCCCGGAGCCGTGATCGGCCTGGGCGTCGTCCTCCTCGACCCCGCCGCGTACATCCCCGGCTCCGCCGGGAGGGCCTCTCCTCTCTTGTGGGCGATCCTCGCCCGTTCGCTCGCGTTCCCATCTCTCGTCCTCTTCGCGGCCTTCTCCTCGCTCGAGCCCGGACCGCTCGCCGCGGCGGCCATCTCCGGGCGATCGCGGATGAGAATCGGCGCCACGATCGCGCTCCCCCTTCTCGCGCCCGGCTTCCTCGCCGCCGCGGTGCTGTCCTTCACGACTTCGCTCGGAGAGCTCCCGGCCTCCATGCTCGCCGCCCCTCCCGGGCTCATGACCCTCCCCGCCCGGATCCACTCGCTCCTCTATTTCGCCGAGGACCGCCTCGTCGCCTCCCTCTGCCTGACGCTCGCCTTCTTCGCCATGGCGGCCCTCGGTGCCGGGCTCCTCCTCACGCCCGGCCTAGCAGCCTGTGGAAAAAGTCATTCTGGCTGCGCGCGGCTCTTTCGGCCGATCTCTTCGTTGCTCGGGCGCGGCGTAGCAGGGCTACGCCTCGCGCCCTCGCGCCTCGATCTCGGCCGAAATAGCTCGCGCTCGCCTGCGAAGCACTTTTTCCACAGGCTGCTAGCGGGATTCCGGCTCCATGCGCGTTGAGATCCGGGGGCTCTCGAAGCGGTACGGGCGGCGGACCGTGCTCGACGGGGTCTCGCTCTCGATCGAGCCCGGCGAGTTCCTCGCGATCCTCGGCCCGAGCGGGGCGGGCAAGTCGACGCTCCTTTCCGCGGTCGCCGGACTCCTCGCCCCGGACGCCGGCCGGATCGACCTGGATGGTCTCATCGCGAACGATCCCGCGATCCGGATCCCGCCCTCTTCCCGGAAGGTCGGCATGGTGTTTCAGAATCTCGCGCTCTGGCCGCACCTCTCCGTGGAAAAGCACCTCTCGTTCGTTGCCCCGGGGGAGGACCCGACCCCGCTCCTCGCGCGCTTCGGGCTCGGCCCACTTCGAAAGGCGCTCCCCGCCCAGCTCTCGGGCGGCGAGGCGCAACGCCTCGCGCTCGCCCGGGCTCTCGCCGGCAACCCGAGGATCCTCCTCCTCGACGAGCCCCTGGGCAGCCTCGACCGGCCACTCCGGGACCGGCTGGCTCAGGAAATCGCGAGCCTGCACGCTTCGAGCGGGACGACGACCATCCTCGTCACGCACGACTACGACGAGGCGCTCCGTCTCTCCGGGCGCGTCGCGGTCCTCGCCGAGGGCCGAGTGGAGCAGGTCGGGTCGCCCGAGGAAGTCTACCGGCGCCCCGCGACCAGGCGCGTGGCGGAGCTCACGGGTCCGGTCTCCTTCGTCCCTGCGCCCGACGGGCGAGAGTACGCTCTGCGCCCGGACGAGATCCGCCTCGTCGAGTCGGGTGAGGGGGAAGCCGAGGTCGCGGCCGCCCGGTTCGCCTCGGGGCGCTGGAGGATCCAGGTTCGCTTCCGCGGGACGCTTCTCGAAGCCGACTCGCCGGTGGCGATGCGATTCGGGGTGCGCGTCGCGGTCTCGTGGTCCGAGGCGTGCTCGCGAGTCCCGGGACGGGAAGGACCTCCAGGGGGGTGAAGGGGAACTCGCGGAGCCGTCGTGTCGAGACGTTCAGCTCGTCAGAAGAATCTGTGGGTCGTTGGTGGCTCAGGCAAGGCCGCCAAGGCGCGGTGCGCCCGCGCACACGGCTCCCATTCCCATTCAGCATTGATGTTTCCTGTTGCTGTTTCCCGTTACTGTTTTCTTCGCCGGTCCGGGTGGGTGATACACTGTTCCTACACGGAATCACGGAGGGAACGCCATGATCAAGCGACTCACCAAGCACGGGAACAGCCTCGCCCTCGTGATCGACCGGGCGATCCTCGATCTCCTGGACATCAAGGCCGAGACGCCCCTCTCGATCACGACCGACGGGAAGTGCCTCGTCGTCACGCCTGCGAGCGAAGGTGAGTGTGACGAATCCTTTCTGGCTGCGCTCCACAAGGTCAACAAGCGCCACGGGCGCGCCTTGAAGCGACTCGCCGACTAGCCCCGTGACGCCGCGCTTCCTGGGCCTCCAGCAAGTCATCAAGATCCACCGCGATCAAATCGAGAGATACGGCGGGAGCTCCGGCATCCGCGACATGGGGCTCCTCGAGTCGGCGCTCGCGATGCCGCGGTCTGGATTCGGAGGACAGTATTTCCACACGGACCTCCACGAGATGGCCGCGGCCTACCTCTTCCACATAGTGAAGAACCACCCCTTTCTGGACGGCAACAAGCGCGTCGGCGCCGCAGCAGCCCTCGTCTTCCTGGAACTGAACGGCGTCGAGGTTCGCGTCTCGGACGATCGACTCGCCACGACCGTCCTCGCCGTCGCGGAAGGGCGTCTCCAGAAGAGCGGCATCGCCGAGTTTTTCCGGAAGCATGCCCGTCCCGTCCGCCCCGCTTGAGCTGGCAGCCGTGTCCATCGCCGTGCGCGTTCGAGGCGATCGGGTAGTCCGGATGGACCCGCCTCCAACTCCACCACCCGACCGGCCTCCTCCGGCGCTGCGGAACCGCGCCCCGTGATAGAGTGTGGGCGCGCAAACCAGGAGGCGCTCGCGATGCCGTCGCCCTTTCCAGGCATGGACCCGTTTCTTGAGGGATACCTCTGGCCCGACGTCCACCACAGGCTGGCGAGCGAGATCAGCCGTCAGCTCGCCCCGCGGATCCGGCCCCGCTACGTGGCCCGGATCACCGTTTCCGTCGTGGAAGACGAGAACCCCGAGTCCGAGATCGGGATCCTCTATCCCGATGTGGAGGTTCTGCGCCGTCGCGTGGCCGGCCGTACGGAGCGACGGCGAGGACCTGCCGGGACCCGGGCAGAAAGCGCCGCCGCCACTGTCACGATCCCGGTGGACGACCCGATCGAGGTCCGCCTCCCGGCCGTGGAGGTCCGCGACGTCCAGGGAAACCAGCTCGTCACGGCGATCGAGATCCTCTCGCCGGTCAACAAGCGCGAGCCGGGGCTCTCGCGCTTCCGGAGGAAGCGCCACGGCCTGTACCAGGCCGGCGTCCACTGGCTGGAGATCGATCTCCTGCGACGGGGAAGGCGCGGCCATCCCGGCTACCCGGACTCTCCCTATCTCGCGGCACTCACGCGCGCCGGGGCGGGGAGCATCCAGGTCTGGCCGATCGGGCTCCGAGACACTCTCCCCGGGCTGCCCGTTCCGCTGCTTGCCCCGGACCCGGACGCCAGGATCGACCTCGGGGCGGCCCTCGCCGCGATTTACGACGAGGCGGCCTACGAGCTCACGATCGACTACTCGGAAGCCCCGCCCCCACCCGATCTGGCACCCCGAGATAGCGCCTGGATGCGGAAACTCCACAAACGGGGCGCGAGACGCAAGGGCCGGTGAGGCGAAACGGCTAGCTCGCGAGGGCTCCTTCCAACGCCGCGAAGAACGCGCCCCTCGCGTGGCGTTCGAGCCAGGGCGTGTGCCCGCACCTCGGGAGAAGGATGAAGCGGAAGTTCGCGAGAACCGCGGAGAGCGGCAAGCTCACGCCCGCGGCGGGATGAGGGTCGTGGTCGCCGTGGATCGCGACCACGGGGCAGAGGATCCCCTTCACGCGATCAAGAAGCTCGCCGCTCCGCCGGAGCTCCGCGGCCTCCCGCCACACACCCAAGAAAACGGCGCCGTCGCACGACACCGCGTCGGAAGCCCGGGTGTCCCACGGCAGCGGATCGAAAGCGTCGGCTTTCGAGGCGAGCTCCCCGAGCCGCGCGAGACAGGCGTCCCTGTCCTTCGCCCCGGGATCCTCGATCCACGCCAGGGCCCTTTCGAACTCCTCCCTCTCCTTGGTGGAGAGCCGGCTCGCCCGCGTCTCCCGGATACTCGCCGCGTACGACTCCTCGATAGGACCGCTTCCCACGAGGACGAGCCGCCCGACGCACGCCGGATGCTCCGCGGCCACGAGACAGGAGAGCCACGCTCCCCAGGAGTACCCGACGAGGGTCGCGGGGAGCTCGCAGTGCTCTTCGAGAGTCCTGGCGAGCTCCTCCACCTGCCCCGCGAGCGACGCCGCCGTCTGGATGGGCTCCAGGACTCCCCCGGCGCCCGCGAGCTCCCGCGCGACGGGGGCCATCTCTCCGCCCGCCCCCGGTCCTCCGTGGACGACCGCGATGCGAAACGGCGCTCTGCCGTGCTTTCTAACGGTCATCCCGCTGATTCGAGCACGTCCGCCAGCGCGTGGAAAACCGCCGCGAGCGGTCGCCGCTGCTCGGCCGGGATCGCCGGGAGAGCGGCCGAGACGGCCGCGGCGATCGCGGTGAGGTCGACGGCCACCGGGGGTTCCTTTGATTCCGGCGCGTTCCCCCCCGAGAGCTCGCCCCGGCCGGCGCGAGGAACGCCGCCGGAACCATTCCCGCCCTTCCCAACTCCCGGCGCGGCGGCCGCCCCGGCCCTGGCGTCTGCTCCGGCTGTGGCCGAAACGCCGCCGGCGTCCTCCCGCGACCGTGGCGCCGCGAGGAGCGCCGCGACCACCTCCCGGAAGGCCCCGCTCCCGCCGGGCGCGGCAATGACGTCTTCCCCGCCTTTCGCCCAGACGTTTTCCAGGACGTTCTTCTTCGTCTCGTGGAGATGGAGGATCCGCTCCTCCACGCTGTCTTTGGTCACGAAGAGGATCTCCCGCGTCGCGCGCTTCGATCCGATCCGGTGGACGCGCGCGACCCGTTGTTCGAGCCGCGCCGGGTTCCAGGGCTGGTCGAGGTTCACCACGACGTCCGCGGCCTGCAGGTTGAGCCCCAGGCCGCCGGCGTCCGTGCTGACGAAGACGGCCGGGCCCTTCTCGGTTCCGAAGGAGCGGATCATGGCCGGGCGAAGCTTCACCGGAACGCTGCCCCGCAGGTGGAACGTCGGAAGACCGAGCCGGCGCGAGAGCGCCTCGACGCGCTCGGTCATGTCGGTCCATTCGCTGAAGACGACCGCCTTCCTTCTCTCGCCCAAGCAGAGTTCTCGCAGGACGTCCTCCAGTTCGGCGAGTTTCGGCACGTGCCGGTCGTCCACGTCCTTGCCTAGCATGTGGGGGCCGTTGCAGCATCGCCGGGCGATCACCAGGAGGCGCTGCATCCGTTCCAGCTCCGCCGGTGGGATGTGTTTCCTCGCCGCGATCCGCCGCACCTGGGCCATCACGTCCTCGTACGTGTCGACGACCGCCTCGTGCATCGGGAAGGAGGACACCGACCGGATTCGCTCCGGGAGCTCGATCGCCACGTCCTCCTTCCGGCGGCGAAGGAACGCCGGCGCGAGGCGCGACCGGAGCGCGTCGAGGTTGCGGTACATGACCACGCGCCTCCCCCCGTCCTCTCGAACGAAGTGGTCGCGATCGACCTGCCAGAGCGGCGGCAGCAGGCGCTGGTCGATGAGCTGGGCGATCGCGTAGGCGTCCTCCAGGCGGTTCTCCAGGGGGGTCCCGGTGAGCGCGAACACGTAGCGCGCGTCGATCGCCTTGAGGACTCGGGCCGTCCGGGCCCACAGACCCTTGGCTCGCTGCGCCTCGTCCAGGACGAGGAGATCGGGCGGGTGCTCGCGATGGAGCCGGTGGTCGCGGAGCACCTGCTCGTAGTGGGTGAGGAGCCAGGGGGGCTTCCCTTCGATCGTCCCCGCCCTCTCCTTCGCATTCCCTTCCAGGAAGACCGCCTCCTCTCCCGTCCACCGGGCGATCTCGTCCCGCCAGCCGCCCCGCAGGCTCGCCGGACAGACCACGGTCACGCTCCGCGCGGGCCGGCGCGCCCGGCGAAGAGCGAGCGCGGCGACGATCGCCTGGACGGTCTTGCCGAGCCCCATCTCGTCGGCGAGAAGCGCGCGCCCCGTCCGGGCGAGGAACTCGGCGCCCGTCCACTGGTACGGATAGGGCTCATGCGCGAGCCGCCCCACGAGGGCGGCGATCTTCCTTTCCGGAAGCTCCGGCCGGCGCTCGACGCGGCGGGCGAGCCACGCGAGCGCCTCCTTCTCGACCCTCCCTCCGAATCCATCGAGCCAGCGCAGGAGATCCCTCTCGTCACGGCTCACGGGACCGATCGGGACGCCCCGCTCGTCGAACTGCATGGACAGCTCCCGCGCTCCTCTCCCGCGGGGCCGCCCGTGGAGCCTCGGTTCGACCACCTCGCCGAAGAAAAGATAGATCCTCGCGCGCTCGGCCCCCTCCACGTGCCCGCCGGGGAGTTCCCGCCGGCGCGGAGCCCGGAGGTATCGCCGGACGCGCTCCACGTGCTTGCAGGTGTGGAGGCGGTTCGCCTCGAAATCGGGACAGTCGCAGGAATGCGGCCCCCCGGGACCCCCCCGCAGATGCACCCGATAGGAGAACCCCGAGGCGCTCTCGACCCGAAGATAGGGCGCCTCGTCCGGACGAACGGCGAGCTCCTCGCGGTCCGCCGCCGTCACTCGCTCCTCGACCGCCTTCGCCCGCGCCTCCTCGGGACCCTCCCGTTCGGCCGCCTCCCGGGACGACTTTCGCCCGCCGGCGTCTTCCGAGACGAGCGACTGCCGCAGGACCAGGGCCGCGGCCACCTCGTGCTTGCACGGCACGCGCCAGGAGGGGCACTCGCACCGGTGCTGAACTTCTCCTCCCTCCACCCAGAGTGCGACCTCGTAGTCCCCCGTGCGTCCATCGACCACAGTGGTCACGCTCTCCGGCGTGCCGACGAGCTCGTGGACTCGATTCTCTCTCGCGTACCGCGTCCCCTCGCGAAGCGCCTGCCCCCGGACCCCTTCCAGGAAGCGCCCCAGAATCTCCACCGTGATCATCCCCGATCTCCCATCTCAGGTTGCCGAATCGAACCGGCAGCCTAGCAGACCGCTTGCCACGAAACCAGGAGACCCCGCGCGAGGGTTCGCACCGGAGAAGGCCGGGGATCTCCCTGGCAAGATCGGGCCGTGCTCGAATCCACGCCACCCGCCAAGGAACCCGAGGCCGCGCGCGGCCTCGCCACCCGGACGGGCGGTCTCGATCCGGCGAGCGTCCCTGAACTTGCGGCCGTCGCCGACCTGGAGGCGGTCTATCCCCTCCTCCGCGCCCTGGTCGGGCGCTCGAGCGCCGACTTCCAGGTGCGGGTCGCGGTCCTGGAGTGCATGGTTGCCTCGGACCGGCCAGCACCCGCCAGCCGAGATCTCGACCAGGCCCGCTACTGGCTCCTTCTGGAGAAGCGGGAGCGCGCCATTCGGGCGCTCCGCCAAAGCGGGTGGCTCGCGCGCCTTGGGATCTCTGTGCGACCTTCGACTCTTGCTCATCGGCACTTTCTCGGCTGAGGCGACCGGGCGGTTGACCCTTGGTCTCCAGCACCGCCGCTGCGGACCCACTTGTCGACCTCGTCCTTATTCGTACTCTTCGGCAGCCTCTGGGTGGAAGACAACGTCAGGCGTCGCCACGCGCCTTCCGGGCGGCAGCCTCCCTCACCTCGGACCACGGAATCGGTTCGACGAGACCCTGTTCGATCTCCCTGGACCGACGCGCTATCTCCCGGGCCCAGAGCTCGCCCGCCTCCTCGTCAGGCTCCCCATTTGGCGTAGCGAGCACCCGCTCCGCGAGGCGAATCCGGTCGGACTCCGGAAGTCGCGTGGCCTCCTCGATCACCTTGTCTACCTTCATGGTCCGACTTTACTCCATGCCAAGGTGAGCCGCCACTCGAGCTCCTCCGGGAGGCGCATCGGCGCATCCACGGCGAAGCCCACCAGGCGCGGCACGCGACGAGGAGGGCTCGTTGACCACAGCCACCGCGGATGCACCCTGCCGGAACGACTGGCTCCCCAAGCGTGCCGGATTACGAACCGGGTGGCGGCTCGGGGCAGCGCCAGTATGCCCTGCTGTTCAAGGACTTGCCGTCACGGGCTGAGCGTGCGGTTTACACGAACGAGAATGACGACGTTCAGGAACCCGCCGTGCGTAAACCGAGAACACGGCCGCCGAGGTCCGAGAGCCGTCAGCGGGTCCCGTGGGCCATCCGCCGTCGCTTCGCTGCCTTGACGACAGTTCGGCGCGCGCCCTGTCCGTTCGCACCGGAGGCGATGATGACCTCCCTGCCAGACCTCGCCGCGTAGGCGTCTACCGCCTTCCGTTCCAGCAGGTAGGTCCGGCCCATCTGCCGCGCGGGGAGGCGCTCTTCCCTGATCGCCTTCCGAATGGCCTCTGCGGTCACGCCGATCCGCTGGGCGGCATCCTCGCAGGAGACGATGTCCGGCTCGGTGGCAGCGTCGATGGAGGTTGGCCGCTCCGTGGAGCTATTCTCCCCGACCGCAAGGAACCCTTGGCCGATCCCCAGCCGGTCCTCGAGGTCCTGGCAGACCCGGTAGAGTGGAGAGGCCGCAACTCTTGGCGTGACCCACTGGCCAGCCTGGAGAGCGGGCGAGCCGGGCGCGTTCACACGGTTGACGAAGTTCGGATACGCCTCGCTCGCTTCGTAGGCCTTCACCGCCTGTCCGAGGAACACCTTCTCCTCGGCCGTCAGGCCCGAGAGGTCGATCTTCTCACCCGTCAGCGTCACGTATGCCTTGGCCATGGCGGTCCTCCTGTAGGGGCGCGGCCTTCCGCACGCCCATCCACAGCACACCTCGGCGGTTGCGTGGACGCAACTTGAAATATCGCGTGCACAACCGGCCCTTCGCCTCAAGCCCCGGCCACGAACTCCCCTCGCCAGCGGCTTGACAGGTAGATGTAGTCCTGGTCGCAGTCGGGCGCCGCGAGAATCTCCCGGCGAATGAACCTCCGAAGGACCGGCACCGTCCCCTGGTTCCGCCGGGGCACGCGGACGAGCAGCGAGTAGTCAGAAACGGGCTTGCCGGCGTCGTTCCTCCACTCCCCGTAGACGCGAACCGCCTCTCGCCGTGGGTGGAATCTGCGGACGAGGATCTCCCGCGGCGCTGCGATCTGTTCGTTCGTGAACCCGAGGAAGCTCGCGACGTCGGTGCGCCACAACACGATCCCGTGTGCGGGTGCCATGCCTCACCTCCTTCGCGGGCACATAAGGGCTCGTGTCGCAGCGGAAGGCAAGGCAACGCCGGCACTTGCGGCGCAGATATGTGGGAGCGGGAAAGCGGGCGGGACAGCGGCCCCGCGGGCCGTTCGTGGGCATCGGGGGCCGGGAGGTGGCGGTGCTACGGGCCCTTCTCGACCCGGGGCGTGAGCTTCCCGCCCGCGTACTCGAGCTTGAGCGCCAGGTCCCGCGAGGCCAGCTCGTGCTCGATGCGCGCCTCGATCTCCTCGTCGTCGAGAGGGGCGGTCACGTGAGACTTCACGAGCTCGCGCGCGAGGGCGAGCTTCTCGACCGACGGGATCGCGGCCTCAGGGTTCGCCTTCCGCTGGTTGGCGGCCCACTTCTCCGCGAACGAGCACCCAATCTTCACCCACCGCTCCACCTCGCCCTCGAGCTGGAGCTGGCGCACCACCTTGATCCGCTGGAGCAGGTGGATGACGAGCGGGCTCGAGATGA
>JACQVV010000148.1 GCA_016209595.1 Planctomycetota bacterium
CCTTGAAGCGAGCGCCTCGAGCCGGGCGCGTGCGGGCGTCCCCTGCGCCAGGGACCCCAGCCATTCGCGCGCGGCGGGGAGCGCGGCAAGCCCGAGGGCCTCGAGTTCCAGGATCGCTCCTTCCGGGTCGTCACTCACGGCGCGGTCGAGAATGGGTCCGACGGTTTCTTCCGGGGCGCGCGGAAGGGCGGGGAGATCGGGAACTGGAAACTCAGGAAGCCCTCGCGCCCTGCGCCACGAGTTTTTCGCCACGACAAGCGCACGATCCCGCCCTTCGAGCGCCGCCGCGGGATTGAAGGTGTACCGATCCGGCCAGCGCTGGCCCAGAACCAGCGCTGCCATGTCGCAAACTCGCGCGTATGGCGACATGCGCCGGCCCCCGATCCGAAACGCGTCCCCCCAGAACTCGGTGTCTTTGTCGTCGAGGGCCGCCATCAGGAGTTCTTCCAGGGCTTCGTCGAAGCCTTTCTCGATCTTCCCCATCCGTTCCGGCTTCCCCGCGTGAGCGACCACGGAGCCGCGAAGCCAGATCGGACGATCCATGAGCCCTGCTGCGAGAGCGTGGATCGCTACCGGATCGCCCGAGGACAGGAGGAAGTCCACGACCTCGCCGGGCGGTTCCGGTCTACCTGACGACTCCCATTCCCGGATCATCACGGCGAGCGCCTCGGGTCTCTCGCGGCTCTGGAGGGCTCTGGCGGCCTCGATCCTGCACCACGGGTGCTCGGCATCCGAGAGCTCGGCCAGGAGGAATTCGACCGGGGCATCTCCCTCGATGCTTCCCGCGAGACGGACGAGCTCCCGGCCGGCCCCTGAACCGCCGGCGGCTCGCACACCTTCCGACATTGCATCGAGAGCGACATCCGGATACCGGGCGAGGAGCCGGCGCGCGTTGTAGACGCTCCACTCGTCCCCGGCGCGCGTCGCCTCGACCAGGAGCGCTCGTTCCCCTTCGGACTGCACTCGAGCCCACCAGGTCTCGGCTCGCGCCCGCGTCTCTCCGACTACCCCGTCGGCGTGAATGGAGTCGCCCAGCTGAACCCACGGATGAAACGTCCTTCCCGCGATCCGTTCCAGGATCGCGGTGGCGCAGTCTCCCACGCGCAAGACGCGATAGTCGCCGTATCGGTTGACACTGCTCACGGCCCGAGTAAACCGTTCGTCCGCAATCGCCTCGATCAACCGGGGCACGGCGTCGAGGCCCATCTCGACGAGCCGGGCGGCAGGGCTCGTGTCGGCTGGGTCGTTGCTCAGGATGAAGCAACCGTTGCGCGTGGCGACCGGCCTTTCCGTCTGATTCCGGAGCTGGAACACGAGCTCGGCCGCTCGTTCACCGGCGGGCATTTCGTCGAGAGATCGGGTTGGATTCGCCCGGCCGGATTCTTCGGCGAGCATCGACTCGAGGAGCGCGGCAACTTTTGCGGCCTCTACCCCCTCCAGGGTTCCCGCGAAGTTCGAGGCGAACCGGCGAGACTCGTCGAGGAGACTCATGCGATTGGCATCTGGATCGTCGAACCGGGCAGGGATCTGCCAGTACCACGCATTCGCGACGTCTTCCAGGAGGACGTCGGCCAGGGATCGCCCGTGCCGAAGTCGCTCGTCGACATGCGCCAGCGAGGAGAAGATCTTGCGAGCCTCCCCGGTCATGCCGCGCCGGTCGCACCACCGCGCGAGGAGGAAGGACCGGAGAACGAGAGACCCCCGCCGGGTCGGCGTCCCCGGGTAGAAGGACACGCGCGAGCGGGTCCGGATGACCTCCTGGAAGTCGGCCACCTCGAAACGGGCTCGCTCCAGGGGCGCCACATTGGAAGTGGGACCCTTCATGGCGAACCGCTGGAGCCCCGGGGTGAGGACGGTGAAGGTGTCGCCCCCATCTTCGAGGAGGAACCCCTCGAACCTCGGCCGGATCCAGGAATGCACGATGACGTAGTCGAGCTTCGCGACGTCGGGAAAGCCGAGACCGTCGAACCAGTCGAAAAGGGCCTCCAGAGTCGAGGCGGCAGCGGCATCCGATTCTTCACCCACGGCACGTGCCACCGTTTCCCGCCCGGATTCGATCGGCCCCGGGTCGGTGTCCACGGGGACACCGGCGGGCAACATCCTCTCCTGACGCAACGCCTCCGCGCGTTTCCGCGCTGCAGCCGCCTCCTCTGCCTCTTCTCCGCTCTCCAGCGCGCGCGCGAGTTCGGCGTGCGCGTTCGGGTTCAGGGGCTCCAGGCGGACGAGCCGGCGGAGCTCCGCGACCGCCAGACTTCCGGCCCGCGCGGCGGTTTCTGGATCGGTCTCGCGCGCCAGATCCCTGAGGAGCAGGGCGGCCGGCACGAGGAACGGGTCGAGTGCGAGCGATCCCTCCAGACTCTCTCGAGCCGCGGTTGTGCTGCCGCGAGCGAGGGCGAGCCTCGCCCTGGCGAGCTCCAGTCTCGCCCGGAGCGGTGGAGGGGCGTTCCCCGAGTTCGAGCGGAACGAGAGGAGGAGATAGCGAGCGGCGCCTTCGAGATCGCCTCGCCGGGCGAGGATCCGGGAGATGTGCCTCCGGGCGTGAAGTCTGCGGGCTCGATCCTCTGCGGACTCCTCGCCTCGAGCGTTCTCGATCTTGAGGAACTCGCGAAGGGCGGCGCCGTCGACCCCCCGGGAGAGCAGGAACACGCCCGAGGCGTAGACCTCCGGGCCGGCGGGGCGAGCTAGCGCTTCGCGAAGAACCGCCGCGAGGTCGAGCTCTCCGCGGCCGCGCGCGACGAGGAGGCTCAGGTGGAAGGCGATCCGCAGGTTTATGGCGCTCCTCCCATGACCGCCGTCGCGGAGCGGGGCCAAGATCGCCTCGGCTCGATCGAGGGAGCCCGCGCAGAAGTGGAACCACGCGGCATCGAGGCGATCCTCGTCGCTGCAAAGGGTGTCGCGAGGTCCGAGGATCCGCTCCAGATCCTCGGAGGCGCCGATGAAGTCGCCCGCTCGCCGCCGGATCTCCGCGACGACTCGCGCGCCCCGCTGGCGTCTCCAGTCTTCGTTCCAGCGGCGAGAAAACTCCGAGATGGGTTCCTTCTCCTCGTGCGACCGTTCCCATTCAGTCGGTCCGACGGCGAGCCTGATCGCCTCCTCGACAGCACCGTCGAGCCGCGCGAGATATGCGGCCTTTCGTTCCACTTCTTCCAGTCGCCAGCCGGTTAGGGGGTTGGGGTCTGCGAGGGCCTCGCAGTAGAGAAGAAGGGCCTCGCCTCTCCTCCCGTCCCGTTCGGCGACCCCCGCCGGCTGGAGACGGTAGGAGTGGGAGTAGTAGCCCCGAGATTCTTCCGGATCGACCGGGAGGGACTCGACGCGCTCCCCTTGTGCGCGATCCAGAAACCGCAGCGCCCAGTTGAGATCGGGTGCAGGTTCCTTGTCCGGTGGTTCCCCTGATTCTGGCCGGAGCCGGACCGCGCTCTCGAAGTCGGCCCGACTCACCGCGAGTTGGAATTCGATCGTACGGAAGGAATCCGCGCGAAGGGTGTCACGAATGGCCTGGAAGCAATCGTTCGCCTCGCCGGCGAGCCCGAAGTACAAGAGATCCTCGATCCCCCGCAGTCGGAGCCAGGGCTCCTCCCCGCCACGCGCAACCTGGGCGCGGGCCAGATGACACGCCTCCCGGGGCAGCCACGCCAGGCGGTAGGCGCGGCGGAGGACGTCGGAGGGGGGAGATCCCATGGTCGCCGCGATCTTCAAAGCCTCTTCTGGTTCGTCCCACTCCAGGAACTCCTTGGCGAGCGCGCCTTTGAGATCCTCGTCGAGGGGGTAGCGTTCCAGTAGCGATGAGGCGAGTTCGCTGGCGAGCTCGATCTCCCGCCCCCTCAACAGGCTGTGGGCGGCCTCGACCGCTGCCTTCCCCGAGCTCAGGAGCGTTTCCTTTCCCGCGGCGAAGAGCTTCGTCAGAGCGTCGCGCTGCCTCTCTCGGATGAGGGCCAGGAACCAGTCGGTGTAGGCCATGGGGTCGCTCAACCCACCGCCCCGAGCCAGGACCCTGTCCGTATGCCGGAGGAGATTCTCCAGGGGGAGATCACGCTGCACGAAGCACTGGGCGAGCCTCCGGTGGATCGGAGCGGGGACGGAGGGGCCTTCGGCCCGGTCCTCGATCCATCGGGACATTCCCTCTCTTTCCAGGTCGTAGGAGTGCCCGATGGCCGCTTCGAGAGCGCGAGGATCGTTTTCGGCGGCGATGACGGCTCGAAGGAAGGGTATGCACTCCTTCCTCGCCCGATCGAATGCCTGGTCGATGAGAAGAGCCTTCTCCTCCGAGCCGGCACTCTCGTAGCGACCGATTTCCTGCCCCGCCTCGTCGAGAAGAGCGGGAGTGAACGAGAAGCGGTAGAGGATCCCGATGGCCCTCTCACTCTTCTCGGGATCCTCGGAACGAGTCCCCTCCTCGACGAATGGAAACGCGTCCAGCCCGGTGCGAAGGAGGTTTTCGGAGGCGCGCTCGCGGACCGCGTAGTCCGAGGCTCCGAGTTCCTCGACCCAGCGCCGGACCTCTCGATCTCCTGGATTCCCCTGACCCGTCGCCTCGGCAGGGAAGAAGCCGGCGATTCCCAGGAGGATCGGTAGCCAAACGCCCCCGGCCTGCATCTTCCTACTTCTCATCCACGGGGCCTTCCCTTGTGGCGCCGATGTTCTATTGTATCCTCGGATTGGCAGGTTCGACAGGTTCTGTGAGGACGAACGGTTCCACGGACCCTTCGGGAACATGGAGGCGTGGATGACACGGCGGACGGGAACCGCGCTCCTGGCGCTCGGCGTGCTGGTCGGGCTCGCGCCAGCCGCGCGCGGGCAGGCGGAGTGGCTCGGGCTGGACGGCGTGAAGCGATGGGTGTACCGGGACGGCGAGGGCGTCGAGCGGAGCGCGGCGGTCGTGCGGAACGAGCCCGCGGCCGGCGATCGGCCGGCCTGCATCGTCGTGGAGGAGGGCGGTTCCGGGGGCACGACGGAGCTCTGGTATGCCGGGCTGCCGGACGGGCTCGCGCTCGTGCGCAAGACGACCCGGAACGCAGCCGGAACGCTCGACTGGGGAATCGTCGCGCCGTGCCTCCTGCTGAAACGACCCTCGGACAAGGGCGACCGGTGGACGTACGGAGACCGGGGCAAAGGCGGTCGCGAACGAGTCTACGAGGTCGAACACCTGGGGACTGAGACGATCGAGGTCCCGGCGGGCCGGCACGAGTGCATCGTGCTCCGCATGACCTGGAACGCGGGCGACGAACCGGTCCCCAACGTAGCACCCACGCAGGTGGTGAGGACGCTCTGGCTCGCGCGCGGCACGGGGCTCGTTCGCGAGAGGGTGGATTCCGTGGGCGGACCCGGGGGGGCCACTCAGTGGTCCCGGGAGCTCGTGCGCGTCGAGCGATAGCGATTCGATGTTCCGAAGGAAGCGCGGAATCGCGCTCGGACCGAGTCGTGGTCCTCGACAAGAACCCCGACCACCGGCCCGGCTCGGAGCAGATGCGATGGCTCGCGGCCGAGCTCGCCGGCGGCGCCTGGCGGAGCGCGCGATTTCGGCTCGCCGCCTTCCATCACCCGGCCTTCGCCGTGCTCTGGCACGAGCCGGGCTACGACGGCTCGCATGACCGGCCGCCGTTCGGTCGGCGAGGAGCCTGTCGCGGAAAGCCATTCGGGCAGCGCGGGGCGCTTTCGGCCGATCTCGTCGTAGCTCGGGCGCGGCGTAGCAGGGCACCTCTTGGCGCCCTCGCGCCTCG
>JACQVV010000149.1 GCA_016209595.1 Planctomycetota bacterium
AGCCTGTCGTGGATAGCGCTTCGAGGGCGAGCGGGAGCGATTTCGGCCGAGATCGAGGCGCGAGGGCGCCAAGCGTAGCCTCGTCCTACGCTGCGCCCGAGCAACGAAGAGATCGGCCGAAAGCGCCCCGCGCAGCCCGAATGCCTATCCGCGACAGGCTCCCGGCCGGCAGCCGGGGACGGGCGGCGGGACTGGTGTTCTAGCCAGGCTTCAGGCTGGAGGCTGTAGGCTGGAGGAACGGCCGAGGGCAGGCCGCCTTCTTTTTCCTCCCGTCTCCAGCCGCGTCGCAACACTTCCTAGTCCCGCGGAGCGAGATAGTAGAGTGGGAGGCTGGGGATCTTCTCGCGCGCGAGCCGCGCGAGCGCGTCAAACAGGCGGTCCGGCGCCTCTTCGTTCTCGATCGGCCCCGACCACATGCGCGCGACCTCGCGCGGTCCGCGAACCCCGTAGCCCTTGTCGCCCCAGTCATAGGCGGCCCCTTCCTCCCCGGGCTTCCAGTCGAAGAGGCCCTGCTCCTCGACGATCCGAACGAGCGCGGCCCATTCCTCGGCCGAGAGCTCCACCCTCTGCTCCGTGTAGGCCTCGACCCGATCCCGCGGGACGTTGACCCGCACGGCGAGAAGGTACTCCCCGGCTTCCCGGAGGGCCACGATCTCCTCGGCAGGCTTTCCGCGCAGGTGGAAGTCCATGGGCTTCCCCGGCGTCCGATAGACCGCGATCTCGACCGGCCCGACGCCGTCCTGGCCGCAGGATGGCGTCGGGCCGGGAAGAAGAAGCGCCGCGAGCGCGACGCCGAAGGGCGGAAACGTCCGGAGGTTCGGCACCTCTAGGCCGCTCCCCTATCCACCCTTCGACGCCGATTTCACGGGGGCGAGGAGCTTGTCGATCTCCTCGACAGCCTTGGAGACGGCGGGAGCCGCCTCGACCTCGGGAGTGGTCTCGAGTTTCCTCTTGGCGTAGACCTCCTTCCAGTAGGGCGCCTCAAGCGACGGCAGGGCGGCGAAGACGCCCTTCGCCTGCTCGAATTCGGCCGCGAAGAAGGGATCCGATCCGCCGAGGATCTCGTCCTTGAGGGTCTGGACGTACCGGTCGAGGCGCTGCGACCGGCGCCCGATTCCTTCCTTCCAGTCGGCGAGCGAGCGCATCCACTCGGACGCCTCGAACTTGTTCTTCTCGTCCGAGGCTAGGTCGGCAAGCTTCTCGATGTCCTTCATCGATCCCTCGGCCGCGGCGACAGCCCAGACGAGCGTGTGCTTCTCGAGGTCCCGCGCCGTGTTGAGGCCGAGCGCCACCCGGAGTTCGCCGAGCTCCCCCTCGGCGACGCCGAGAAGATCGAGGCCGGTGGACTCATTCGGCCTCGGGAAGTAGTAGAGGGAGACCGACGGCGGCATCGCGGGAGGCTCGACGCCCTCGGCGCCACCCGCCTTGTAGACCTCGGTCGTGCCGGCCACCGTCGCGTCGAGGAGGAAGTTCGTGAGCGTGCGGAAGCGGTCCCAAACCTGGGGGAACGGCCGCGTGAGATAGGACTCTTCTTCCTTCTTCACGACCTGGTAGGTCTCGTCGATCCCGACCCTGAGGCGGGTCACGTCGTTCGCCCACTGGGTCGCGTCGAAGCGTTCCGCCTGCCAGTAGCGGCTCCGATCCGCGGCGCCGGTGAGCATCCCGCGGAGCTCCTCGGAGCGGGCCGTGTAGGAAGCGAGGATACGGAAGAAGAGGATCCGGAGCTCGAGCTCCTCGGTGAGGACCCAGACCGGGTCGTCCGCGCCGACCTTGCCCTTGGCGACGACACGCTCGGGGATCCCCGATCCGGCGAGCGCGTCCCGGACCTCCAGGGGCTGCTGGCTTTTCAGGAACTCGGCCTGGATCGTGTACTGCCCCGCCGAGAGCCGGCCGGGCGATTCCAGAACCGCCTCGAAGCGGCCGTTCTTGACGAAGGCCGCGCCCATGACAGGTAGGCGCTTCCCCTTCTGGTGGAGCGCGAGCGAGATCCGGGTCTCGTCTGGAAAACTCGCGGTCCCCCGGGCCTCGACCCGGGTGGGCTCCATTGTGCCCTCGACCGTGAGCTTCCCGGCGTCCTCGAGAGCGGCGGTGTCTTCCTCGGGGAGGTCTTCCTCGGCGCCTCCGGACTCGTCGAGCCCGGCCATGCGGTCGAGCGTCGCCTTGTCGGGCCCGCTGTCCCCTTCCAGCGGCTTGAGGTTCGAGCCGTCGAACTCGACGTAGTTGCCCTCGCGGTTGTCATTCAGGCTCTTCGTTTCGTTTCCGGCGTCTTCCTTGTTCTCCTTGGCGCCGCCTCCCACTCCGGGGCCGTCCCCTCCGGGGGCCTGGGCGAGGACCGCCGGGACGAGGAGAGAGAGAAGGGCCGAGAGGACGAGAAGCTTCGCGAGCGAGCGGAACATCAGTACTCCTCCCAGAAGAAGGTCGCGGGCGCCTTGGTGAAGTAGAAGAGGGTCACGTCCTCGAGGATCGGCGTCACCTGAAGCGGCGTGACGTTTCCGCTGTTCCGGAAGTAGGCCGTATAGGTGACGACCTCGCCCGGCTGGACGATCGCGTTCAAGGGAACGCCCGAGCCGTGGGCGGCCTTCCGCGCCTGCTCCGCCGTCATGTTGAAGGGGGCGGCCTGGAGCGTCGGCTCGTCGAAGCGCCAGGTCCCGGCGGCGGTCCTCAGCTCCAGGATCACGTCGGGCCGCTGGTTGGGATAGATGTAGCGCCCGTAGTAGTAGGGGCCGGGGTCGATCGCCGGGTTCCAGGTCGGGATCTGCTCGTTCCAGGACATGTAGACGATCCGGGTCGCGTCCTGCGGCATCTTGATCTGGTTCCGGTAGGCGCCGACATAGCTCCCCGAGATCGGCTCGAACCGGTTCCGCCGGGCGCCCGCGCCGGCCGCCTGGAAGATCCGGATCCAGTCGAGCGTGCCGTCGGCCTTCCAGTCGGTCGGCCCGCTCGGCGTGAAGTCGTACCAGTAGCGGAGCGGCTTCGGCCAGACGACCGAGAGGCTCGGGGCACTCCACGCGAAGCCGGGGCCGAGCGAGAGCATTCGCTGGGGGACCTCGAACTTCCGGGTCCCGCCGACGTGGATCTCGGGCTGCATGTCGTTGTAGCCGTACCACGGGAGGACGATCTGCCCCTGGCCGTAGGCGGTGTTCGTCACTGTGGTCCGGTAGGGCGCGCGGACACCGTCCATGTAAAACTCGATGTCGGTCCCGGCCCGCCAGGTCGTGTAGAGGTGGTGCCACATCTTATCCCTGCCCCAGTTGAGGAGCGGGAAGTACTCGTAGTCGACGAAGTTCGCGCTCGCGAGCTGGACGACCGAGCCGTTGATGTTGAAGAAGCCCGTCGCCCGGCGGTTCTGATAGCCCGCGTCGCGGCCGTAGATCCGCCCGGTCGAGAGCTCGATCGAGGCGGTGTAGTAGAGCCTCTCGGCGCAGATCACCGGGACGCAGAGGACGCCGCGCGACGATTGCACCTCCGGGGAACCGTGCCACCTGTAGGGCTGGTCGACCGGGGCGCACCCGCCGAAGCCGCAGCGGAACGGGACGTATCCCAGGTACACCCGGTGCTGGATCCCCTCGGAGGGCTGCTGGGCGAACGTCGAGACGCACGGCTGGAAGGCCGTGAAGATCTCGCCGCCGAACCAGTGAGTCTCGATCTTGTACCACATCTCGAGCGTCCCCTGGTCCGGGCGCATCTTCTGGTAGCTCGCGACGTTATAGGCCCCGTTCTTGTAGACCGTCGCCCGCCAGCGCCGCCACTGATTGTGGTAGAGCCCGTCGGGGAAGAGGTCGCTCCCCTGCGTGGTCGAGGCGTTGTGGACCGAGCGGTCCTGGAGGGTTTTCGAAGTGGCGTAGGCGTCCCGGGTGTTCGATTCGAGATAGTACTGCCGATCCCCAACCGTCGGCGGGTTCGCCTCGATGTGGTGGCGGTAGTTCGTGAAGAAGGTCGCGCCCGCTACGGGGTCGTCCATCGGCGTGAGCTCGACCCCTCCGGTCCAGGGGTCGGCTTTCCCGGGCTCCGAGGTCGTTTGCGAGCCGTTCCGGTTGTCCCAGATGTTCTCCGGGAAGGTCGTGGTGTTGACGGCCCAGTTCGTGACGTCGGAGTCGGTCCAGGGCGCCGAGGGATAGGGTTCGCCGGTCTTCCAGCTCGTCCCGGAGGGTTTCGACATGAAGTTCTTCTGGGTCGAGTGTCGGATGGGGTAATAGGAGCGGATCGCGGTCGCGACGATCCGGGACGCGATCTGCTCGCCCGCCGGGTTGTAGACCATCCCGAGCGAGGTGATCTCGTAGAAGCCGTGCGACCGGAGCGCGAGCTCCGGCGGCTGCTTCTCGACGTAGCACTTGTCGGCGAGGTAGACGTCGCCGATGTGGAACCACTTCTTGCCGTCCTTCTCGTGGAACCAGGCGTTCGGCATGTAGTCGGGGTTG